>CAMDBH010000033.1 GCA_945889325.1 Klebsiella pneumoniae
TAGCGGGGGAATTTTATTCCCACGCGTCGCCAGCGGACCCATTTTTCTTCGCACATTCAATATATTTGACGATATCGCACGCGACCCGTCGATCGATCCCGGCGCAATAGGCCGCCACGGAGACTGATCGTTCTTGCGATAGCCCTGCCCTCGCCAAAGGCGCCGAAATCTCGCACACTGCTCATCGCGTGGCACGATTTTGCCGCAGCGCAAAGGACGCGCAATGCGCTTTAGCCCTCTGCAATTGCTCAGTTATCTGCTTATTTGTTCGGCCCTGTTGGTGTCACCCGCAAGTGCACATCCGCGGGTGGGCGGTCACCTCGCGCTCGCGCTCGAAGCGATCGCCAAACACGATTTTGTGGCCAGTCAGCAGCAATTGACCAATGGTTTGGCAAAGTTTGACGGCAATCTGCTGGAGGTCCAACTGCACATGCAAGATGGCCTTGCGGCGGACGATTTTCCCATCGCTTCGGTCGGCCGTTTTGGCGGCCGCCCCGGCGCAATCGGCACCGATTTGGTCAACGTTTGGATTGCCCTTGATCAAATTGAGAATTATGTCGCGGCCACGCCGCAAATTGCCTACGCCCAAATGCCCGCGCGGCCGGTGCCCATGGTCGGACCGGTGATGAGCCAAGGTGCGAGTTACCTACGCAATTCCGCAGTACTATGCCTCGCCGATGCCGGGACCGGCACAACCATCGCGGTGTTGGATGAAGGTTTTGAGCATTTAGACGCGTCTATCGCTGCGGGCGAGTTACCCCATATGCTCAGCAAAGTTGAGCAGACAGGCGGTGCCCACGGCACGATGTGCGCCGAAACGATCGCCGACGTGGCGCCCGGCGTTGCCTTGGTGCCGGTGCGCGCGGGCAGCCTCGCCGAGGCACAGGCGTTTGCCAAGATCCTGACGACAAAAGGCAATCCTCAGCATATTTCCATCGTCAGCCACTCCGTAGGTTGGTTTGGTCAAAGTTTTGGCCGCCACGACGGCGCCCTGTGCAAAATCGTCGATCAAGCGCGCAGCGCCGGCATCGCTTGGGTTAACGCGTCGGGCAACAACAGCGGCGGCGGCTTTTTCAGCGGCATTTATGCGGACAAAGACGGCGATGGAAAAAGCGATTTCCAGCCTGATGTCAATCAATTGCAGTTTACCCAGTACGGCGGGCAAAAGATTTGGATCGTGCTGGATTGGGACGATTATTCTACGCACAAAGTCGACCTGAATCTGCGGCTGTTTCACAAGCAGCAGGGAAAGGATGTTTGGGACGAGGTCGCCAGTTCATTGATTGTTCAGAACAAATTTCAATTGCCGGTAGAAGCGATTGTGCTTCAAAATGTGCAGGGTGGGGCGTACGGCATCGTTGTGGAAAGCGCCAGCGGCGGCAAAGTGAGCGTGCCGATGCGGATCGTCAACTTGGGTTACGGAGCGGGCAGCTTAAGTGTGCACAACAACAACGGAAATGTCTATGATCCCGGATCGTGCAACGGTGTGTTGACGGTGGGCGCGGTGCGCCATGGGCAGTACAAGGAAGGTCCGATTGAGGGCTACAGTTCCTACGGTCCAACCGCCGACGGTCGGCAAAAGCCAGAAGTCGTTGCGCCCACGGGAACCAGTACAAGTATGGGAGATTTTTATGGAACCTCGTGTGCGTGCCCGCACGCAGCGGGCGTTGTGGCGCTGTACGCGACGGCCCTTGGCCAACGGCCCATCGATGTGATCGACAAAATTATCGCGGATGCAGTGGGCATGGGGGATAACCGACCGGATCAGATTTACGGCTATGGGCGGCTGGAGTTGGCGCCAAAATCTTTGAATTGGCAGTGCGATCCTGCGATCGCCAAAGGCGCAGTGACGTGTGCGACTTCTTGCGGCACTGAAGGCATTCGCTCCTGCGGCAGCCAATGCCGTTGGAGTGCGTGCACCCCACCCAAAGAAGTGTGCAACGGCCGCGACGACGACTGCAATGGCTTGAAAGATGAAGGTTTTAATTGCCCCGCCGCGACCTCGCGCGCTTGCGACAGCGCGTGCAAGTCCAAAGGCGTGCAAGTCTGCGATGGCACTTGCAGCTGGAGTCAATGCACCCCGCCGATCGAAACCTGCAATGGCCTAGACGACGATTGCGACGGCTTGGTCGACGAAAATTTGGTCGACTGTCCAACCACCCAAAGGCCTGTTGTTAAACCAGAATCGCCCGGTCCTGCTTGTTCGGCGGCCACCGCTTCGCCTGCGAACGCTTGGATGTTGATGGGCTTGCTCTGCACGCTCTGGGCGATTCGCCGTCAACGCACCATCAGGTAACCCATGACTGCGACAGATGTTTCGCCATGGTCAGGGCCATAGCAGGCGATGTTGCCCGATGTGGGCGTGCCTTTGCTGCCGCAATTGTCGGTGCCGCCCAAGCCGAGCCATGAGTCTACACTGCTGCAATCATTCTCATTGTTGCCAAAGATGCCCAAGCGCACTTTGGCACCGCCCGCCACTTGATTGATGCCTTCCTGCAAACAATTGGATTGCAGAGAAGCGCCCTCTAGCAGTGATTCCCAAGCAAATACACCCTGTCCCGTTGACAACGGCTTGTCGCCGACAAACAGCGACAACAAGTTGGCGACCGGCGCGCTGGCTTTGATAACCAGCCAGTTGGTTTGGCCGTCTTTGCGCATGCCGACGCGCAACTCCTTGAACGACAACGTAGAAAAACTTGCCAACTTGGCCTGTTTGTCGTTGAGCATGAAATCTGCGACGTTGAACGGCGCGGCATCGGTCCAAATACTGGCGGCAAAGCCGCTTTTGGGATCTTTGCCGTCGACCTTGAGCGCCAACGTCCAGCCGCCTGCCTGCATGTCGCAAAAGCCTTGATACCCTTCGCCATTTGCGTCAAGCCAATAGGCGCCATTGACTGCAAGTGGTTTGCCGGCCAAGATTTCTGCGCAGCTCTTGGGCAAATTACCTTGCGGTTTTGCCATGATACAACCGCCCCCGGTGCAAGTCCCTGCGTCGCTGCAGATTTCACCGTCCGCAGTCGCCGTGTGGCCACAGCCGAGGCCAACCGCACAGCCGTCGAGGGTACACGGGTTGAAATCGTCACAACTCAATGGTTTTCCCTTTATTTTATTGCACTTACCTCCACCACAGGTGTCTCCGCTGGCGCAGCCTTTGTCATCGTCGCAAGCGTTGACCTGTTTGCGGCCGCAGATGGAACACGGCATTTGCGCGCCGCCGCCGATGTCGTTCCAAAATCCGTTGGGCGTAAGTTGCACGTAGTCTTCATCGCCCGAATTGTTCGGCTCGCCGCCGCCGAATCCCCAGTATTTTCCGTGTGTCCCATCGCTCCAACGAAAGTTGCCTTCTTGCGCCGCGTCGGTGTAGCCGATCCAAATCGACGCGTCTTTGGCACAAGTTTTTTGCGCCATTTCGAGCAATTTCTGGTTTTCCTGCTTGTTGCGCACGCTGATTAAGTCGCCGCCCCACGCGATGCAGTTTTGCCGCGCTTCTTCCCAATGGTTGGTTTTTGCAAAGGCTTTGACGCAGCGCCCGTAAATCATTTCGCCGTCGCATGCGGTCAAAGGTTCTGGTAAGTTAATGAATTCACAGCCTTTGACCGGATCGCAAAATTCATACGTGCAAATTTCGCCGTCGTCGCAGCCCTTGAATTTGCCCTGTTGGCAGCCGCCGAACGCGCAATAGCTGATTTCAATGCAGCTATTGCCATCCGCACATTTCAGCTTGTTGTGCGCGGCGGTGCAGCCAAATTTCTTGGTGCAGCTGTCGTCGGTACACAAATTGCCGTCGTCACAGTTTTTGGCCTTGCCGCCCATGCACTTGCCGTCAGTGCATTTTTCACCCACTGTGCAATTGTCGCCGTCGCTGCAGCCCATGTCATTGACGACAACGGCCGTGCAACCATCTGGCAATGCGCAGGAATCTACCGTGCAAGGGTCGCCGTCGTCGCACAAGGCGGGGGCACCGGCGGTGCACTGGCTTTTCGCGCAAACTTGCAAAGTGGTACACGGATTTTGGTCGTCGCAATCGGCGTCGAGGCTGCATTCACAGCCCTTGGCGCCCGGACAGGCCAATTCCGTAGAATCCGCTGCAATATCAGTGGGCAATAAGTCAAAATCCACAACTGCGCCGTCGGCTTTGACTTCAAACGGCGCGTCCGCAGCCGCGTCGGCGGCGCTGACCGCAGCCGTTTCGCCGCAGGCAGCCAAAAAAGCGCTACAAAATAGCAAGATGGAGCAAAGGCTAATTGCGCGCACGGCCATGCATTCTCCGCGCCCGACACAGGCGCGCGCGCACACTAGCGCATTTCGCGCGGGCCGTCGCGCACAAGCGCCCTAAAAACCGCACATTTTGCTCACGCACTTCCCGCCGCTACAAATAGCTGTGGTTTTACAGTCTTCGCTTTTGGAGCACGCCGCGTCGTTGGCCAAACCGCTGCTGTCGGTGGCGCATTTGCCGTTGTCGCATTTGTCGCCGTCCAAACATTTGTCGGACAAGTTGCAGGTCGAATTGGGTTTGCCGCACTGGGTAGCGCGGGTCAACGCTGTGTTATTGCAGGACAAATTTGCTGCGCACGGTTTGGTAAAACTGCAACTGTCGCCCTCACTGCCGACCTTGCTGCAGATCCAACTGCCCTTGTTGACGCAGCGGCCGCTGAAATTGGCGCAGGGTACACCCGTGGCGCTGGCGCATTCGCCGCCGATCGCCGCCTTGTCGCTCCACGCATCCAAGCAGCGGTCGCGCGCCGCATTTGCTGCGGCGAGATTGCAACTGGTTAGTGCAGCTTTGACCGCGTCATCACAAGCTTTTTGCCGAGAGGTGTCTTGCACCACCCCACCGCCAGCGCCGTCGCCAAGGCCTTCAAAACCGGCTGCAACACAATCTTTGAGTTGTTTGTCAGCGCAATCGGCGGCAGCAGCCTTACCGGCGCAGCAACCGGCGGCGGCATCGCAAATCGCTTTTGCCAAAGCCTTACAGGCCACTATCCCAGGCGCCGCCGGTTCGGCACACGCATCTGCGCAGGTGTCACTGCTTGCGACGTCTGCTGTCGTAGCTGACGATGCCCCACCGCAGTTGCAGCAAAAGAGCGCGAAAACTGCAAAATACCAGCGCATTTACCCTCCGCAACGAATCACGTGCGAAAAATCACATCCTCGCGGTTGAACATGCGCGTCGCCCACTGCAACGCCAGCGCCGCGTACACACACGTCAGGCCAAAAACCAGCGCAATATTACCAAAGTGCCAAATGCCCGACAACATTTCCTTGCACACCAAAGACACGTTGAGAATCGGCACAAAGCACAATTTCCAGTCTAATTCCACACCAGGTAACATGCCGACAATGGCCGGCAAAATGACCACAAATACCAGCGGTGAAATGTAACTCTGCGCTTCCTTGTAGGTTTTTGCAAACACGCCGATCGCCAACGTCACCGCCGAAAACAGCACCGCCAGCGGAACAATCATCGCAAACACGGCCAAGGCGCCAATCGGATCCAACGCAGGCAGTCCCGGCAGCGCGCCAGGCGTGCCTGGAAGTTTACCTGCTGTTTCAGCCAGTTGGGTCGTCATGTGCCCAACGAGCGCGGCGCTGACGCTCATGGACAAGACCGACAGCGCCATGGCCGACAACGATCCCGTGAGCACCAACAGAAACTTGCCGAGCACAATCTCCAAGCGCGACGCGGGGCTACACAATAGTGTCTCCAACGTGCCGCGCTCTTTTTCACCCGCCGTTGTATCCATCGCCGGCACCATCGCACCGGTCAGGCACAAAATCAGGATAACATACGGGATCATACCGCCAAGCAGGTTGCCGCCGACTTTTTCCGCCGCCACCACATTTTCACGGCGCAGCGCAAACGGTTGTAAAGTCGCAGGCGGGAGGCCTTTTTCTAGTAGCCGTTTTTGCACGGTTTGTTGCTGCAGACGCGCAAAATGGTTTTCCAGTTCGTGGGCCGCCATCGCCGATTTCATCTCGCCTTCGTAGTGATAGATCACAATCGGTTGCGCGTTGGCATGGGCCAAATCTGCCTGAAAATGCTCAGGAATCCGCACCGCCGCCCGCAATTTCTTGTCGGAGATCAGTTGCTGCCACTCCGCTGTTTGCGCAATCACATGCAAACCCTTGTCTTTTTGTAGGTCTGCGGCAATTTCCGGCGAATCCTGCGCGCCCAGCAGCATCACGTCGGGGATTTCCTGCTGGGCTTCCGCCACCAGTTTGGTTGCCAGCGACGTAACCGCCAGCGTCATTAGCGGAATCACCAATGCAGGCACAACGACCGTCGACATCATGGTGCGGCGGTCGCGCAACGCATCCTTTAGTTCTTTGCGGTAAATTGCCGTAATCAGCTTAAAATTCATGGCTGTTCACCGCCGACGACTTGCACAAAAATATCCTCCAAATCGTGCAGGCCCGTCTGCGCGCGCAATTCGGCCAGCGTTCCTTGCACCAGCAGTTGACCGTCATGAATGATGCCTATGAAATCGCAAAGTTTTTCGACTTCACTCATCACATGCGTTGAATAAATCACGGTTTTGCCGCGGTCGCGACATTGCCGAACAAATTTCACAATCGCCCGCGCCGTCATCACGTCCAGACCCAGCGTCGGTTCGTCAAAAATCATCACCGCCGGATCGTGCAGAAGCGTGCGCGCAATCGAGGTTTTTTGCTTCATCCCCGTCGAAAACTGTTCACAGCGCCGATCCAAAAAATCGAGCATATCCAGCTGCTGCGCCAATTTCAGCGTGCGCTGCGCAATCAATTCCGCCGTCATGCCGTGCAATTGCCCAAAATAAGTCAACATTTCCCTCGCCGTCAGCCGACCGTAAAGCGCGGTAGAAGCCGCCAGAAACCCGACTTGCGCCCGGACTTTTTCCGGTTCCTTGACCACGTCAAAACCGGCGACAAGGGCCTTACCCGCAAAAGGTTGCAACAAAGTCGCCAACATCCGCAGCGTTGTGGTCTTGCCCGCGCCGTTGGCGCCGAGCAGTCCGTAGATCTGGCCCGGTTGCACAGCGAACGTCACATCGCGCACCGCCAGCACCGGCGGGCGTTTGCGTTGGCTGAAAGTCTTTGAAAGGGCGCGGACTTCGATCATTTCACGCTCGCGCGGGCGCTGCCGCAGGCGCAACTTACGCGCACGCGCGCGGATGCGCAACCGATTCAGGGCCTTTGTAGTCCAAGGCGTGGAAAATTTTGCTTGACGCTAGCGTGTTTAGGTGTCAGTTTGGCAACACGCCAACTCGGTGCAAATTCGGCCGCGCGCAGGGGGCTTTGTGCGGAATTTGCTGATATTTTTGTGCGGTGGCCTGCTTTGCGCCTGCGCGGTGCCACAGCCGGTCAACGATGGAGGCGACGCAGTCGCTGCGATTGCGCCCAGTGACGTGACAAAGGCGCCGTCGCCCAAGATCATGATCGATAAATTCTTACAATTTCCATATGTGGCGCCGACGCTGTACGCCAAGCTGCCGATCATCGTCACCAATGCGGGCAACGCGGCGCTGACGATTTCTACCATCACGTTTCAGGTCGACGCGCAGTTCAGTCTGTTTCAAGACAAGTGCGATGTCGCAGGTGTGCAAGAAGAAAAAGCGGGCATTGTGCCGACGACGGTTGCGATTCTCCCCGGCGAAATGCATCAATTCTGTGTGAAGTTCACACCGACCGATGACAAGAAGAAATCGGGTATTGCGATCTTCCACAGCAATGACCCAGCGACGCCGGACACGACTGTCAATATATTGGGCAATCCGGATGTGCCCAGCATCAAGCTGGTGCCGTATCCGGCCCTCAATTTTAGCGGCGTCAAAGTCGGATTGAGTGAAAGTCACGAAGTAGAGATCCGGAACAACGGAGGGGTTGAATTGGTGATCGACGGCATCGTGTTCACCACCGGCACGCCGTCCGATGAATTCACACTTGATTTCAGCAAGATGATTGCCAACACCAACATCAAGTGCGCCAAGGTTGATGTCAAGAAGGGCCCAGGCAAGGCCAACCCGTGCCCATTGCAGATCGACGGCAAGGCAAAGTTCGACATTGTCTATTCGCCCGCCGACATCAGCCCACCGAGCGATCCGACCGCCACGAAATCCAATCCGGTGCCTGATATCGCTATGTTGGAAGTATCGAGCAATGCCTACGCAAAGCCGCAATTGAAGGTGCAAGGCATTGGCGTCAAAGACAATTGCCCAGTTGCTGTTGTGAGTTTCATAGAAGGCAAGGAATTGATTCCGCAAACGCTAGTGCATTTGCAAGGTTCCAAGTCGTACAACAAAGCCGCTGCTTACATTGCGAAATACCAGTGGACAGTCAAGCAGCCGGTCGGTTCCAATCAGCCGCTCGTGCCGAGCGATGCGTACCCCGACCCGACTATGCTCCTCAACACCGCGGGAACGTATTCGTTTTGCTTGGATGTGTGGGATAGTTACGGGGTCAAGTCGTGCGTTTCGGCGTGTTCGGACTTGGTGATCGTGCCCGACAATGCGATCCACGTTGAATTGCTGTGGAATACCCCGAAAGATCCAGATCAGACCGATTCGGGCCCGAACGCCGGTGCTGACCTGGACTTGCATTTTGCCCATCCGCTTTCGTCCGGTCTGGATATTGACTGCGATGGCAAGGGCGACCCGTGGTTTAACAACGATTTTGACGCGTTTTGGCACAATCCCAAGCCGCAGTGGGGATCTGCCAATCCAGCGATTCCGGATGATCCTACGCTGGATTTGGACGACCTGGATGGTGCAGGCCCCGAGAATCTCAACGTAATTAGCCCTGAAAACAACGTCGCCTATTCCGTGGGCGTACATTACTGGAACGATCACGGCTTCGGCAAGTCGAAGGCAACGATTTCGATCTTTCTCCAAGGTGTGTTGGTGGCCAAATTGCAAGGTGTTGAAATGCAACCATTGGATATGTGGTACGTCGGCAAGATCAATTGGCCCAATCAACTTGTAGGTGGCCCGCTGCCCCCGTTGAATATTTGCTACCAGAGCGGCGACGCCTGCATCGGCCTCAACGATCCCAGCAACCCCAAGGGCGGCAAAATGTGGACGCTTTTCAACCAGCAATTCTGCATCAGCCACTGCTATGAAAATGTGCTTTTTACCAGCAACGTCGGCGGATCCAGTTCGCTCAAGACGTGTTTGGCTGGAGGCAAGTGAGGCAGAGCATGGCGCGGCTGTTGATCTTGAGCTTTTGTTTGGCCGCGTGCAGCGACCCGCCAGCCACTGGGCTTGTGACCGGCACGGTCGCGGTCGCGGGCAGCGATGCAGCCCAATGGAGCCCGGACGTGGCCAAGCAGAGCAGCCCAAAGATCAGCGTCGACAAGAATCTGGAATTTCCCTACGTTGCGCCGACGCTGTTTGCCAAGCTGCCGATTATCGTCAGCAACGTTGGCAAAGCTTCGCTGAGGATTTCAACGGTTACTTTCCAAGTCGATGCGCCGTTCAGCTTGTTTCAAGACCGATGCGATGCGGTTGGCGTGAAAGAGGAAAAAGCCGGTGTTCTGCCATCTGGCGTTGAGATTCTGCCCGGTGAATTGCATCAATTCTGCGTCAAGTTCACGCCGACGGATGACAAGAAGCGTTCGGGGTTCGTGACGTTCCACAGCGACGATCCGGCAAATCCGAACTCGACCGTGCCTATTTTGGCCAACACCGATGTGCCGTGCATCAAGCTCACGCCCTATCCGACGGTCCATTTTGGCGTCAAAAGCGGGTTGACTGAAAGCCGTGAAATTCAGATCCAAAATTGCGGCGGTGTTGAGCTGGTTGTCGACAGCATGGTGTTCACAGCGGGCACAAATACCGATGAATTCACGCTTGATTTCAAGAAGATGATTGGCGATACCAACAACAAGTGCGTTGAGATCGAACCAAAAATGGGCCCGAGCAAGGCCAACGCCTGCACGATCCCGATCACTGGCACGGCCAAGTTTGACATTGTTTACTCGCCCGCCGACATCAGCCCGCTGAGCGAGCCGAGCGATCCTAAATCCGATCCTGTGCCCGATGTCGCGGTGCTTGAAGTGTCGAGCAACGCTTACGTCAAACCGCAGTTGAAGGTGCAAGGTATTGGCGTCAAAGACAATTGCCCAATCGCGGTCGTGTCGTGCAAGGAAGGCGAAGAGGTCGTTCCGCAAACGCTTTTGCATATGATCGGCACGGCCTCCAAAGCGAAGGGCGGCAACGTCATCAAGAAATACGCGTGGACCGTCAAACAACCGGTTGGTTCCAACCAAGCGCTCATGCCCGGCGATGCCTTCCCTACTCCGAACTTGTTCGCCAAATCAGTGGGGACTTATACATTCTGCTTGGACGTTTGGGACAACAACGACGTCAAAAGCTGCATTTCGCAGTGTTTGGATATAGTCGTGGTGCCGGAAAACGCTATTACCGTTCAATTGTTGTGGAACACGCCGGCGGATCAGGACAAAGGCGACTATGGACCGGGCACTGGTGCAGATTTGGATCTACATTTTGCCCATTTGCCCGGTTCGCAGCCGGATTTGGATTGCGATGGCGCGCCCGATCCATGGTTCAGCAATCCTTTTGATTGCTTCTGGTTTCAGTTCTCGCCGCCATGGGGTTCCGCCGATCCAGCGGTCTTGGACGATCCGGTCTTGGACTATGACTACAACGGCGGCGGTGAATGGGGATCGGAGTGGACAAGCCTCGTGCAGCCGGAGAGCGATGTCGCTTACCCGATTGCTGTACATGACTACAACGATTATGGTTTTGGCAAATCGCTCGCCACGGTTTCTGTATACATCCAAAGTGTGCTGGTGCTTAAAGTGAGCGATACACCCATGAATTCACTGGACATGTGGTACGTCGGCAACATCAACTGGCCCAACAAGTTGGTCGGCGGGCCGCTGGAACCGCTGACCGTCTGCAAACAGAGTGGCGACGCGTGCTTGGCCAAGAAAGACCCCAGCGATCCCAAGGGCGGCAAGATGTGGCAGGCAAGCGGCGATTTCTGCATCACGCCATGCTATTACCGCAAGGATTTTGATAAGAAACCTGCATTTGGCAGTGAAGCGCTGTGCAAAAGCAAATAGGGAGGCGGAAAATGGTGAAAGTTTTGCCGATGATTTTGCTGATTTTGTTCAGCTGTGGCGACCCAGAGGACGGGATGCCGACGTGGCATGCAGCGTCGATTGCAGATGCGGCGCAGGCGCAGGTGAGTGACGCGGGCACAGCCATCCATTCAGAGATTGCGTCGGATGTGCCGCCCGCGAATCTGCGCCAGCCAACGGTGGAAAAAGTGCCGATTTGTACTAAAGATCAAGCCTTTACGCTGAGCACGTCGGCAATCTACTTTGGCAAAGTCGCACCCGGCAAGCACCAAGCGCGCGCGGTCCAACTGACCTATGCGGGTGATTGTGCGATGCCAATTGTGCTTAGTCTCAGTGGCAGTGATCGCTTTACTGTGAAAATCCTTGGCCAAACGCTGCTGACCGGTCATTGGCAGGATGCGTACAATTTGCCGCAACAAACCTTAGAAATTTAGATCCAATTTGCTCCCAACGCCGCAGCGCCGCAATCTGGTAAGTTGGTCATCACCGCGGGCGCGCTGGCGCAGACCGTGAATTTAGACGGCAATCCGCCCGACTCGACCAAGCCTGATCCGACGCCTGATCCGCCGTTGGTTCCCTGCATCGCGTTGAAGTCCGCCATCCAACTCGACTTTGGCGGGGTGGTCAAAGGCAAACAGGCTTGGATCAACGTCAAAATCGCCAGTTGTGGCAATGCACCGCTGGTGCTGACGGGCATCAGTCTGGCGACCGCCACGGCCAAGGGCCAATTCAGTTTCGATTTTAGCCAGTTCATGGTCGATCCGCAGATCGATTGCACCGACGTGGACCAGAAAAATGGCCCGTCATCGCTGAAAACATGTGTCATTCCACCAGGCAAGGTCGCGACTTTTTTAGTGATTTATGCGCCGACCCATGTCAGTCCACCCAGCATCATCAATGACCCAAAATCTGCGCCAATCGCCGACGCCGCGGTGGTGTCGATTTTAAGCAATGCCGATAAAGTGGCGAAATTTTCCATGATTGGCATAGGGTTAGAACCGCCGCCCCCTGTCGAATTGCCGGGCTGCGCGCTGGCGGTGGCCAAAGTCAAGCAGGGGCAGACGGTCATTCCACAAACGCTGCTTGAACTGGATGGCACGGCGTCGGTGCCGGCCAAAAATTCCACGATTGTGAAGTATAAATGGACGGTTAAACAACCAGTAGGCTCCAATCAGCCTTTGGTGCCCAACGCCGACGTGGCAAATCCGACTTTGCAGGCCAATGTCGTGGGCACGTACACGTTTTGCCTGAGCGTTGTGGCCAGTGACGGCGGCAAAGTCTGCAAAGACGACTGCATCGATGTCTATGTGTTTCCATCCAACGCAATTCACGTCGAATTACTGTGGGATACACCAGCCGATTCCAATCCGGCCGATACGCAGGGTTCCGACGTCGATATGCACTTTGGCCATTTGCCCGGCAAAGGGCCTGATTTGGACTGCGATGGCCAACCCGATGTTTGGTTTGACAATAGCTCCGATTGCTTTTGGTTTGCCAAATCGCCCAAATGGGGACCGGACGACAGCAAAACCGGCGACGATCCGACCTTGGATTTGGACGATACCAACGGCGCTGGACCGGAGAATCTCAATATGGATCAACCCGAAATCGGCATGAGCTATGCGCTTGGCGTCCACTATTGGAACGATCACAAAATGGGTGAATCCCTGGCGACCGTTTCGGTCTTTATCCAGGGCGCATTGGTGACTAAATTCGCCAAAACACCAATAAACCCAGCAGATATGTGGTACGTGGGCAAGCTGAATTGGCCCAACACCCTCATCGGCGGAACGTTGCCGCCTTTTGAACAGTGCCATCAGAGTGGCAATGCGTGCGGCCAGATGTGGCAGGCCACCGGCGATTTTTGCGTTACGCATTGCTATGTTAATAAAGTCTTTTACGGTCTGACCGACACGAGCGTTCCAGACTGCGCGGGCAAACCGTGAGGCCGACGATGTTGAAAGTTTTACCGATGATTTTGCTGATCTTGTCCGCCTGCGGGGTCGCGCAACCCGCAGCCCCGGCGGTGGACGCTGGACAAAACGCGCTGACGGATGCGGCGGCAAGTGAGTTGCAACCCGCTGATGCGCCAGATGTGCCGCCGCAAAATCTGCGCCAGCCGGACGCGGACCAGGCCAAAATTTGCAAACAAGATCATGTGTTTGCGCTGAACGCCCCGGCGATTCATTTCGGCAAGGTCGCGGCGGGCAAGCACGTGGCCGTGACCGCGACAATCGCCTACGCCAGCGCCTGCGCAATGCCGATTCAGTTCAAATTGGCCGGAAGCGAGCGTTTTAGCGTGCAAATTTTGGGCCAGACGCTGACAACCGGCAACAGCCAGGATGCTTTTCTGCTTCCCGCGCAGACATTTGAATTTCAGGTGCAATTTTCTCCGGATACCGATCTCGCCCAAACTGGCCTGCTGCAAGTCATCGCCGGGACAACGACGCAGAATTTGGCGCTGGACGGCAATATCGGCCAAATCCAGCCGTGTTTGAAGATCTCCCCGTCGCCGACGCTCAATCTCGGCAGCGTGGTGGTAGGTGAAACAGCCAAAAGTGAAGTTAAACTCAGCAATTGCGGAAATGTTGCGGTCACGTTGCAGTCCATGGTCATCGCGCCCAATATCAAAGCGCCCAATACCGGTGAATTCAAGCTGGATTTGGCGAAATTGAAGACAGGTTTGGGGGTTAGTTGCGGCAACATCGCTCAACCGCTGGTGGCGTGCTCGATTGCGCCGGGAGCGGTCGCGGTGTTTGACGTGATTTTTGCGCCGAGCAAAGTCAGTCAGTTGGATGCCAATCAGCAACCGATTCCGACAACTTACGAGTTGGACGTGGTCGCAAACGGCGTCAACGTGTTTACGACCGCCACTGGCATCGGGGTCAGCACTCCGCCTGCGGTTGCGGTCAAGCAGGGTGAGGAAGTGATTCCGCAGACGAAGCTGAATTTGAAAGGCAATTCGTGTAAGGCTGCCGCACAGACCAAGTACAAATGGACAGTCAAAGCGCCGCCCGGTTGCAACCCCGCGTTTTTTCCAAGCGATGACATGGCCACGCCGACGTTGGACACCAATTGCGTGGGCAGTTACACGATTTGCGTCGAAGTCAGCTGCTCGGGCGTTGTGGACAAAGATAGAAGTGGCTGCAAGACGGTTTCAGTGGTGCCGAATAACGCGATACATGTGGAATTGCTGTGGGATACGCCGAGCGATCCAAATCAGAACGATTGTGGTCCAGCGGCTGGTGCCGATCTGGATTTGCATTTTGCCCATCCCAAAGCGTCGGAGATCACTGGCGCCAAAGACCTGGATTGCGACGGCGTGCTGGACCCGTGGTTTCACAATCCTTTCGATACCTTCTGGTTCAATCCGACACCGCAATGGGGCTCACCGGATCAGGCGATTCTAGACGACCCGACGCTCGATTTGGACGACACGGATGGCGCAGGACCTGAGAATCTCAACCTAATTGCACCGCAAAATCTGTCCTATTCGGTCGGTGTGCACTACTGGAACGATCACAGTTTCGGCAAGTCATTGGCGACGATCTCGATCTTTATCCAGGGCACTCTCGTGACCAATTTGAAGGCTACATCATTGAATTCGCTGGATATGTGGTACGTCGGCAAACTGAATTGGCCCAATCAGATGACCGGAGGCAGCCTGCCACCCTTCAGCATTTGCTACCAAACTGGGAAGGGCTGCGAGCTAGGCGGCGTAGACAACGTCAAAATGTGGAAAGCGGTGGGTGATTTGTGCATCACGCCGTGCTACGTCAACCAAGTTTTCATCGGTTCAGCCGGTGGCGCTGCACCTGCGAATTGCAAGAAGATCCCGTAGGCGGCAATATGCTATGCTGGCTGGGAGCGCCGGTCTGCCAAAATGGACGACCGCGTGGCGATTTTGAGGTGAATATGGCGATTCGGTTCCTGATTTTGCTCCTGCTGCTCAGCGCTTGCGGCACCGACGAGGAAGTCGCTGGCGCGGCGGCCCAAGACATCGCCGTCAGCGCCGACGTGGCGCAAGACCTTGCAACCGCTGATCTTCCTCCGCCCGTTTGCCCAGCCAATGAGCCATCGACGATCGCGCCGACCGCGTTGGTTTTCGCTAAAGTGGAGGCGAACAAGACCGCTGCGCAGTCGCTCACGCTGTCGCACGCCGGCAACTGCACGTTGCAGGTGTCATTTGGCCTGCAAGGCAGCGATAGTTTTGAAGTCACTTTGGCCGGTCAAACGCTGACGATTTTTGAACCGCTGACGCTCACGCTGCTGCCCAAGCAAAGTCTGCAACTTTCGGTGCAATTTGCTCCGAAAGACGCCGTGCCCCATGAAGCGACTTTGCACGTCAAAACGTCCAACGGCAATGTCGATGTGCCGATCAGCGCCAATCCGGCGGCGCCTTGTCTGCAAGTTAGCCCGTTGACAGTGGACTTTTCCAAAGTGCCGCTGGGAAAAAAGGCGGAAGCTTTGATCAAAGTGAGCAATTGCGGTGCGCAGGACGTGGCGCTCACGGCCGCGACGCTGGCGGGTGATCCCGAATTTAGCCTGCAAGCTTCCGTGCTTATCGCGTGTACGGGTTCAGGCTTGTTGCCGTCCGAAAAAGCGCCGTGTGTGCTGCCGCCCAATGCGTCGCAGCAAATGCTGGTGTATTTTGAAGGGACGACCAAGACACCGCTGCAAACTATGCGCAACGCAAGCTTGACTTTTAGCGCAGCGGGCAGCGTGCAGCAGAAGATCGTCCTGCTGGCGCAAGCGACGGCGGCGCCTTGTCCCAAAGCGGTGATCAAATTCGATGAGCCAGAAGTCGTTATTCCGCAAACGCTTCTGCACGCCAACGGCGTCGGCTCGACGGCCACCCTTGGCTACGTCGCGAAATTTTTGTGGACGATCAAGCAGCCGGATGGGTCGCTGCAGGCGCTGCAACCGTATACCGATGCGACGAGTGTAACTTTGCAGGCCAATGTCGTTGGCAACTATGAGTTTTGTTTGGAAGTGACCGACGGCCAAGGCGTGGTTTCGTGCGAAAAGACCTGCAAGAAAGTGACCGTGACGCCGGAGCCGAAAAGCGATATTCACGTGGAATTGCTGTGGGATACGCCAGGCGATCCCAATCAGTACGACACAGGTGCGGCCAAAGGGGCGGATTTGGATTTGCATTTTGCCCATCAGGACGCAAAGGGCAATGATTACGATTGCGATGGTGCGGGAGATCCGTGGTTTAATGAGAAATTTGATGCCTTTTGGCACCAACCAAAGCCAAAATGGGGTTCGCAGGATCCCAAAGCCGGTGACGATGCCCTGTTGGACTTGATCGATGCCGATGGTGCGGGTCCGGAAAACCTGAATTTGCCGACGGCGGGAACAAATACACAGGCGCCCAATACCTACGCTGTAGGTGTGCACTATTTCAATGACCACAAGTATGGGAAATCGTTTGCCTCTATTCGGATTTGGTACAAAGGCGTGCTGACATATCAATTGCTCAAAGTGCCGATGGATCCGCTGTCGATGTGGTATGTCGGTAAAATCACTTGGCCTAACGCCCTCAACGGCGGCACGGCGCCGCCGATGACGGTTTGCTACCAAAACGGCGACGCTTGTTTGGGCGTGGCGAAAAATCCCAAAGGTGGCAAAATGTGGCAGAAAACTGGGGACATGTGCATCACGCCGTGTTACGTCAATCCGCAGATTTTGGCGCTGCCGGGCGATGTGACGGACCAGTTTTGTAAATAGCCAAATACTAGACGAATTAGGCAATTCCCGTGCACTTACACTTACTTACCGGCAGCCCGAGCCAACACAACTTGCCGCGCCAAGTCGACGCCGTTTGTCAGCGCAGCGACTGCGGCCAGAGGGCTGAGCCGATTGCCAATGCAGAATCGCTACTTGCTGCGATGCAGCAGGCACGCAATGAAGGCATCGCGACCGCGAGCCTGCGCGATGGCGAGTTGTTGCAACGGCCCGAAGCCTTGGAAATTCTGCAGCAAAGCCGCAAGATGGGCTTTAGCGCGCTTGAAGTTTGGAGCAACGGCCACTTGCTGGCGCAACCGGGCGCGGCCGAGGCGATCGCGCGCGCGGGGGCGACCCACATCGCGGTGCCTCTATACGGCGACACGGCCGAAAGTCACGATTTTGTCACGGCGACGCCCGGGCATTTCGCGCGTGCAATCGCGGGCTTGCGCCGCGCGCGCGCGGCGGGCTTGCGCACAGTGGTGGTGGTGCCGATTTTGCGTCCGACTTTTCGCAACCTAAGTCAGATCGTGCAAAAGAGCTTGGCGATTGAAGTTTCAGCGTTTCGCATTGTGGCGCACGACGGGCCGGATCGCGACAAGCATCCGCTGCTGGCGCCGCTACCGCTGGCTTCGCGCTACGTTCAGTTGGCGCAAGCGCGGGCCGATGCGGCAAAAAAGCGTTGTACGATTAGCGATATCCCGCTGTGCTTGCTCGGCGAGCAAGTGGCGGATGCGTTGCGCGAGGTGACAAGAATTGTCACTTTGGCCGAAGTGGCGGCTGAAGCGAAGGCCTATTTGCACGGAAAGCCTTGTGAACCCTGTGCTTGGCGCGATCGCTGTCCGGGGCAGTTGGCTGGTTTGGCCGCCGCGCACGGTTGGGTTGGCGTGTCGGCGCGCATGGATGTGGCCGCTGCGTAGAGATTGTTCGCCGTAACTTCAGGTGTTTAGCCAAAATCGTCAACTCGGACCCATTTGATCCGATTTATGAGCGTGCAACCGCCGGCGAAATCTGCGACAATGACCGCCTGAGCGCAGCATCCAGCGGGCCGTTCCCCTGCACGCTGTCGACGCAAGCGCTCAATTTCCCTTGCGATGACGCGGCTTACCGCGGCAACCATCGCGTGCAGCGGCTTGTTTTGCCGCGCCAAACAGGAACGAACATGGGCAGTTTCACCAATCCGCCGCACATCGACATGGAAATTGACGTCGAAAAGCTTATCCGCGACGGGATTTTGAACCGCGATGAAGCTGAAGCGCTGAAATCTTCGCAGCAATCGGACGCGGGCGGCATGATGCGCATGGAAGCATTGCCCAGCAATGCCGAGGACTTTGCCCCACCTGAGGAAAAGGACCAGATCAAAGAATCGGCGATGAAACACAAGCGCCATTGGGTGCGCGTGACGCGTTTGTGCAATCAGCGCTGCACGTTTTGCCTGGATTCGATGAATCAAGACGGCACGATGGTCGATTTCGAGGCGCTTAAGGCCTACATATTGCTGGGTAAACGCATGGGGCGGGAGAGGCTCATCCTGTCGGGCGGTGAAGCCAGCGTGCATCCGCAGTTCATCGATTTGATCAAGTACGGTCGGCAGATCGGCTATGACTGGATTCAGACGATCACCAACGGTATGATGTTTAGTTACAAGAAGTTCGCCCAAGCGGCTGCGGATGCGGGTTTGAATGAAGCGACGGTTTCGATGCACGGCCATACGGCGCACCTGCACGACAAATTGACGGGGACTCCGGGCGCTTTTGTGACTGGTATCAAAGGCATGCAGAATTTGATCGCGACGGACAAGGTCGTGGTCAACATCGACGTGGTGATCAACAAGCAGAATTACAAAGTTTTGCCAGAAATCATCAAGTATTACTATGATTTGTCGATTCGCGAATTCGATTTGCTGCACATCATTCCGTTCGGCCGCGGTTTTGACGAGCACCGCCATTCGCTGTTTTTCGATTTGAACGACGCTGTGCCGTATTTCCGCAAAGCCTTTGAATTTGCTAATAAACCCGGGGTGTTCCTGTGGACCAATCGGCTGCCGGTGCTGTATCTGGAGGGTTTTGAACGCCTCATTCAGGATCCGCACAAGCTGTTCAGTGAATTCGACGGCGGCCGCCACAATTTTGAGGGCTTCCTAAAACGCGGCTTAAAACCCGACTGTTACGGCGAGCGCTGCGATTACTGCTTTCTCGATGGCCCTTGCCGTTCGACGATGTTCCCTTACCGCGAAACGCTGGAAAGTGCTTCGTTTCCAACGGTTCGCCTCGATAGCCGTTACGTTTGGCCGGGCACAGAAGCCAAAGCGGTGTTTGAAAAGCAAAAAGCCAAGCGGGTTTGGCTCAAGGCTCGCGATGCGGTTGATGCCCAAGCTGCGATTGCCAGACTGGATTTTGCCGATGCCAGTGTGACGGTGCAATTGGATGCTGGGGCGGACGTCGCTGCACTGGCCGTGAAAAATGACAAGAACGCGCGAATCGCGCGCTTTGTCATCACGACAGTCGACGACGCGGCGCGCTATCTAGTTGGATCGCAAGCAATTCCCGCGCCGACGGAAGTCGAATTGCTGCTGACCCGCGATCTCGCGACGTGGCTTTTGGCGCGGCCCGCGACGTGCAAAGCTTGGGGTCACCGGCTGATTTGTACGCTGCAAGATCATGAATATTTGAGTGAATCGCAGGAAGTCGATCCGACGCCCAAGACGTTGGCGAAGCTGGCGAGTCTGGGTGTGAAAATCAAAAATGCGCCCAAATGTGTGGCCAATGCGGAAGTCGATCCGGGCGACAAGATGCTGCTGGATGCAAAATTGCTAGACGGATCAGGGGCCTTGAGCTTAGATCGCTATGTCGAACACTACATCGAGCACGAATACTACGCCAAATCGATCCGCTGCGGCCGTTGTGTCGAATTCGACAACTGCCGAGGATTGCACATCAATTACTTGCGCAACCACGGATTTGCCACATTGACGCCGCTGGACGCCCAAGGGCTGCCGCTGGCGGATGCCGCGAGTTTTGACAAGCTGGCGGAACAATTGGCAGATGCCACTGCGCAGCGCAGCAAGCGCGATCAGCAGAAGCTGTTTGGTTTGCACAAGCCGGTGGCGCGTGGGGTGGATGAGGTGAGTTTGTCGAGGACTTAGATTTCGATTTTTTGGGGGAATCCACCACAACCCGGCGCGCACGGCCGAAAGATTGGATTTCAAATGGAAGTCCACCCGAATTCCGCGTGGCGACAAGATCGCCCCGCTACCGGTCAAGAGATCCCTTCGGGACTGGTTTTGGGCAAGGTGAGGATTTTGAAGCAAATCTGAGGTCAATCCCGCAGGGATTTCTTGAATGGTAGCGGGGGAATCTTGTTCCCACGTGTTGGGGGGATTGAGTCATCCTGGTGAAAAATGCAAATATTCTCGATACCTTGAATCTGGTTGATCGGAGATAAGGAGCAATAAAATGGCCAACATCGGCTACATTCAAATGGTCCGCCATTGCAACCAAAACTGCGGTTTTTGCAGCAATCCGGAAACACCATTTTTCCACAATATTGAACAAATTCATCAAATTGTCGATGATTTTGTCAAGCGCGACTATTTTGGCGTGATTCTGACCGGCGGTGAACCGACGCTGAGTCCGATTCTGCCCGACGCGATCCGCTATGCCCGCGAAAAAGGCCTGCATGTGCGCATGATTACCAACGGCCAGAAGCTGGCTGATCCGCTTTACTGCGACACCGTCTGGCGCGCGGGCCTGCAGCATGTGCATGTGAGCATCCACAGTTACAAGCACAAGCTGGAGGATTTCCTAACAGGCACGCCGGGATCGCTCGATTGGGCGGAAAAAGCGCTGACCAATTTGGGCAAGACCGACATTACCGTCAACATCAACACAGTGATTAACCGTTACAATTGCGACCATTTGCACGAGAACATCGATTGGTTTATCGACAACTTTCCGTTTATTCACCATTTTGTCTGGAACAACCTCGATCCGTCGATTGGGCGGGCGACGACGAACAATTATTTCACGGCCAAGCTGCAAGACATTGAAGTTTCACTGAATAAGGCCATGCGGCGTTTGCACGATACGGGGCGGAGTTTTCGCGTCGAACGGGTGCCGCTGTGCTATATGACTGAATTTGCACACTGTTCTACGGAGACGCGCAAGATCGTCAAAAGCGAAGAGCGCATCGTGCACTTTTTGGACGACAAAGGCACCGTGCGGCAGACCGAATGGGGCCATTTGTACGCCGATGTGTGCAATTCCTGCCAGTTGCGTTCCATTTGCGGCGGCCTGTTTGACCGCGGCAATGCGTATGACCCCGCGGAATTGAGCCCAGTTTTTATCGATTCCAAGCCGATTATTGCTAAAATTGTTCAGGACTTGCAGAGCGATCCGGCCTGGCGGCTGGCCAAGTTCAAAAATACCGCGGCAATTCCAAGTGCGCACCAAGGCCAAGCGTCATCGCGGCCGGGAAAAGTCCAAGCGCCAACTGGAGATAGGCTGGTTGAACCGGCGTTTGACCCCAAAAGACGGCAGGATCCGACGTCCAAAGATTGGAATCCGCAGGCGAGCGATTACCACCCATCGGACGATGAGCAAGATGGTGTGCTAGCCTTGATGGTGCCTGAGGAAACGGAAGCCGAGCGCGCCGCGACCAAAGCTGGACGCGTGCCATTGACGCGGTTGGGTGCCAATGCGCTTGATGCAACGGCGTCACAAGAGTAAAAGGATGCGCCCGCGCAACTGCGTCGGCAAAAATGGATGCTGCGCGATGAGCCGCGGCAGGAGAAAGGCATGTCGCAAATTGAATCAATTGATGCACAAAAGTCAAGTATTACTCTAGCTTTGGACGCGGGTCTGTATCCGATTGAGGTACTTTACGCGGCTTCTTATGTCTTCATCGACCGCGCATTCGTGCTGCTGGATCGCGAAGGTCTGGAAGGCAAAGGCGGACGCTTCTTGGTCCATCTGCGCGGCAAGTCGCAGCTTTCTGAGCCGCAACTGCAAGCGATGTCTGGTGAATTTGGCAATGAGCTGCTGAGTCAGGCGCTGCGGCGCAAGGTCGTCAAGGCCAATCAGAAAATCATTGAAGAAATTACCACGCAGGCGATTGCCGGTGCGGCTGGCGGTACGTTGCCGACCGATTTCTTGGATGCTGGCGACGATGGTATGGATTTCCTTGACGATCCGTTGGGCATTGCCGTGCCGTGGGAAGAGAAATTCAAGAAGAAAAAGGCGGGCGAGTAGATGTCTGAAGCGACCCAACCCGATCAAGTGGTTAAGCTCAACCGCGCGCTGTACATGCAGCAGGCCATCCGCGAAGCCGCGACAACCTTTGCGGATTTTGCATCATTCGCCATTGCCCGCGATGGCGAATACTACGCCGTGACGGTAAGCGACATCGATGCGGAAGCCGATGGCGACGTCGCGGCAGAATTCTGTAATTTCGCGCTGTTCAATACGGCCAACCGCAAGCGGAGCAAGAAACCATGACCGTTTCTACGATGATGGCGCAACAGGTTGATCTGACGGGTATTCTCAATCCGAACAAGTGGAAGCCGGAATTTTGCACGCCGTTCAGTCACCGCGTGATTGACGACAAGATGCTGATTACCAATGATTTGGGCGATCTGCTGTTTTTGACCTTTGATGAATTTCGCGATTTTGTGGAGGGCAAGCCGCAAAAAGGCCAGCCGCTGTATGACAAACTTGTGGCGAAAAACTTTGTGGCCGATCAAGTCGACATCGGCGCCCAGGCCAAACGTTGGCGCGACAAGAAGTATTACCTGTTCTACGGCCCTGTGTTGCACGCTTTTGTGCTGACGCATCGCTGCAACCACGGTTGTCAATATTGCCACAGTTCGATCGTCGGCATGGATCGCACCGATACCGATATGTCGATTGAAGTCGCTGAACGTTCAGTGGATTTGGTGTTTCAGACCACCAGTCCATCGATCACCATTGAATTTCAAGGCGGCGAACCGACGGCGAATTGGGAAGTATTACAGCACATTGTCGAATACGCGCGGCAGAAGAATGCCTTGGCGGGCAAGACGTTGTCGTTTTCGCTGGTAACCAATCTGTCGTTGATGGATGACGAGAAACTGGACTATCTCCTTGATCGCAAAGTGCAAATTTGCACGAGCCTGGATGGACCGGCCGATCTGCACAACAAGATTCGCATCTACAAAGAGGGCAGTTCGCACGATCTGGTCGTCGGTTGGATCGAGAAAATCAACAAGCGTTACACGGATATGGGGCTAGACGGCAACTTGTACCGCGTCGAAGCACTGCCCACGATCACGCGACCAGCGCTGACGCGTTGGAAAGACATTGTCGATCAATATGTTGCAGTAGGCTGCAAGGCGGTATTTCTGCGCAAGCTGGATCCCTTTGGTTTTGCAGCAAAATCGGCCAAGACGCTGGGCTATTCGATGGACGATTTCCTCGAATTTTATGCCCATGCGGTGGATTACATCATCGAACTCAACAAGCAGGGTGTACAAGTCATGGAACGCCATGCTGCGATTATGCTTGCGAAAATGATTGACGATCAGGAGCCGAACTACCTCGATTTGCGCACGCCGGGTGGCGCCTGTGTCGGCCAAATCGGCTACGCGCCCGACGGCAGCATTTACAGCTCGGATGAAGGCCGATTTGTCGCTTCCATGGGCGACGAGATGTTCAAAATCGGCACGATTGAAAGCACTTATCACGATTTGATGACCAACGCGCAGACCCGTGCGATGGTGATGGCGGGCCTGAACGACGGCCAGCCGGATTGCGTGTCGTGTGTGTACAAGCCGTATTGCGGGCAGCAGGTCGAATACAATTACAAAACGCAGGGTTCACTGCACGGTCGTATGCGCGATTCGGTGTGGTGCAAAAAGCACAAGTCGATTTTTGATTACTTGGCGCACCGGTTGCAAAAGGCCGACCCGCAGGAAATGGAAATTTTCCGCCGCTGGACGACCAATCGGACCTTGGATCACTACCTACAGGAACGAGCTCCGCTGTAAGTTGCTGTAATTCGGTATTTATCTTCGCAGCAGCGCCAAAGTTGGACATTGCCGCGCGCGGTGCCTAAACTGCCACAGCGGCACAGCTGGTTGCAATCGGCAAAAGCCTGCATCAGCGCGAAAGCGCGGAGGAACGTCGATGGCGCACCCAGCAGCTCACAGTGCATTTTCCCGCATGGCCTTGTTTTGTCTGGCTGTTGCGGCTTTGGCGCCCGCAAGATCTGCCCGAGCCGATGAGCCGGCGGCGGCCGCCCCGATCGAGCCTGCGCCCTCGGCCGCACCCGCGGCCGATCCGAACAATTCTAGCGAGGATCCGGCGGTTTTGGCCCCACCGCCCGCCCGCGTCGCACCCGTGACGCCGCCTCCCGTCGCTCGCTCCGCTCAACCGCGGCAACCATCAGATATTCCGGCGCAACAGACAAATATTCATGCATTAGGCGCCGTTGCATCGTATACGACCGGGGCGGGCTTTGCCTACCGGCACTATTTTGGCGACACGCAACTGCAAATCAGCGCGATTGGCCTGCTGACGGACCGCGGCAATTCGGCCTTGGCTTTTGGCGGCGTTGAAATCGCACAGTATTTGATGATGTGGTATCAGCCAGGTGGCCGCGGCTGGCTGCCGCAGATGACTTCGCTGCGCGCAGTCGCAGGTGCGACGTACTACTACAGCAAAACGCAGGACACATCCTCGCAATTTACCGGTAGCACACTCATCACAACCACGACCACGACCACAAAGGCCATGCCCGGCATCGGTGCCGGCTTGGGCTTTGAATTTGGCGGGGTTATGCGCTCCGGTTTTTCGCTCACGCTCGACATCCTGCTCACCGCCGGCTTTGAAGATAGCGTGCTGTCGTTTATCTATCCGCTACCGGCACTGTCGATTTTTTACAACTGGTAATTAAAAATTTACAACTGGTAATCAAAAGCGGGGCTTGCGATGTTCACATCTTCCTTACCGTGGCGCTTGCTGACTTTTGTTTTGGTTGGCGCAGCGGTTTGTTCAACCCAGGCTGCGGCGGCATTTGCCGACACACCGGCATCAGATGGTTCGGCTGCCGTGGCCCCAGCGACCACCGCCGCGCCCAAGCCGCGTGCGGACGGGTTGTACCGCGGTCGCGATTACGTGTTGCAAAAGAACCACAACGGTTTGGGGTTGTCGGTCGGCGTAGGCGGCATGAACGGCTTTGCTTACCGGCACTATTGGGACAATACCTCGGTTCAATTTGATTTGCTGCCCCTGTACGCGGACAAGGGCAACTACGTGGCCATCCACTTGGGCGGTCAGATCATCCAATACATGTTGGCGTGGAATTCCGCACGAGAATTGGGCGGCACCAGCAGCGCGCTGCGTTTGGTCGGTGCCTACAGCATCCGCATTGCGCGCGACGATTCGGTTGCAACGGTGGAAATTCCCACGCCCAATTGCCTCACCGCCGCCTGTCAGGCCAATTTGACCGGCAACAAGTCCAAAATGGACTATTTCAATTCGGTGGGCGCCGGTTTCGGCGTCGAGTTTGGCGGCATCGGCCGCAGCGGATTTTCGGTCTCGGTGGACATGATGATGACGATCATGTGGGATAGCGTGGGATTTTTCGGCGCGTATCCGCTGCCTTACGGCGCGCTGATGTACAATTTCTGACCCTTTGCGCCAACCAGCGACGTCGAACACCCCAGCGGACAGGCCGATGCTGCGTTTTTCACTTCTCCTTGCAGCCTTAAGCCTGTTGAGCGCTTGCGGTTCTGCTGCAACTACACCTGCTTCGCCGACCGACGCAGCGAGCGACGATGCAGCCCAGGACGCCGCGCAGGCCGACGCAACCGTTGCGGAAATCGCCAGAACAGACGCCAGTGCCGCAGCCGCCGACGTAGCTGGCGTTGTTACACACCCAACTACTGGCAAAAGCTGGACTATTTTGGTGTATATGGTTGCTGACAACGACCTAGAGCCTTCGGCGATTGAAGACCTCAAGGAAATGTTGCAGGTCGGGTCGGCCGAGAACTTCAACCTCGTTGTCCTTTGCGATCGGGCCGTTGGCATGGACGAACGGCCTGTCGGCGGCCTCAAAGCTTGGACGACGGCCAAGTTGTTGCAGGTGGACAAGGGCGCGTTGACGGAAATTGAAGATCTCGGCGAACTGAACTTGGGCGATCCAAAGGTTTTGCGCGATTTTATTGTCTCCGGCGTGCAAAAGTTCCCGGCCGACCGCTATGCGCTGATTTTTTGGGATCATGGCGACGGTGCCGAGGGTTTTGGCGACGACGAATCGACCGAAACGGGCGATACGCTGACGCTGCCGGAATTGAGCCAAGGCATCGGTGAAGGCCTTAAGAAGGCCGGTGTTGCCCAATTGGCCATCGTTGGCTTTGATGCTTGTCTAATGGCGGGCATGGAAGCGGCTGCAATGGCTAAGCCTTACGCCGAATACCTGTTGGCATCAGAAGAATTGGAACCGGGATTTGGCTGGGATTACAAAAGTTTAGCCCTCGCGCGCAACGACCCGACTGTTTCGCCGGTGGCACTCGGCAGCAAGATCGTCGCGGACTACAAGACGGCAGCGAATTTTTTCCAACAGGGCCAATCTATTACGCTATCGCTGGTTGATCTGCCGGCTCTTGATGCGGTCTTTGCCGCTTGGCAACAATTGGCGACCCAACTGGCCAGCAACTTGAAAGCCACGGCCGGCGCGGTCGGCCGCCAACGCATCGCTGCCCTGGAATTTGGCAAAGCGCCCGACGCTTCCCAAGCCATCAACGCGATCGACGTGCAGGACTGGATCGCCGGCCTCAAAGGCGATGCCGCATTTTTGGCGACGACCAAAGCGCTAACCGACGCGCTGACGACCGCCGTCGTGGCCCAGTGTCATGGCGCAGCGACTGCACATGCCCATGGCATTTCTGTGTATTTCCCATTGCAGGAAAACTACTACTACCCCGCTTACGACGCACTGACGGGCGTGGATGCATGGCGAAATTTTTTGAAGGCCTGGTTTAGCACCGCCAGCGCCGTTGCACCGGGACCCAAATTTCAAAACCAAGACAAGCTGGCGCAGACCGCTTGGCAGACCGACACCTTGGCGATTTCGGGGGCGCTCCTGGCTGGTGTGGCCGTGGACTTGATCGACGCCCGCGGCCATTTTGGCGAACAAAATTCTGACGGTACAGCGGCAGTCCGCGTCGATTTGCCCGGCAATTTTGACCAAGCTTTGGCCCAAGCGACTTGGAATGGTCTGGTGCCGTCGCTCACGTCGGGCACCAAGACGCGACCGGCGGCGATGAAGCTGGATTGGCAGGATAACAACGGTCAAAAGCTGGTGATTATGGATATTCCCATGAATTATCAGGTCGATGGCCAGACCGATTCCTACATCGTGCTGCGGCGGGTGATCGAGGCGGTCAGCGGCCAGCAATTGAGCCAAGGTCTGTTTGAATTTACCGAGTTCGGCATCGCCGCGTTTTATCCCGATGCCGACGGTCTGGCGATCCCGATTGCGTTGACCTATGACGTGAACGGGATCGGCAAATGGCTGCCCCTTGCAGACACTGGACTTTCTGCCCAAGGTTTGCAGGTGAGCTTGGCGAAATTGCCTGTCAATGCACAAATTTATGCCGAAATCGAAGTGACCGATATCGGCGGTCAAACCGACGCGGTGGTGGCCAAGTTGAAGCTTCCGTAAACTACAGCACAGCCGCCAACATTTCATCGACATTGACCCAGGCACCTGTCCACTGCCAAAAACTCAGCGCAGCTTGCGCGCCCAGCATGACTTGGCCAAAGCCGCACAAGATCCCGCGCGGTTGGCTGGACTTGTAGGCCACATGCGCAGACGGGCGGTGGGATGGCAACAAGCGATTATCGCAGCGAAAACCGTGCTGCTGGGCCAAGAACTGCACCGCGGTCAACGTCGGCGCATACACCAGATCAGCCAGCACCGTGCCCTGTTGGGCCGATTTTTCCCACGGCAACCAGGCAAAAGGTTGGGCCATTTCGAGCGCCGACTGGGCGCCGGCAACGCCATGGCCGACGCTGGTCGCGTGAACTATCAAGTCGACGCGACCGAGACCCGCTGTTTGGCCCCAAGGCAACCATTGCGCGCCATGTTGCGACGAAGCAAGGGATTTTGCGTGATCGTCGCTGCGGTTGGTGACGATCAAGGTCCGCAGACCGGCGGCAATCAGCGCCGGCGCAACGGCTTGCGCAGCGCCGCCTGCGCCGATCAGCAGGGCCCGTTTTCCAACCAATTCAACGTGGGCGCGGCGCAGCGCGGCGACCAAGCCCGCGCCGTCGGTTGAAGTGCCGCACAATTGGCTATCACGCATGAGCAACGTGTTGACCGACGCAGGTTTGCGCACGATGCCAGCGGGATCGCCCAACCACGCCGTGCATTGGTCGCGGGCGAGGATTTTGAATGGCGTGGTCATGTTGAGGCCGTGAAACTCGCCGCCACGCAAGCGGTCAATTGCAAGCGTTGCACTAAGATCATCTTTGCAATCGATGGTTTCAAAGCTGCCCGGTACGCCGATCTGGCTCAAGGCTTGCGCGTGCAGCGCGGGAGACAACGAGTGCGCGATGCCGTTGCCAACTAGGCCCAGCGCAAAACCGCTCCGAGGTAGGACGCGTTCGATTTCGCCATGCAAGCCGCGGTAACGGTAGGTTTGCATTACGAACTTGCTTCGGCAAGCAGCGCGCGCGCCGCCGCGACATCGCTGGTGAGTTGGGCGACCAGCGCGGGCACGCCGTCAAAGCGCTGCTCAGCGCGCAGGCGCGCAATGAAGGTCAGCTCTAGATGTCTGCCGTACAAATCACCTTGAAAATCGAGGATATGGGCTTCAATGCGCAGCGAATGACCGTCAAAAGTGGGACGGGTGCCGATGTTCACAACTGCGTTGTGCTTCACGCCGTCGATGGCGGCACGGCAAGCGTACACGCCACGCCCCGGAATCACTTGATTTTCAGGCTGCAAATTCGCTGTCGGAAAGCCGATCAGCCGGCCGCGCGCGTCACCATGCACCACCGTACCGCGCAGCGCAAACGGGCGATCCAGCAAGCGCGCCGCGAGTGCGACGTCGCCCGCTTGGACGGCCGCGCGCACGCGCGAGGACGAAACCAGTTGGCCGTCGAGTTCGACACCGGCGAAAATATCAACAATGCCCAATGATTTTGCCATCACGCGTCGCAAAAGATCGACGTCGCCGCCGCCGCCATGACCAAAGCGCGTATCGGGGCCGACGGTGATCGCACGAGCGCCCAAAAGATCGCGCAGCACGGTGCTGGCAAACCAATTGGCCGACTGCGCCGCAAAAGCGGCATTAAAACAAAGGACAAACGTCCTATCGACCCCTTGATCGCGCAACTTGCGCAAACGCGCATCCAAGGGCTCGACGGCTAACGGCGTGCGATCAGGTCGCAAAACGGCCAGCGGATGCGGGTCAAAGGTGATTGCGATCGCTGGACCTGACAGGTCTTGCGCATGCGCGACCAAACGCGCAAGCAACGCGCGGTGGCCAAGGTGCACACCGTCAAAATTGCCAAAAACAACTGCGCTGTGCACAGTTGCGTGATGATCTGGCAGTTGATTGTCGACGTCCAATTTGGGATCCGCTGGCGCAAACGACGACGGCGCGCGCGATGGGTACGCACAAAAGTGCGCGTTGTCAAACTGCGGCGCAAAATGCCCCTTTCGCAATGCCGGCGCAACTGGTAGACTGTCGGTGCGCGGATCGCTTATGCACCGCGCGGATTCTAAATGCGCGGCGCGCTCGGAAGTTTTTAAAATTTCCAAAGTGCAGCCTGAAGGCAGCGAGCAACAGTTACCGCTCGCGATGCAACGCAACGAAAGTCGTCAAGATCCCGCCATCGTCCCTGCGCTGCAATAACCGCAGCGGCAAATCGCGCGGCGAATTTTTCGGCTTTATTTCCAACCGGTATTCTGGGTGCGTCGCGCCCGCCTGCACTGGCAGGTATGTGAGAAAAATGCAAGAAATTCAAGTAGTTCCAGCCTTAATTGACCTTCACGTTCGCCCAGTGTTGAACGAAATGGGCGGTCCGGACGTCGAAACCATCGCCGTTCAAGCGCGCGACCGCGGCCTGGACGGTGTGGCGATCATCGCGGCTGACGCCGCGTTTGACCTTGGCGACACGCGCTCGCTGACCGCGGCCACCGGGATTCAACTGTTCGTTGGCGTGGAATTGACCTCTGAAATTGGCGAGTTGCTGTGTTTTCCGCGCGCTGTGGATGACTGGTATCGCGCGGCCTCGTGGCAGGCTTTGCCGCGTGGCAATTCTGGTGCGCCGCGGGTTTATGCAGCCGCTGCTGTGTTTAAAGCCTTTGCCGATCGCGGTGGTGCGGTGGCTGTTGTGCCCAACGCTGCCGCCGCCAACGCAGATGGCGCGCAGGCAACGCTAATCGGCGCCACCGTGGTGGCGATGGCCGCCGCAGCCGACGCCGGCGACGCAGAAAATGGCAATGAAGCTATCATTAACGCCGCTTACGCGGCGCGTTTGGCTTGTGTCGGTGTTTCGGCCAGCGGCCCGAGCAACACAGGTTTTGGCGCGATGGCTACGGTGTTTGCGGCCCCGCCCTTTTCTCAGGAAAGCCTTGTGGATGGCTTGCGTTCCGGCCGCGTCTGGCCCGCCGAAATTGGCGTGCCATGGCCTCAAAAGACCACGATCGCGCAGGCACAGCCGCAACAACGGCGAGAACGCCCAGCGCCGGCAGCTAACGCGACAGCCGACGCGGCCGATGAGCGCGCGCAACAAGCGCGGGCAGACGAGCAGCAAGCGCGCGCCGACCGCGCCGCAGAACGCAAGATCCTGCATGACAAAGCGATTGCCGAGCGTGCGGCGTTGCGCGCAGCACAACAGGCTGAACGCAAAGCCAAACAGGATAAGCGAGCCAAGCAAGACCCGTTCGAACGTCCGGGGGACAACCGCGGCAACCGGCTCAACCGCGACGACTTGAAACGGCAGTTGGTGCAACCGATTGAAAATGATGAGCAACCTAGTTTCGATCCGGTAGCTGCGATGTACGGTTTGGACGGGCGCAAGCAGTTGCGGCAGGCGAACAAGTCGGACATTGAACTCGATCGCATCAATGGAAATCGCAACAAAGGCCCTGATACCAACGTGATGTACATGTCTTTTGAGGACATGCGCCAAGAACGCCAGCATGTGTCGCTGCTGTTTGCTGAAACTGAAGCCGAAGATCAGCTGGAAGACAGCATTTCACTTCGCTTTGCCTTGAGTTATTACAGACAAGGCAGCGCGCCGATCCAAGCGCGCGATTTGCCGGCAGCGCCGAGCCGTCGCGGCAGCGGTGGCGATCGCGGGCGCGGCCGCGACTCCGGTGGCCGCGATTCTTCGGGCGGCGATCGGCGGCGGCGGCGTTAAGTTGTCAGTATTTCAACGGTTTTGCTAAAGGTTGGCCACGAACTGGCAACACAGTCAAAGTCAGCAACGGCCACCGATTTTCCTCCACAAATTCCGGCAATTGCAGCGGTCATTGCCATGCGGTGATCGAGGCCCGCGGCGTAATGCCCGCCTTGAAACGCATTGGCCGAACCGGCGCCGACAACCGACAAAGTATCTCCGACAATTTCGGCTTGAATCCCTAGCATTTGCAGCAGGTTTGCCGTCTGTTCCAAGCGATCGCTTTCCTTCAACCGCAGTTCTGCGAGGCCGTGAAAATGACTTGTCCCTATCGCCGCCGCGGCGCACAGGGCCAAAATCGGCAGTTCGTCAAGGGTCGCCGGTACATCATCTGCTGTCAGATCAGCCGCTTTGAGTGGACCATATTTGGCGCGAAGGACACCCACGGGTTCACCGGCGATGACCTGCAGCTGATCTACGCCCACATCCGCACCCATCTTTTGCAAATGGCGCACAAAGCCCAGTCGCGTCGGATTGAGACAAACCTGAGAAATTTCAATATTTCCAGACCGATGCAACACGGCCCCCGCGATCAGAAACGCTGCACTCGATGGATCGCCCGGCACCGACAGCCACCCGAGCGACTGCAACCGCGTTTGCGTAACAGCACAATTCGCCTGAAGTTGCACGGCCATAGCGCCCAACATGCGTTCGGTGTGATCGCGCGATAGCACAGGCTCGCGCACGCGCGTGATGCCCGTCGCGTGCAAGCCCGCGAGCAAAAGCGCCGTTTTCACCTGTGCTGAAGCGATGTTCAGCGTGTGATCGACGCCATGCAGGATCTGGCCGCGCAGCACGATCGGCGCGCGGTTGTCGTGCAATTCGACGGTCGCACCCATCGCCCGCAACGGTTCAACTATCCGCAACATCGGACGTTTTTGTAAGGAAGCATCGCCTGTCAACGTCGCTTGCAACCCGTTGGCGCCCGCCAGCACGCCGGTCAACAGGCGCATCGTCGTGCCCGAATTGCCGCAATCCAGCGGGTCTTTGGGACTTTGCCACTGACTGAGCGGCTTGCCATGCACCGTCACGCGCTCTAACTCCAACTGAACGTCGACGCCGAGCTGCCGCAAAATCCTGGCTGTGGCAGCCACATCGCCACCGGTGGCCAGATTTTCAATGGCGGTTGCGCCATCGGCCAGCGCGGCAAAAAGCAGGGCCCGATGCGAAATCGATTTATCGCCCGGCACTTGCAGCTGGCCGTGAAAATTTGGCGCAGGATGGAAAAGTTGGCTCATCATTTATGCCAAGGCGAAATTGCGAGTCGCGGGCGTCCGTAAGCCGGGTTCTGTTCTGCGCTTTTGTTGCCAAAAACGCCGCGATGACCATTCGTCTGGACGCGCCATTGCTGGCGGCCTCAAGCGGTCTACCCGCAGGCTCGGACGGGCCGCCCTCCGGCTGCCTGAGCAGCTTGCGCCTGCGACAATGACCTTGCTCCAGATGGGGTTTGCCGAGAACGGCGTCTCCGCCGCAATCCGTGCGCTCTTACCGCACGCTTTCACCCTTACGTCGCGAATTCTTTGCAGAACTGGGGACGCGGTTTGCTTTCTGTGGCACTGTTCCCTGAAGTTGCCTTCGCCGGCCGTTAGCCGGCATCTTTGCCCTGTGGAGCCCGGACTTTCCTCCCGCAGCATCCGCAGATCTGCGAGCGGCCATCTGGTCACCCGCGACTCGCGCGCAAAAGTCTAGCACAGCAAACGATTTACTGCGAACAGGCGGCGTACTCGTTGGCGCAATAGGTCTTCATGCAAACATCGCATTTGTTCAAATCCTGCGCGCAGATATTGCCGCATTTCAGGTCGCGGCAGTCAATGAAAGCGCTGACATCGGCCTGTGCTTTGGCGGTGCCTGCTGCGGTGCACTGTTTGGCGCAGGGGACGTTGCCCTTGCAGCCCGCTTGGCAATTGGCGATTTGCAAACAACTGGTCAAAGTCCCGCCGCCGCCCGCGTCGCCAAAGCATTTGGTGAACGCCGAAGCGCATAAATTCTGCGCACATGCGACTTGCGCGTCGCCCTGTTCGTTGGCGCAGTTTTGATCGACGCAGACCATGAGTGTGTAAAAATCAACACCGGCTTGTTTGCTGGAAGCCGTTTGGCAGTTGGTTGTGCATTGGGCGTTGCTGCCGCAGCTGTTCATACAATCGTTCAAATCCTTGCACTTGCCGCTGCCGCTGCCCAAACACGCCGCCTGCTCGTCGCCGCAGTTGGAGTAAATGCACAAAAGCGCTTCATCATTTGTAACAGCGCCTGCGCAAACGGCCTTGAGACAATTTTGCAGCGATTTCAACTTTTGCTGCGCGTACAACGTGCCTTGACCGACGCAGCCCGCCTTGCAGTCGGCGTCGCTACAATTTACATAACAAGCACTAACTTGCGCGCAGCTGAGCGTGCCGACGGCCGGCGTTGTGCATTTGCCGCTTTCACACAATTGGTCGGCTGTGCAAGGTGGGTTGCAGCCTTTGTCGACGCAACTGCCGCTTTGGCAAATGGTATTGCCTGTGCACACGGGGTCGCATTTGGCCGTGGGCACTTTGCACAGCCCGAGTTCGCAGGCCTCGCCGGGTTTGCAAGCCACAGGTGTGCTCCACGACAGACATTTGTCGGCGCCGAGCGTGCAGGTTCGCGTGGCTGGGTAGCCGACCAAGCACTCGATCAGGTTGATCGCGGGGCATTCACTCGGGCAATTGCAATCGCCGTCGCTGCACACGAGGTTGGTCGGGCAACTTTTGAGGAAAATCCACTTGCCACCACTGCAGATTTGCACGTCGCTGCCGCTGCATTTGTGGGTTTGCGCCACGCAAGGGCCGCCGTCGCTAGGGCTGCTATCGATCACTTCGGCATCGCTTGTGACTTTGCCATCGCCCACGCTGACCGCATCGAGCGCGTTGGCGTCGCTGTTCGTTTGGTCTTTGCCGGTCGTGTCGCTTGCGTCTTTGTTGCCAAAGGAAATGTCGCCGGGGATGCATGAAATAACAACACATTTATTGACGTCGACGCAGCCTTTGAAGCCCGGACAGGCCTGACAGGTGCCGGCTTTGTTGCCGAGGCAGACTTGGCCGTTGCCCTGATCAACGGCGGTCGCGCCGCAGCCGAAGCCACAAAAATACAGCAAGAACGCAGTGATTAACGCGCGGCATGTACGGGTGGGGCAAATCGTGACACGCTCCGGTCGGCAACGGCTGCTGCTGCACACCTTGGTGTTGTAGCAAAAACGCGGCAAACGGTCCACTTCTGCGGGATTTGGCGATGAATCTGCAAATTCTCTACCAAGACAACCATTTGCTCGCGGTTTACAAACCGGGCGGACTGCCGGTGCAGGCCGACGACAGCGGCGATCTCGACCTGCTCAATCTGGCGAAAATGCACATCAAACAGCAGTTCAACAAGCCCGGCGCTGTGTATTTGGGTTTGGTGCATCGGCTGGACCGCCCCGCGCGCGGCGTGGTGGTGCTGGCACGCACGTCTAAGGCGGCTGCGCGTTTAAGCCAGCAATTTCGGGAACATACAGTGAGGAAGATTTATCTCGCGGCGGTGCATGGCAAGCCTAAAGAACGGCACGGCGAACTGACAAACTGGCTGGAGAGCGATGAGCGTGGTTCGCGGATCGTGGCAGAAGATTGCGGTAAATTCAGTCGGTTGTGCTATGAACTGTTGCAAACCGATGGCGAACGGTCGTTGTTGCAAGTTGAGTTGGAAACCGGGCGCAAGCATCAAATTCGCGCGCAATTGGCGGCGATCGGCTGTCCGTTGCTGGGCGATTTGAAGTACGGCGCGCCGTACGCGCTGCTGGATGGGAATATTGCGCTGCTCGCGGCCAAGTTGGAAGTGGAACATCCGGTTTCTAAGCGGAGAATTGAGTTTGAGGCCCAGCTGCCGCTGGGGTGGCCTTGGCAGCCCAAGGGCTAGGGCCTCCCGGGGCGGGGGTACTTGCAGTTACGTGGCTTTTGCCCTGCGGGCGGCGGCGCTGACGCGCGGTCGGGTTTGCCCTGCGGGCGGCACCGCTGCGCGGGGCTGCAATTGCGCTCCGCGATGGCGCGCGCGTTGCGCGTGAGGATCCAAAGGGGCGAACCAAAGCTCTTCGATTCCGTGCTTAGCCGCTATGGTTCGCCCCTCTGGACTCCCCACTCCTTTGGCAACCGGCACGAGCTCGTTGCGCCTAAAGGCGCAACATCGCGTTGGATTCCCGCTTCGCGGCTGCAAGCGCGACGGCGCTGACGCGCGACGTCGCGTCAACTACCGCCGCCCACTCAAAATTCTGTGCCTGCCGACATGCCGCGGAGGCTCCAGTTGCAAAACCGGCTCCGGCAGCACATCGATGGTAACCCCAGTCGGATTGCGGGCATAGCGCAGCAATTGCGTCAAGATATCCTTCGTCGCCACCATCGGCTCGACTTGCTCCCTTTTACTCCAAGCCCGACTCAAAACCATATCCGGCGACAGGCGGTACAGCGAACCGCGCTGATTGATAAGCGGAAGGTCCGCATTCAGCCAGAAAAAAGCGGCGGCGTTAACGTTGTCCCTCGGCGACGTGCTGATCGGAACTGTGGGCACCTACATTTTGCAGCGCGAGCTTGGACGCGGCGCTGTTGGTCATGTTGGGCGTGCGAAGCGCGCGGCGGACGGCAAGTTCGTAGCTGTCAAAATAGTTAATCCCCGTATGGACTTGCTGGCACAAGGCATGATCGGGAATATTTCGACGAGATTCAAGCGAGAAGCGATGAATGGTCTAAAACTAGAACATAATCATGTCGTTTCAGTTTTGGACCACGGATCATTTCAACGCTCAAATTTTCTGGTTATGGAACTTGCCCTGAATTCTTGCCGAGAGCTGCTTGACGCTGCTGGCAAGTTTTCCACCGCAGACGCCGCGGTGATCATCGACGCGTGCTGCCAGGCTTTGGCTTACCTTCACGCCAATGGATGCATCCATCGCGACGTAAAGCCAGACAATATATTGAAATTGCAGCGAGGCTTCGTGCTCGGCGACTTGGGCATCGTCAAGTGGAGCGACTTGAACCCAGCTTTCGTTTCGGCGGGCACGATCACGCGCGACTCGGTCCAATTGGGCTCTTGGTTTTACATGGCACCGGAACAGCAACGTGCCCCTCATGACGCGGTCGAAGCGATTGATATTTATGCGCTTGGCGTAACTTGGTACGAGCTTCTCAGCGGTGAAACCCTGCCTCCGCAGTACTTTGCCGCTGGCGCAGTCCCCGACGCAACAGGCATTCCAGAACTCAATGATCTAATTCGTCAAATGACATCGTTCCACGCTCAGAATCGGCCAGCCATTTCGAGCGTGCTAGCCGTGTCCCGCCGATTTGCCGGGTCTCGCTGACAGGGCTATCGCAAGAACGATCACGGGGCGTTAGGCTGAGGCCGCGGGCAATAATCGAAGAAAACCTCAATCGCGGCAACGCGTTGGACTGAAGTCCACCGCTACAGTTCGAGATGTCCCTCCGGGACAGGACGCGAGCGCGGCCCA
>CAMDBH010000034.1 GCA_945889325.1 Klebsiella pneumoniae
AAAGCTTCCTGAAAATGCCCAGACGCTGCGGCCATCGAGCGCCGGATTTCCGTGGAATGAAAGCGCAATTGCTTGCGGAAAATGTTGACGACGATCACGATCACCGGTGCGACCAGCGCGGATACCAACGTCAGTTTGAGGTCGAAATATACCATGGCGCAAGCAATCGCTGTGATATCAAACAGATCGGCGAAGATGCCGACGATGCCAAAGGTGAGCACCTCGCCCAAGGCCTCGACGTCGGAGGTGGTGCGGGTCAGAAGACTGCCTGTTTCACGCGTGTCAAAAAACGCCGAACCTTGTGCGATCACATGGGCATAGACGGCACGCCGCAGGCGTTTGAGGGCGCGAAAGCCCGCCCACTGCAAGACGTATTGGTGGAGCGCGCGCAGACCAAAATCGGCAACGACAACAAGCAGATACAGTAGCGCGATGGTGGCGAGTTCGTAAGGACCAAAAGCGAGATCGCCCAATTTCCAAATTTTGGAAGGAATCTGATGGGTCAGCGCATCGCCGATCGGACCGTCGATGGCCATGCGCACCAATTGCGGCCGCAGGACCTTGGTCAGCGCCATCACCGGCACGATGACCACGGCCAAAAGCACCCACCCGCGCTCTGGGCGCACATACAGCCAGAAGCGCAGAATTAAGCGCAAATCGTCAAAACGACGCCGCGCTTTGGCCGTGGCATCCGGTTTTTTTTCGGCCATCTTTTTACTTGCTCGCGGGCGGCGGGGCTGTTGCAGGCGCGGCCGGTTCTACCCAGCGAATTTTATCGGGTGAAAAACGCACAGCATGAAACTCATCGGTATCACTGCTATAACCGTCTGTCACCAACTTTTGCGACACCACAAAAACCATCGTTTTGCGATCTGGCGTCCAATAAATCGTCTTTTGCGACGCTTTGGCCAAAGTTTTGGTTTCTTCATCGCGTTTGACCGTGACATCGCCGACTTTGCCCATGCGCCCGCCATCGGTGGCTGCCAGCACCAACCGCTCAGCGCCGCGCATCACCCCAAAAAAGCTGAGCATTTTTTCCGGATCTTTCGGATCCAGTGGATAGGTCGTGTCTTCGAGCGCGTCGTCTTTGATTTTGTACTTCTTTTTCGCTTCTTTGATGACTTTGATGCCTTCGACGCGTTGGTAGGGAATCAGCACCGATTTTTTGGCCGGTGCCCCCGTTTCCACATCGTAAAGGCGCAAATTGAGGCCGGTATTGACGTCGTCGATCTTGACCAACATCTGCATGGCGTCGGCACTGAATCCAAGGATATCTAGGCGTTGCTTGGCTTCTTGCGCCACCGCTTGCTGCGGATTCAGAACGGCCAGACCGAACAGCACAACCGTTGAGATGATGAAGGCGTACATTTTCTGCATTTGCGTAACTCCTTGCGCGCCGCGCATTGATACGACGCGCGGGCCTGTCCGGACATTCAGCCAAAAACTGTCCTGTCATTCATGCAAAAAGCCAAGGCTGCACAAATCGTTAATCGACCGTGCAGGTGTGGTTTATCGGCGCCGCGGGCCGACTCAGGCGCTTTTTGCCCAACTTACGTCCCACACAAGCGGTCAGCCCGCTGTCCGCCTTGCCGTCGACAATTGCGCTGATGTTTTCGCAATTACCCGTAGTTTCTACGATAAATTTGACCTTGAAGCCACCGGCGCCGGCTGTTTGTCCACAAGCGCGAAAATCGCCTTCCAAACCGTGACAAAGGCTGTTCAACTCGCCCGCGGTCGGACCCTCGCCACCTGCAACGCCAGCTAATTTCTCTACTTTTCCGCCCTTGCTGCCAAGGGCCCGCGCCACCGCGGCGGCTTGAGCGGCTTCAAGTTGCGCTTGCTCTTCTTTGCTCAACTTCGGCGCCGCTGGTCCAGAATTGACCACCATCGCACCGACCGCCGCCACTGGCTTGGGCTTGCGTTTGTGAATGATTTTTTGCAATTGCGCACTCAAATCCGACACTTCCTGCGTTTGCACCGGTTTGTTCTCTGCCTTGGGCGCCACTTGTCCCGGCGCGACCGCCACCGGCGCTGGTTCATCGTCGCCCAATTGCACGGTCATACTATTCTGATATTGCAAGTTAAACACGGCCAAAATTGTTTTTGCATCGTGCAGAAGCGCCTTCTTGCTCTCGCCGTCAAAATGCAGCACCGCGCCAAACGCCACCACGCCGACGACAAGCGAAGTCATCACGACACCGATCGCCACTTTCTGCCGCTTGCTGCGCTTGTCCAACCGGAACATCACGCTGAATTCTTGGAGTAAATTTTGGTATTCCTCCTTGGTCGGTTTGTGCTTGTTGGCGTCGGGCATCATCAGTTCGACGTCTTGCAAGTCATGGCCGGTATTGAAAAATGCGTTACCGTGCGTCTCCGCGGCGGTGCCGCCGGAAATTTTGCTGGGGTTACCGCGGCCAGCGCCGTCCTTGGTCAGTTTGGTCAGCCCTGAATTTTTCACCAGTTGCGGCGCCGCCTTGGCGGGCGGGATCACATTGGCCTGCATCGTAGGCCCGGAATCGTCCAAATCGTCGCGCGGGGTCGGCGGCTTGGCCCCGCCGATGGGGGTCGGTTGGCCGCCGGGGGTTTTCGACACAGCAATCATGGGCTTGGGTTGCGGACGGGCCACGCCAGGTTGGCTGCCCCCTTGCCCTGCCGGCATAGCCGATGCCGAAGCGCGCGCCGCATTTAGAAAATTCGCGGCCGCCGAACCCGGCCCGCCGGCCAACGGCGAAGGTTGACCCGGCGTGGAAGCCGCAACCCCAGGCGAGGACGCCTGGCTGCTTGGCGCAATGGCTGCAACTTGCTGGGGTTGCTGAGAAGGCGTGCGTGCAGGCGCGACCGACGGCGCAGCGCCCACCTGCGGGCGGATCACCACAGCCGCCGGCGCTGGGCGCGCGGCGGGCGTGGGTGAAGCTTGCACAGCAATTGCAACGGGTTGCGGAGCAGTTGGCCTTGGCGCTGCGCCTGGTTGCGGCGCGGCAGCTGCCTGAGGCGCGGCAGTTGGTTGTGGCGCTGCCACCGCCTGTGATGCGGCGGCGCGGGCTGCAGGCGCTGCGGGTAACAGGCCCGCCAGTTGTGCGACTTCGCCCAATTTGGTCCACGCCGTCATGCCTTTTTGCCAAACCAGCGTTTGCGCGCTGATGGCGCCGCTCGCCAGCATGTCGGTCAAGCCCTGAGGTGGCATCGGCCCTTGTTTTTCGCGGCCGATGACGACATACCAACTCGCTTCAACCACTTGCACAGACGACGATACCGGACGCAGCGCAGGTTCGGCGATGACGGCGCTGCTCTCATTGGCTGCAGCCAACCGGCAATCGAGCACCTCGCCTTCGCCCGCGCGCACGATGACCAGCGACTTGCAATTGGGGCAACTGATTTGGGCTTTGCCCGCTGCGCCCAAGCGTTCAGGCGGCAAACGGTATGACTTGGAGCAACTTGGACAGGTAAAGCGCACGGCGACCTCGCGGGGGTGAACTGTTCTGTGGGGCGCTGCAGCGGCCATGCAGCGCGGCACGCGCGGCATTGGCCCACGTGACGTCTTACCGCCACTCGCGCGCCGGTGCAAGATGTCCCGCGAATCGGGCTGAAATTGTGAAGGCTTTTAGATCAGAATTCGCCGCTGGCAGATCAGAATTCGCCGCTGGCTGATCAAAATTCGCAACTGCCGCTCAGCGTGCTGTCCGGTCACATATTTTGCCGGCGTCGGCGAATTTGGCGCTTGATCCGCATCGCGGGTGGTGCTACCTTCGACCGGCTGAGCCGAAGTGGCTTGGCAAAAGTACGCCGCGCTGCCCATTGACGCGCGGCTGTGAGACCGAAAAAGCAGCAGTTCGCCTTGGGGAATGGAACGCCAAAATTTCGGTAACACACGAAGATCCTGGGAGTTTTGCCAGCATGCTTAGCCCTTTTCGCCCGTCGCTGAATTTGCCAACCCAAAGCGAGCGCCTCGCCCGAACGCGGAAAATTTTGCTCGCTCTGGCGGCTGGATCCTGCGTTTTTTCGGGTGTCGCGATCGCAGCGGACCCACCAGCGCCAGCTGCAACCCCGACCGCGGCGGCGACCGCGGAGCCGGTTGTTGCGGAAAAGCCCAAATTGCCGTCAGCAAGTTTTCCACTATCTGGTGATATTAGAGCGGATTTAGGGGTGTCGGGCGGTTCTCTTGCCCCAGGCTACAGCAACCGCACCAACGTCGACACCGGCTTCTTTTTGCGCGCGGGGTATTTGATCGGTCATGGCCTATCTGCCGGTGGCAGCTTGGTCATCAGCAAAAATCTTGTGCCAGATCCAGATGGTGGCGCCACGCGCCCTTACGACACGCTTGTGGGCGACACGCTGCTGTCGCTCTCGTGGTCGCCGCAAGAGACAAACGCAGAAGGCAAAGAAGTACCGCTGTCTCTGCCGGGTGGTTTGCGCGTTGGCGCCAGCTTGGGCGGTTCGCTGCCGACTTCGCGTGCGGCGCACCTGCAAACGCGCCTGTTTTCTTTGTCGCCGGGGGTTAGCGTCAGCCGTCCGAAATTGTTCGGCAACCTCAACGTCGCCTATAGCTTTGGCTTCACCAAGAATTTCCACCAATTCACCAACGCGGCGGTCGATACTTCGCTGTACCCGTCACTCGCGCGCGGCGATGGCGCGGAACAACAAGGCACCCACACGCTGATCGGCACGGGCAACACCTCGTTTGCGTTTCGCAATATACTTTCGCTCAGTTATTCGTTCACCGATCGGCTGTCGTTAAGCGCCATCTATTTGTTGTTCAACAATTTTCGCTATTACGACGCCCCAGTTGACCAATACACCAGCCAAAATGCAGTCGGTGGCCGCGGCCGCAGCGATTCGCAAATTGCTTTCTTGTCACTTGGTTACACGGTCGACGAAGATGAACTGTGGTCCGTCAGCGCCTTGATTCTGACTTCGTCGCCGCCTTTTACAGCTGACAACAAGACTTACCGCTTTCCGCTCTTCGATTTCCGTTCGTTGCCCGACAACTACACCAATTTCAGTTTTTCGGTCAATCGCGCATTCTAGCCTGTTATCATTAAGCTGTTATCAATACGTTCGTTGAACTTTCGCCCCTCCATTTTCGCCTCGCTCGCTGGAGCTCTGCCATGAAGTTTTTCCAAAGCCGAATTTTCCGCTCGACCACCTTTTTGGTCGCACTCTTGCTGTCGCTTTTGACGGTCAATGCGTGCGTTCAAGACGTTGGCCTCATCGACCGCACGCAGGTCAATCGCTTGAAAAAGAGCGACTTGTACGGCGTTTGGTACACGATGGGCATCGTGTCCAACATGCCGAGCTCGGGCAGTTTTGGCTTTGTCGGCTTGCAAAGTTACGCCGGCAAAGACGGCAAGGTTTTGTTCGACATTGAAGAAAACCTTTTGATCGTCTATCCGTACGGCGAGGGCGTGTTAGGCGCGGATTCCAAATGGAACAAGAAAAAGTTCCGCAAGTACTGGGATCCTTCTGTCCGCGATCGCAAGGACACCAAAGTTGTAGACAGTGATTTTATTGAACTTGTCGTCGGCGCGCCGGTCGCCATGTATCCAATTTCCAGTCACTTTGACGTCAGACGCGATTACTCGTCTTCGACGGGCGCGCAGAGCAACGTGCTTGTGGAAAACACTTCCGATCGCCCTTGGTGGCAGCGCGAGTACATCCGCGTGGACTGGATGGGCAACACGATGTCCAACTTCCTGTTTCCACAGGGCGGCGTCAAGATGAGCCCGGTTGACTATTTTGTGCCAGGCGAGGATCTGGAAAACCCCAATCACTTTTATCTGGCCCCCGAAGGCGGCTATTTCCACTTTACGCGTCGTATGTTCGGCATTCCGATGTCGACCGGCGCTTGCTCGCCGTATTCACTGGCGCCGGGCGATTGTTCGGGCGCGTCCTTTGACGTGCGCGTGTCCTACCGCCGCGTCGACATCAAACGACAACATGATTACGAAACACGCGTTTACCCGATGGCGGGCGCCCAAAACAAATTCGGCTTTTTCACGTCGGAACGCTACACCTTTGATGAAAACTACGGTTTGACGATTTCTGGCCACGATTACCGCGCCGCGCGCTGGAATATCTGGATGCATTCCAAGGACTTCAAGCCGGTGATGGACAAAGATGGCAAAGAAATCGCCTGCGCCACCGACTACGATTGCGCTGAACCGGCCATTTGCGATCAAACCGATTGGTTCGTGGCCGGCAAATGTTCGATCGGCCAACGCATCGATTATACCAAACGGGAAATTCGTCCGATTGTTTATCATATTGGCGCAGATACGCCGCTCGATCACGTGCCGGCAGAATACCAGACGGCCGACGGTTGGGCCGATGTGTTCAAGGAAACGATTTCTTGGTTGCGCTTTTGGGAAGAAAAATGGGGCGCTGATCTGGGCGCCGACAAACCGCATGGCTTCACCGATGCCCAGTCCAGCTTTGGCCAACGCTACTGCAACAGCCACGCGGATTGCAGCCAGCACGCCGTCGCGCAAACCACGGTCAGCCAAACGATCAAAGCCAACCGCGTGTTGATCGCGGCCAAGAACGCAGACAAGGTCGAACTTATCAATTTTATTGACAATCCTGATGATCGCAAAGACGCCACCGGCGCTTATGTCTCCTTTGTCAACGCGTCGCCGGGCAGTGCGCCCGCGACTTTGACGTTCGGCTCGGCCACTGTTGCTGGTGTGAAGTATGCGGCAGGCGACCTATCGGCCAGCAAGCAGGGGGCCGCGATGTCGGCCAGCGACGCGGGCTCGGCTGGCGGCAAGGTCATTGAAATTACAGTTGAAGCGGGAGCCGCCAAAGCAACCCTGCCCAACGTGAAGATCAAATCCGGTGAAGCCTATGTTGTGGTATTTTACGGCAATGATGGCGTTGCGGTGATGCGCACGAGCTTGGGCAAAGTCGGATTGCGCTTTTTCAACGCCATTGCCACCGTCGCGGGCGACGCCACCAAGCCGTCTGCGGGTGAGACTTTGGACGGCGGTGTCAACGGCACCAAAACGCGCGACGATTTGGTTTACGGCCAAGGCAGCGACTTTGCGTACGCCGTGGCGGACTCGGTCCATGCAGTATTCTTGAAGAAAGGCCAACGCGGCGACGTCAGTTGCTTTGTGGACAGCGGCATCGGCAAGTGCATCGGCTGGCATCAGGAATTGACAGCGCAAGACAGCAAGCGCCGCCTGGAAATCCGCGACGGGCTTGAGTCGGTGTTTGTCGTTTGTGAAAACCAGTTCACGCGCAGTGCGCAATCCTGCAAAGATTCTGGAGAGTACGGCAAAGCCGAGGCTTGGAATGACTGCCGCTATTACGGCCACACGCGCAAGAACGACAAGGGGGGCGGGAACGGCGAGACGTATGAATTCAATCCTTGTGCCGATGTGAACGACGGCGGTTTGGTCAAGCACGCTGCTGAACCGAAGATCGGCGGCGATTCGCGCTACAACTTCATGTATTGGGTGACCAATTCGGAGGCCAACTCGCCGCTCGGCTACGGTCCGGCTGCGCCCGATCCGGTCACGGGTGAAATCCAGTGGGCCACCGCCAATGTCTATGGCGCGGCCATGATCACTTACGCGCAATATGCCAAAGATTTGGTGGACTTGCTTAACGGAGAGTTGAATGTTGACGATTTGAAAACCGGCAAATACCTGCGCGATTATGTGGCCAAAAAGCAATCGACGACGGCCAAAGACAAGTCGTGGTTTCAAGGTGCTGCGGTTATCGACGATGCACTGCTGACGCCGGCACAAAAATTGGAACAGGCCAAGTCCGAAGCGACCGTGCGCATGTCCGACAAGTATTCTGGCGCGTCTGGCCCGTCGCCCACGGATGACGATTTGGCCAAGGCACCGGATTTTTCAAAACCCGGCATGATTGCGCAGTATTTGAACAAGAATGGCATGATATTCGATGTCAATGAAGTGTTTGCGCGTTTGGACAAGATCAAGGGCACCCCGCTAGAACGCGCGATGATCAATGATGAAATGGCGCTGGTCGCTTCCGAGGGTGCGGCCCAACCGGGCAGCGACATCAGCCCCGAAATGCTGGGCAAAATTGCTCCGACCGGCTGGGCGACGCCCAAGCGCATGATGAGCGAGCACAACCGGATGTTGCTGTTGGGCGTCAACAATATTGAACTTTCTGAGTTTGCCGACCCTTCTTTGCTTGGCTTGGCGGAATCGCTCAAGTGCAAACCGGGTGACACACCGATCTTGGACGTCAAAGGCGCCGATTGGGAAGCGCTGGCCAAAGACCACAAATGTTTCAAAGGCGATGCCCTACGCACTGCGATATCAGTGCGCTTATTCCGCGCCACCGTCGAGCATGAAGTCGGTCACACTGTTGGTTTGCGCCACAATTTTGAAGGCTCGACGGACTTGGTGAATTATTTTGACGAATATTTTGACCCGACCACCGGCCGTGAAAAAGAACCGGTTTTGTGCGCCGATGTGACCACGCCGTTGGGCAAAATCGCCAAGGACGACATTTGCGACAAAGACAGCTTTGGCGAAACCTGCAAGCTGCTCAGCGGCTGCACCAAGAACAGCCAATGCCCGGCCGGACTTGCTTGCAATGCTGGCCAGTGCATCGACGGCGACGGCACACCGGTCGGCACCTGCCAAGGTGAAACGCGCCACCGGATCCCGTGCGACAAAGACGCAGCTTGCGGCAGCGCAGGCGTGCAGTGCAACGGCGGTTACTGTGCAAATAACCTCGCTTGCAGCGCCAATAGCGGCTGCGGCGACGGCGACAAGTGCACTGGCGGTTTCTGCGTCGATTCGCACAGCGGCAAAGCGCGACCGGCCATCGACAAGATCATGGGCACGCCATTTGCCTACGTCGAGCAAGCCGGAGAAATGAAAAAATACCAATCGCGCGCTGGGCTTACGCCGGGCGAGGTCGCCAATCGCCGCACGGAATATCAGTACTCCACCGTCATGGATTACGGACAGAAGATTCATAGCGATATTCACGGTTTGGGCAAGTATGACTACGCAGCCATCAAGTTCGGCTACGGCGGTCTGGTGGAAGTGTTCGGCGACGTGACGCAATTGCAGGATCAGGTCAAGCGCTATGCCAAAAAGACCGCGCAGACTTTGGAGCAGGTGTCGTATCGCCTCGATCCGAGTTTCCAGATCGGCAGCTTGATCTCCAATCCCTTCAATTTCATGAGCGAATATATGCCGCCGGAAGCCAACCGCAACCGCCAGGCCGTGCCGCAATTCTTTGTCGACTTTGAGAATCGAAATGCCTCGAAGTATTCGCGCAATGAAGCCGATCGCACCTTCTGGGAAGTGCCGTATTCGTATTGCTCCGATGAATATGCCGGCCAAGGCGTGTGCAATCGCTTTGACACCGGTGTGAACTTTGAGGAAATCGTGCAGCACGCCGGTGAAGCCGTTGAAGAGTACTACTTGTTTGACGCGTTCAAGCGCGAACGCCAATGGTTCGCGCGCGGCGGCAGCCCGCTTGGATATGTCGCGCGCATCCAGGATCGCTGGCTGAACCCGTTGTCCATGGCGGCTCGCTACTATGCGCTTTACAACAACGCCTATCGTTTCTATTCTTGGTACAATGCGCTGGAATATCAGGAGACTGGCGTGATGCCGTCCATGCGGCGCGCCTCAGTGGCCGCGTTCCGCAAGCTGGCGTCGATGATCGCCGCCCCAGCGCCGGGATCGTACCAGTATGTCAAAGAGAAAAATGCTTACGTTTCAGCGTCGTATGACGACGACGCGCCGGGCAGCCAACTCAACGTGCCCATGGGCGTCGGCAAGTACCCGTGGACGACGTTCGCGACCGACAAAGGCTACTACTATTACGACCATCCGCTTTGGATCGGCGGCTATTGGGACAAGATCGCGGCCATCATTACGATGACCAACTCCACCGCCAACTTCCTCACGGATTCGGTCGGCGAGCAGTTGCCGTTGTTCCGCGGCACGGCGATCGGCTTTAATACCGTTTATTCCAATGAATTGGCGCGGGTTTTGGGCGGCTTGGCCGCTGGCGACACCGACGCGATCGGCGGGTCGGCAGTAGCGGATCCAAACGACAAGACCAAACTTGTCTACGCCCCGCAAAATCCGTTCCGCCCGATCAGTCCGGCCGACAAACACGTGGAACCCTCTGTCATGACGCACAGTTTGCGCTTGTTTGCCGCATGGCAGGCGATCGCCAACTTGCCAGCTGGCTTTGACCCGTCGTTTACCGATTCCATGGCGGTTTGGTTCAAAGGCAACGGTTTGCAATTCACCATCGGCGAGCCCTCGATCAACGGCAACCCGACCAAAGTCGAATTTGTCGAATTTGAGGATCCGTTTGGCAAAAAGACTTACGTTGCGCCCAAGCCCAACTACAGCGCCAATCGCTATTCGCCGACGTTTCGCATGCTGCAACGGCTTAACCTGTTGAAATCAGGCTGTGAAGACGGCAGCACCTGTACGGCTGCCCAGTGCAGCAGCGGCAAAGCCTGCGCCGACATGTATCTGACCAAAGCCAACGGCGCGCAGAAAATCGCCCTGCAGGCGACCATGCAGAAGGAAATCGAAATTGTCGATTACTTCCGGCAGCTTTACGCGACTTACGGCAATATCGGCGTCGGCCTCTAGGCCCAGTTCTTGACCCTTAATTTGAAATCTTGACCCTCGACTTTTTTCGCTCCTGCACCGCCTCAATCGGCGTGCCCACTTCGGAGAACACCATGAAGCCCGCTTACCTGCGCTCGCTCCTTTCCTGCACCACCCTGACCGTTTGCGCCATGACAATGCTGTCCTGTGCGCAAAACCGCGATGATATCAATACGGTGCAGCCCAATTATACCAAGAAGTCCGACATCCTCGGGCGCGAATGGTATTTGCGGACTACAGTTGTAACGACCAACTTCGCCAACGCCAACAGTTTTCCCGGCAACATGGGCAAGCTGGAGCGCGGTGTGTTTGAAGTGCAGGAAAAAGCACTGTATTTCTATCGGACCTATGAATTTCAGGTCGGTTCAGAGGTGTACGCCAAGCGTTCGGACGTCGATATTCCGCTCAAGGACAAAGACGGCAAGGTGGTCGAACACGCCGTGCCGCAAGATCTGCAGCTGAAATCATGCGCTAAGGATGACCAATGCCGGGTCGGATCGCACTGCGGCAGCGCGGCGCGGGCGGATAAATGGAAAGACGAGGAAGATTACGCCGGCTATTGTGTAAGCCTTGGCAAACAGTACATTTATCACGGTGCGCCGCTGATCGCTTTTCCGATCAGCAGTCACTTTGACATCATGCGCAACTACAGCACGGCGTCGGGCGAGCAAACCAATAAGATCGCTGAAAATAGCAGCGATCGCCATTGGTACGACCGCGATTACATGCGCGTGAGCTGGGGCTCCAACCAAATTGTCGACTATGACGCGGACGTGCTGTACTCCCACGGTCAAACCGTTATTTATCAAGGTGATACCGCGCCAGAAGGTGAACAGTTTGAAATGGGGGTGGACACGACTTGGTCGCGCGACACCAATGGCCAGAAATTCTTTACTTATGTGACGCATCAAATTCTCAATGCGCCGCTGTTTCACTTCACCGATGGCGTAGCGCCCGCGTGTTTGCTGCCAGTTTGGTACGTCGGTGCGGCTTACAACTGCTCGTCCGAAGAATACGCGGTACGCACCTTCTTCTTGGAAGTGCCCAAGTTTGAAGGGCAAGAGACCAAGAACTACGTTGCGCGCGAGCAAGACGATGTGGAACTGCAAAAATTCGGCTTTTTCCGCACGGAGCGACCGACGTATGACATCCAATACGGCAATATTTTCAGCAACAACGTGCGGCGCACCCAGCGTCACCGCATTTGGGATCAATACGTCAAGAAGATGGAAGACGGCGCCAACGGCACCAAAGTGTGGAAGGGCGATTTCGATTTCACGCAAATGACGCCAGAGCCGATTGTCTATTACATGAACGAAGAGCATCCGCGTGAATTGGTGCGTGCGTCGATTGAAATCGCCAAATTGTGGTCGGCACCCTTTGAATCGGTGATCAAGTTTGCCAAGCCTGACTACAAGCTAGACCATCCGATGTTCGTGCTGTGCGAAAACAGCGATGCTGCTGCGCAAGCGGCGATTGACAAAGGCTATAAGCAAGATGACGCGCTGTCGCCGATTGTTGCTGCGCCCACCGTTGGCGGAGAAATCAAAGCCGACAGCGGCACGATCTCCGCGGGCAGCGGCGAGGTCGCGCAATGGAGCGGCACCGCGATCGGCAAGCGCTTTTGCAAGAATATGGATTCCGTTCACCGCTTTGGCGATTTGCGTTACTCCGTGATGCACACGGTCAACGCGCCGATTCAGGCCGGTTTGTACGGTTACGGCCCGTCGGCGGCTGATCCGCTGAGCGGCGAAATTATTTCCGCCAGCGCCCATGCTTATGTCGGCGTGATGAAATCCGGTGCCGAAGCTGCGCTGCAAGCGCTCGAACTTCAGGCTGGTATCAAGGATTTCAACGACATCAAACGGCAGTCGGAAAAGAAATACATCCTCAACGCCAAGCTCGCGAACCATTATGATGTGAAAGGCCCCAAAAGTATTGAAGAAGTTCAAGGGTTGGTCGCCAACATGCTCGATCCGTCGGTGCGCCAAAACTTGGGCACTTTGGGCCTACCGCGTGAAGACAACGGCGGCACATGGGCGCAGAGCCGCATGGCCCGCGTGCAGCAGAATCCGACCTTGGACGCCATGCTGGTGTCGGCCGATGATGGCAACTCGATTCAAGCGATGTTCAACGATTACAACGTGAAGCCGGATACGCAGGCGTTGGCGCCGGAGCAACTCAAGCGCATGTCGCTGGCCAATTGGGCCAACATCGCTGGTCACAAGGAAAAGCAGAAGGTATTGCTCGATTTGGGCGCCAAGACCGTGCACTTTGCCGACTTTGTCGACAATGCGTTGGTCGGTTTGGCCGAAGAATACGGCCGTCAATACGACGCCGCGCTGTGTCAGGCCTACGCAAATTCAGACATCCCGACGCTGTTTAACAAATTTGCCGATGTGGACGCGACGGCGCCAGAGTGCGCGACGGTCGGCGAATTTGAATCGCAAGGCCAAGCCAAGGGCCGCGTTTGCGTCACTTCGGGCGACAAGAAAACCCGCTGGGCCAACTGCTCGACCCGCGACTTGATGGCGCAATTGCGCTTTGCCATTATCAAAAGTTCGGACGGCCAGTCGCTGGCCAGCCAGGCAGCGACCTACAACTTCCTGCCGGGACCACTTTACAGTGACACCATCGATCCAGTTATCCGCGCAACCCAAGAAGTCGGTCGGGCCGAAGTGGCCAAACTGCGCGAGCGCATTCGCACCGAACTGTGGCAGCGCATCTACAAAGGCACGCAGGAGCACGAAGTTGGCCACACGCTGGGCTTGCGGCATAACTTTGAAGCGTCGACGGATGCTTTGAATTTCCATCGCGACTTCTGGACCTTGAAGACCAATGACAAGGGTGAAGTGGTTAACCCGTTCCAATCCGATACCATCGATCAGTCGCGCGGCCACATTCGCGAGAAGCAACTGGCGTCAGTCATGGATTACACCAGCAAGTTCAATGGTCGCTTTGCCGATCTGGGCTTCTACGATCGGGCGGCGATCAAATTTGGTTATGGCAACATCGTCGAAGCGTTCAAGACGCCGTTGGATCTGGAAACATCGCCGGGCAACGGCTTGGCGCCGCTCAAGCAACTGCTCGGTACGCCCAAAGATGACAACCCCAACGTGTATTTGGTGCAAAATCACGGTGTACAGGACGTCAACAAGTTGACCAGGCGGGTGCACTACTACAACTTGCCCAAGTACTTTGGCAGCGTGGCCGCCATGTACGACCGCAAAGACGTCAAGTGGCGGGACTTGAAGGGCAATGCCTGCACTGAAGCGACAGTAGGCACCGACTGCGCCGCCGGCAGCGTCTGCCGCAAACTGGGCGAAAACAGCTATTGCGCCGACCCGAAACTGAGCGAAGTGCCGTACCGCTTCTGTTCAGATGAATGGAATGGTCAAACACCGACTTGCGCCACGTTTGATGAAGGCGCCGATCCGTATGAAATCTCGCGCAATGCGTTGGAAGACTATGAGAATTACTGGTACTTCTGGGGTTATGCCCGTGACAATGAAGCGTACCAGCCCGATGGTTACGCAGGCCGCGTGCAACGTCAGTTCTACACCGCGACGCGGCAATTCCAGTTCTGGATGCTCGATTACGCGATGTATCAGGTGATTCCGGCCGGTGCCAAAGAGGGCTGGTGGAAAACCCGCTACGGCAAGGAATGGGACGTCGATCCAAACGGCGGCTTGTCGGGCGCGTTTGCCACGATGAATTCATTTAACACCATGGCCCAAGCGCTCGGCCGTCCGACGCCAAACTACTTTGTGTTCAATAAGATCCGTGACCGTTTTGAGCCTTACAACTCCATTGACGGTCAAAGTGCAGACGCCCACTGGATCGACGAGCCCGAGGGCGCCCGTCAATTGTACGCAGGCTGGGGCGGCGGTTATTTGTATCGCCCTGTTTCCGGTGGCCAAATTTACGATCGTTTGGCGGCTTTTGCCATGTTGTCCGATCCGACCTTGCCGTTGCGGCATGACTTCACGGCGACCAATGAAACGGAAGACACGCGGCGTTATTTGATCAGCTTCTACAACGCGTTCCCACGGCAATTGACCAATATCTTTGGCGGTATTGCGGTAGAAGACGCCAGTTACTATGGCTGGTATCTGTTGCAGGGCCCCGATGCCGCGGGCAGCCAGGACTTTGTGACACGGCCGATTTATGTCGGCGCCAACTCCACTGTGCCCAAGTCCTGTGCCGATTACGATCCGAAAGTGGCGCTCAAAGACAAGATTGGTTGCTTGAAGTACGTGATTTATCCAGACGATCGGCCGCGTTTTCCGTCCAGTCGCTTCCGTATGCCGCTTTTGGGCGCGTACTACGGCATGGCGATGTTGGCCAAGGGCTACGATCGGACGTTCCTCGACGTGTCGCGTATCTTTGTCAAAGGCAACCAGAATGGCTTGCAACTGCCGGATTCAATTGCGCCTGAAGACATTGCCACGTTTACCGATCCGCTTTCGGGCAAGACGTACATCGCGCCCAAGTCGAGCAAGGAGACGGTCAACCCCGGCTTCTTATCGGTCAAGCTGGCTGAAAAAGAGCTGAAGAAATACGCGGATTTGGCGGCGTTGCAGGACAATTATTTGTTCTCGGAATATCAGTTCCGTGTGAGTTTGCTCGATATTATGCGGACAATGTACGATACTTACGAGTATTGACCGCGCCGCTTAATCGCGCCTCGCCGCGCGGTGGCGTTGCTGCTGCGCATGGCTTTAGCTGCGCAGTGCTTTTGCGCTGCGCGGGGCCACACGCTTCGCGTGTGAGGATCCAAAGGGGCGAACCAAAGCTCTTTGATTCCGTGCTTAGCCGCTGTGGTTCGCCCCTCTGGACTCCCCACTCCTTTGGCAACCGGTACGAGCTCGTTGCGCCTAAAGGCGCAACATCGCGTTGAATTCCCGCTTCGCGGCTGCGGGGGCGACGGCGCTGACGCGCGACGTCGCAAGAGCGGGCGACGGCATGGGATTTGGTGGGTTTGCAGGTGGGAAGAACCAATGAAGATTAGCAAGTTACATATTCCAACGCTGCGAGAAGCGCCTAAAGATGCGGAAGTCATTTCGCACCAGTATCTGGTGCGGGCAGGGTTTGTGCGGCGGGTGGCTGCTGGTATTTATAGCTTTTTGCCGCTGGGTGTGCGGTCGCTTGAGAAGATCAAGGCGATTGTGCGGCAGGAAATGAATGAGGCTGGGGCGCAGGAAGTGTTTATGCCTGCGGTTATTCCGGCGGAATTGTGGGAGGAATCGGGGCGGTGGACTTTTTATGGGCCGGAATTGCTGCGGATGCAGGACCGCAAGCAGGGGCATTTTTGTCTGGGGCCGACGCATGAGGAGGTTGTGGTCGATTTGGTGCGGAAAGATGTGAGGAGTTACAAACAGTTGCCGATAAATTTGTACCAGATTCAGACCAAGTTTCGCGATGAAATGCGGCCGCGGGCCGGGCTAATGCGCGGGCGCGAGTTTGTGATGAAAGATGCGTATAGCTTTGATTCTTCTGTGGAAAATGCGCACAAGAGTTACCACGCCATGTATGAGGCGTATGGCAAGATATTTAAGCGTTTTGGTTTGGATTTTAGGGCAGTGGAGGCCGATACCGGCAACATTGGCGGCTCAATGAGCCATGAATTTCAAGTGTTGGCTGATTCTGGCGAGGACGCGATTGTGTCGTGCGACCGCTGCGATTTTGCGGCCAACGTGGAAAAAGCACCGTTGCCGGTTCCGGATTTCGCAAGTATTCCTGTTGGATTGCCTTCATTCGCCGCCATTGAGACGCCGGGCGCGAAAAGCATTGAACAAGTGTGCTTGCAATTGAAATGCCAACCGGCAGACATGATCAAAGCTGTGCTGTACATGGCCGACGATCAGGCGGCCGTCGCTTTCGTGCGCGGTGACCGCGAAGTGAATGAAATTAAGATAAAAAAATTGCTAGGTTGCAAAAACTTGTTTTTGGCCGATGCAGGTTGGTTTGCCAAGGAAACTGGGCTGCCGCCGGGTTACCTCGGGCCCATTGTGGCCAACGATGCAAAAGGAAAAGTGAAATTCCTGCTGGACCATGAAATTCGCGGCATGGCCACGGCGGTCTGTGGCGCCAATGTGAAGCAGCAGCATCTGCAAAATGTCAGTCCTCAGCGCGACTTGCAGGATTTGACCTTTGGCGATTTGCGCATGGCGGTTGCGGGCGATCCGTGCCCGCGCTGCGAGGGAAAGTTGCGTGGTTTCAAGGGCATTGAAGTCGGGCATGTGTTCTATCTCGGCCAGAAGTATTCCCAATCGATGCAAGCGACTTTTCTGGATGAGCAAGGTCAGGCCCAGCCGTTTGAGATGGGCTGCTATGGCATCGGTGTTTCGCGGATTTTGTCGGCGGCGATTGAACAAAATCATGATAGTCGCGGTATCCGCTGGCCGGTTGCCATCGCGCCGTTTGAGGTGATCGTGCTGCCGATGAACGCCGACGGTCCGGCGTTTGATCTTGCGGTCGCGTTATACAAAGACTTGAAAAAATTAGGGATTGATGCGGCGCTGGATGACCGCGATGAAAGACCGGGCATCAAGTTCGCCGACGCCGATTTGATCGGCTATCCGCTGCAGGTCGTGGCGGGCAAGCGCGCGGCCGATGGCATCGTTGAGGTCAAGATCCGCCACAACGGCAGCAAAAGTGAAATGAGTGTGGCGGATTTGCTAAAGATTTTGCCGCAAGCGCTGGCGACTGCCCGCCTCGGTCGGCCCTTGGTTCTTGCGTAAATGAACTTTGTGAATCCAAATCAGGCACTTCCCAAGCTGGCGATTGCGCTCGACGGCGCAAGTGTGGAACCGTTTGAGCCTTTACTCGACGCCCTGCACGGCTTGCCGGTTTTGATCAAAGTGGGCGTGTCGCTGTTCACCGCCGTCGGTCCGTCGGTGGTGCATCACATGCGGCTGGCGGGTTTTGAAGTGTTTCTCGACCTAAAACTCCATGATATTCCGCACCAAATTGGGCTGGCCGTGCAGGTCGTCAACAAACTGGATGTGGCGCTGCTCACGGTGCATGCCGCGGGCGGCCTGCCGATGCTGCAAGCGGCCGCCCAAGCGCGCGGGCGCACGCGGGTGGTGGCGGTGACAGTGCTGACCAGTTTGGACCAAGCACTTTTGGCGCAGACTGGCGTGAGCGACGGGTTGCAACATTTGGTCGAACAAAGGCTATTGCTGGTCGAACGCGCGGGTCTGGATGGCGCGGTGCTGTCACCGCATGAATTGGCATTGCTGCGCGGGCGCAATCGGGCCATGCTGGCGGTCGTGCCGGGGATCCGGCAGCAGGCAGGCGGCGACGACCAAAGGCGCACAGCCACGGCCTATGAAGCGGCCCGCGCCGGGGCAGATTTGCTCGTGGTCGGCCGACCCATCGCAAGCGCGCGCGAGCCACGCGCCGTCGCGCTTGAGATATTGGCAGACATCGAACGCGGCCAAAAAGATCGCATACAGCTTGACGAATTGAGGTAGCACATGGGCGATGACGAAGAGGACAAGAAAAAACGCCCGCACCCTTTTGGGCGGCCCGCGTTGCCAAGTCAACAAGGCCAAACACCGCAAAAAGACAAGCAGTTCAAGCCAGGTCTGCGCAGGAACGAGCGCCTGTGGTCCCCGGAAAGCGGCGGCCCGCCCCCCGCACACCGCGAAATCGGCCAGCCACGGCGCGACGACGACGAATCTCACGGCGATTCATCTTCCCAAACAAGGGATTATCCGGATCGGCCCGTGCAATCGCGGTTTAACGATCGGCCGCGGCGACCCGAAGGTGCGGCCGACGGCGGACACGCAGCTCCGCGGCGCCATGACGACAGGCCACAGCGGCCCAGCGGCGCAGCGCCGTGGCAGGCTGAACGCGACAATCGACAGCATGATCAGCGTGATAGACCCGATCGACCTGCGCAGAGGGACGTTTTTGATCGCCCGCCGCGACCGCGCATCGATGAAGCGCGCCGCGAGCGCAAGGGCCAACTGCCGCCGGACGTCGTGACGGGCGCGCACGCAGTCGAAGCGCTTGCGCGACATAAACCGGCGCGGGTTAAGGAGATATTCTATTGGGGGCGCGATCCCAGGCTGGAAGCGCGGATCCGCCAACTGGTCGATGCAAAGGGCCTGCAACTGCTGCGCCACCCACCGCCGGGCATTGACCCAGATGCGCCAAATCCTCAAGGAATTGCCGTACGTGTCACCGAATTTGCCTACGCAGATCTGGATGATTTGGTACCCGCCACAGGCGCCAATGACGGCACACTGATTCTGGTGCTCGATTCGATCACCGACCCGCACAATTTGGGCGCGATTTTGCGATCAGCTGCGTTTTTTGACGCCACAGCCGTGATCTTGCCGCAAGACCGCGCGGCCGAAGTCACGTCGTTGGTCGAGCGGATTGCGGAAGGTGGCACCGCGACGGTGCCGGTTGTACGTGTAGTTAACCTCGCGCGAACATTGCAGTTATTGGGTGATCGCGGCGTGGAATGCGTCGGGACCGCGCTCGACGGTGCCGCGGGCGATATTCGCGATCATCGCTTTGCGCCAGCCACCGCGATTGTGCTGGGCGCTGAGGGCGGCGGCATTCGCCCGCTTGTGCGCAAGAATTGTGACATTTTGTTGAGCTTGGTCGGGTCTGCCCACATGCAATCGCTTAATGTTTCAGCTTTTGCGGCGCTTTCCCTGACGCTGGCCCGTGGGATGCAATGGCGCCCCGCCGTGAAAAAACCGGTCTGACAGTTGCGGACGCGCATTTTTGCCTTGACGACCTTTGCGGATTGCTGTATACCGGCGGGCCCCGAAGAGGTCCGCTGCGCGCGGACAGCCTCCGACGGAACAAGACGTTTCAACCGACGCACCCGATTCAGCGCAAATCAGAGAGAAGAAACTCGCGCAAAAACGCTGTCGCGCAAAAACGCTGTCGCGCAAAAACGCTGGTGTAGCTCAATTGGCAGAGCAGCTGATTTGTAATCAGCAGGTTGCGGGTTCGAGTCCCATCTCCAGCTCCGTTCGTTCTCCCGCCCCAGTGCCAACCAGCGCTGACGGATCGATGACGGTTTGCGAAATTGGACGACGAATGGAATAAGCCAGAAGTTACGGAAGGTTGCCCGAGTGGCTAATGGGGGCAGACTGTAAATCTGCTGGCTTGCGCCTACGGTGGTTCGAATCCACCACCTTCCACCGTGTGCTGGCTTCCTCAAAATCGGCAGAAACTGGTTTCGCGTCCGCGGGAATAGCTCAGCTGGTAGAGCGTCAGCCTTCCAAGCTGAATGTCGCGGGTTCGAATCCCGTTTCCCGCTCTGACATCGTTGCCTGCAAGGCCGCGTGTGAGGTGAAACAGGGCTACCTGATTATGGGCAAGTTGTTTATGTTTTCGCCCATGTAGCTCAGTCGGTAGAGCACTTCCTTGGTAAGGAAGAGGTCATCGGTTCAAATCCGATCATGGGCTCCGCGCAATTTCGCGGCAAGCGTCTGAGAACAGGGGCAATCGGCCCAAGAAAAGACATGCGGGCACAGGCCCATTCTAAGGGCGGTTGCAAAGTGCGGCCGCTTCAAAATACGCCACACTGTGGCGGGAGGTACTTGTCATGGCGAAGGCCAAGTTTGAACGCACCAAACCCCACGTTAACGTGGGAACTATCGGCCACGTCGACCACGGTAAGACGACGCTGACCGCGGCAATTACCAAGCACCAAGCCTCCAAAGGCATGGGCAAAGTCATGTCTTTTGACGCAATCGACAAGACGCCCGAGGAAAAAGCGCGCGGCATCACGATTTCGACGGCTCACGTCGAATACGAGACGCCCAAGCGCCACTATGCGCACGTCGATTGTCCGGGCCACGCCGACTACATCAAAAACATGATCACCGGCGCCGCTCAGATGGACGGTGCGATCGTCGTTTGCGCCGCGACCGACGGACCGATGCCCCAGACCAAGGAGCATATCTTGCTCGCGCGTCAGGTCGGCGTTCCGAAGATCGTGGTTTATTTGAACAAGTGCGATATCGCCTATTCCGATGATCCGGAAGGCGAACTCGTCGACTTGGTCGATATGGAACTGCGCGAATTGCTCACGAAGTACGACTTTGACGGCGACAATGCGCCGATCATCCGCGGTTCGGCCCTGTTGTCGCTGCAAAGCGATACCAGCCGTTTCGGCACGCCGTCTCTCGATGCGCTGATGGAAGCCCTTGACACGTTTATCCCCGATCCGGTGCGCGACTTTGAAAAGCCGTTCCTGATGCCGGTGGAAGACGTGATGACGATTTCCGGTCGCGGCACCGTCGTGACGGGTCGCGTCGATCGCGGCACGATCAAAGTGGGCGATGAAGTTGAAGTCGTCGGCATTCGCCCGACGGTCAAGACCACCATCACCGGCATTGAAATGTTCCACAAAATCGTGGATCAAGGCCAAGCGGGCGACAACCTCGGGGCATTGCTCCGCGGTCTGAAGCGCGACGACGTCGAGCGCGGCCAATCCTTGGCCAAGCCCGGCACCGTCACGCCGCACGCCAGCTTCAAAGCCGCCGTGTACGTGCTGTCCAAAGATGAAGGCGGCCGTAGCAAGCCGTTCTTTAAGGGCTATCGTCCGCAGTTCTACTTCGGCACCGCCGACATCACCGGCGACATTGACTTGGCGGCGGGCATCGAGATGGTCAAACCCGGCGACAACGTGGAGTTGCTCATCAAGTTGATCCACCCGGTGGCGATGGAAAAAGGCATGCGCTTCGCTATTCGCGAAGGTGGCCGTACCGTCGGCGCTGGCTTGGTCAGCGAGATTGTGGCGTAACATGCGCAAACGTGTCGCGTAAAGCGGTACATTTGCTCATGAAACAAAGAAGTGGCGGGCCCGCCGGAGCGCAAAAAAGCCTCCGGCGGGCTTTGTCGACAAAAGTGAACGCGGTGCGAGCCGCGCCACAAACGTACCGCGCGCCGCTGTTTACAGACGGCAACAGCGCGGGAGAAATGCCCGACGACCGCGTTTCAAACGCTGCGACGGGCGGGAAGCGACAGCAAAAGTAGCTGAAAAAGACAACGCAAGAAGTCGATTCAGCAACAAAAACTGACGTTTACCGATTTCGGAGGACCTTATGGCCGCTAGCAACCGCAGCATCGTGCACCTCGAGTGCCAGACGTGTCGCGCCTCGGGCATTCCCGGCGTATCGCGCTACACCACGACCAAGAACAAGAAGACCACGCCTGGTCGGCTGATGTTCAACAAATACTGCCGCTTTGAGCGCAAGCACACCGAACACAAAGAGACGAAGTAGCGTTAGCCTGCCGCGCAGCTCGCGCTGAAGCTGGCAGACTTTTCTGTTTTCGCAGCTGTTTGTATCGAAAGATACAAGCACTTGCAGGGGCGGCAATGACAGCAGCGTTGGGCACACCGGCGCTAAATCAGCTGCCGCGCGACAGGCCAGTAGCTCTAACGGTAGAGCGGCAGACTCCAAATCTGCGGGTTGTGGGTTCGAATCCCGCCTGGCCTGCTGAGTTTTTCTTGAATCTGTTTAGGTAGTTGCCCAACGCGCAAGTGCAGCAACTAGGAGAACCGCCGGTGAGTCAAGAACGCATGGTCAATTTGTCATTTGTCGCTGCGGCTTTGCTGCTGTGGTTTTTGGGCGCGCACTTGTTTGCTGGCGCGTTTGACCTGTTCCGCCCGGAATGGGACGCCAGCATCATCGGGCGTGAATTTCGCTTGAGCAACCTGCTGGGCATTGTTCTTGGCATAGCAGGCGGTATCTACCTGTTTCGTCATGAGAAAATGTTCAGTTTGGCCCATGAAATCGCGGGCGAACTGCGCAAGGTGACGTGGCCGTCCGGTGCGGAAACGCGCTTGTCGACGGTCGTGGTGATGGTCACCACCGTACTTGTGTCGATTTGCTTGGCATTCTTTGATTTTATCTTCAGCCATGCGGCGGCGCTCGTCTACGGCATCCAGCGCTGAGAGACGACCGCAATAGGCAAGGGAGTGAAAAATGACCACAGCGATGCAAAATTTGGAAGTTGCGCAGGAGCAGGGCGACCTGCTCGACGGCGCGCCTGTGGAGAAAACGCTGCGTTTGCCGGGGCGGATTCGCAAGCGTTGGTACATTGTCAATACTTACACGGGCTCGGAAAACGTGGCGCGTGCCAGTTTGATGGAGCGCTACAAGGCTGACAATTTAGAAGAATTTTTCGGCGAAATCTTGGTGCCGACGGAAAAAGTTGCCGAAGTCCGCGCTGGCGTGCGCCGCGAATCCAAGCGCAAGTTCTTCCCGGGCTACATTTTGGTGCACATGGTGCTCAACGAGCAGACCTGGCACTTGGTCAAAGGCACGCAGAAAATCATCGGTTTTGTCGGCGGTGGCCTAACGCCGCCACCCGTGCCGGATTCAGAAGTTGCTAAAATTACTGAGCAATTGGTGCAGAGCGAAGTGGCCGCCAAACCGGTGCTGTCGTTTGACGAGGGCAGTGAAGTGCGCGTCATTGACGGCCCGTTTGCCAATTTTGCCGGCACAGTTGCTGAAGTCAGCGTCGAGAAACAGAAACTCAAAGTGCTTGTGTCCATCTTCGGTCGCGCCACGCCGGTCGAACTTGGCTTTCTGCAGGTCGAAAAAATCAACGGCTAAGGGCTGGCCTGTAGCCTGGGTAGGGGCGGGTCTCGGTGCCCGCCCGCAATCTCCGCGACCGCGGAGATTGAATCAAAATGCCGGTGGAGTCCGATTCCGCCGACAAACCCCGCAACAACGCGGGGCAAACTGCGTGCGAGGCCAAAGCGGCCGTCAACAGCACCGTGTCGAAGTGAAAAATCGGCATTGACCAAGGAGAAGGAAAATGGCTAAGAAAATTACAGGTTACATCAAGCTGCAGTTGCCAGCCGGTAAAGCGACACCGTCGCCGCCGGTGGGGCCGGCCCTCGGTCAGCACGGTGTTAACATCATGCAGTTCTGCAAGGCTTACAACGCCGAAACGCAGAGCCAGATCGGCATGGTGATTCCCGTTGTGATTACCGTGTATTCGGATCGATCGTTTACGTTTATCACCAAGACGCCGCCTGCGTCGCGGCTTTTGCTCAAGTACGCCAATCTTCAAAAGGGATCGTCGGTGCCCAACCGCGACAAGGTCGCCAAGCTGACCCGCAAACAGATTGAAGAAATCGCCAAGATCAAAATGCCCGACTTGTATGCGACGAATTTGGACACCGCGATCAAGACGATCGCGGGCACCGCCCGTTCCATGGGCATTGACGTGATCGGTTAAGGAGCAAAACTATGGCAAAGCGTTCAAAAAAATACACGGCCGCTCTGAGTAAAATCGATCGGACTAAGCGTTACAACCTCGATGAAGCGATCTCGCTGGCCAAAGAAGTGGCTGGCGCGAAATACGACGAAACGGTTGAAGTTTCAATCAACTTGGGCATCAACCCCAAGCACGCCGACCAAATGGTCCGCGGCGCTGTCGTGCTGCCCAACGGCACGGGCAAAGTCAACCGCGTGCTCGTGTTTGCCAAAGGCGACAAGGCTGCGGAAGCATTGGCTGCGGGCGCGGATTTTGTCGGCGACGACGACATTGTCGAGAAGATCAAGGGCGGCTGGTTTGAGTTCGACACCGCGATTGCGACGCCGAACATGATGGTCACCGTTGGTAAGATCGGCAAATTGCTCGGCCCTCGCGGTTTGATGCCCAATCCCAAGGTCGGCACCGTTACGTTTGACGTCGGCACCGCCGTCACCCAGGCCAAGGCCGGTAAGATCGAATTCCGCGCAGAAAAAGCCGGTATCGTTCACGCAGGCGTCGGCAAGCGGTCCTTTGAGACAGCCAAACTCCGCGAGAATATTGCGGCTTTGGTGGAAAGTCTGGTCAAGCTCAAGCCCGCGACGGCCAAGGGCACGTACTTAAAGGCGATTACCGTCAGCACGACGCATTCGCCCGGTGTGCGCGTGGATACTTTGGAAATGGCTGCAGAATTCCGTTTGGCGTAAGCGCTGAACAACAGGACGGAAAAGCTGAACTTGCTGCGGCAAGCTCGGCGGAACCCAGAAGCAACGCAGAGACGCCGCGGATTTTTCCAAGGCCGATCGAAGTTGCCTCGAACCCAAAAACTCGGACGCTATCGATCAATCGGTGGCCAAAGGGAGTTGGGAAACAATGCTGCGCACTTCAGGTGTGCGGCAGCGTCTGAGAAGCAGGCAAACCCAGTGAAAACTGGCGGATAAGTCCCGCGGAGACGCGCAGTGTGGCACGGGTTGCAGGCTTCGCACGGTGCGAGGTTTGCAGCGCAAAGTTGAAGGAAGGGCGGTAAAACGCCAAGACTTCATGGTGTTTCACAGCGTCGACAACATGGGCCGCAAAAAGCCTTTGTTATCGAAGACTCTCTCAGGCGTAGCAAGGAGAAAGACCCGTGAATAAAGTGCAAAAGCAAGATCGGGTCGATGCACTGCGTAACGAATTGACCGGCGTTGATTCGCTCATTATCGCGGAATATCGCGGACTTACGGTAACCGAAGTCCAAGTGTTGCGCGCTGAAGTGCGAAAAGTCAACGGTCAAGTGCGCGTGGTGAAGAACAACCTTGCTCGCTTGTCGATGAAGGGTACCTCGCTTGAGGTCGTCAGCGACAAGCTGGTGGGGCCCGTCATGATCACCTTTGGCAAAGACCCAGTGGGTCCAGCCAAGGCGATTATGACGGCCGCAAAAGGGCTGCCTAAGCTCATTATTACCGGTGGTTGTCTCGCCGGCCGTGCTCTGTCTTATGACGAGATCAAGGCCCTGAGTGAACTGCCGAGTATGGATGAACTGCGGGCCAAACTGCTCGGCACGTTTAACGCGGTGCCGCAGAAGTTTGTCGGCACCTTGGCGGGCGTCTCGCGCGGTCTGCTCAACGTGCTTACGGCACGTCAAGAGCAGCTCGAACCGGCGGTTGCGGCTTAAAAGGCAGACTACATCGACTGTTAGAAACAAATTGCGTCTAAACCTGTGTGTCTCAAAACTGCGCGAATCCAAACATTACGCGTAAATTTTCAGGAGTTTCCCATGTCTCTGTCCAAAACTGATTTGATCGATCACCTGTCCGGTATGACTGTCCTCGAACTTGCGGACATCATTAAGGCACTTGAAGAAAAGTGGGGCGTCACCGCCGCCGCTCCGGTTGCGGCTGCCGCAGCTGGTGGTGGTGCTGCTGCCGCCGCGCCCGTTGTCGAAGAGAAGACCGAGTTCGACGTCATCATCAAAGAACCGGGCGCCAATAAGATCAACGTCATCAAGGTGATCCGCGAATTGACCCAGCTTGGCCTCAAAGAAGCCAAGGATCTGGCCGAAAAACCCGATGGCGTGGTCAAAGAAGCCGTTTCCAAGGCCGATGCCGAAGGCTTCAAGAAGAAGCTGGAAGATGCCGGCGCCAAGGTCGAGATCAAGTAATTGCCCGAGGTGCCAAACACCTTGACAAGTTGTTATTGATTTCAGGTCTATAGCAAGGGCCGGTCGATCGGAAAACAACCGATCGACCGGCGGCTTGCCCAGTTTATCGCCCAGCGAAGCGTCGCGCTGCTGTGGCCATTTGCAAAGAATTGCAAGGAGTTTCATACGATGGCACGTACTGCAATGGACCTACGGGTCCGCAAGTCGTTTTCTCGCATCAACCGCGTTGTCAAAGTCCCCGACTTGATTCACGTGCAGCGTCAATCGTATGACAAGTTCCTGCAGCGGAACGTGCCGGCGGCCCAGCGTGAAAACGTCGGCTTGCAGGCGATTTTTTCTTCGGTATTCCCGATTCAGGATTTCAACAAGACAGCTTCGCTCGAATTTGTCAGCTATCACCTGGAAGAGCCGAAGTACGACGTATCGGAATGCCGCGCCCGCGGTATGACCTATGCTTCGCCGATCAAGGTGTTGATTCGCTTGATCGTTTTTGATGTGTCTGAGACCGGCGTTCAAAGCGTGCGCGACATGAAAGAGCAGGAAGTCTATTTCGGCGAAATTCCGCTGATGACCGACGCCGGCACTTTCATTATCAACGGTTCAGAGCGCGTCATTGTCAGCCAGTTGCACCGTTCGCCTGGCGTGCTGTTTGAGCACGACAAGGGCAAAACGCATGCTTCAGGCAAGCGGATTTATTCTGCGCGCATCATCCCGTACCGCGGTTCTTGGCTCGACTTTGAATTCGATCACAAAGATTCGCTGTACGTGCGCATCGATCGTCGGCGCAAGCTGTACGCCACCGTGCTGCTGCGCGCGCTTGGCTACACGACCGAAGATTTGCTGAATTATTACTATGATATCGAAACCGTGCGTTTGGACTCGACGGGCGAAGAGCTCAAGGCTTTCCGCACGTTGAATTTCGATCTTTTGGAAGGTCAGCGCACGCCCGTCGATGTGATGAATCCGGCGACCGGTGAAGTGCTGCTGCACAAGACCAAAAAATACACCACGCGCATCATTAAGTTGCTGCGCGACAAGGGGATTACCGAGTTGCCGTTGGAGACAGAAGCGCTCGATGGCAAAGTCGTGTCGCAGGATTTGGTCGACGAAGAAACGGGCGAAGTGCTGTTTGAAGCCAACCATGTGCTGACGATGCAGGACATCAAGTTGCTGGTAGAGCGCAAGATCAGTACGTTTGATGCGCTTTACTTCGACCGTCTGACCGCGGCGCCGTTCTTGCGCGATACGCTGGCCAAAGACGTTGACGACGTTTTGAAGCGCAAGCGCACCCCGACGACCGAACAGGCCATCGAGGATATTTACCATCACCTGCGGCCGGGCGATCCACCGTCGGCCAATCAGGCGCGCAATTATTTCAACAACTTGTTCTTCAATGAGCAGCGCTACGACCTGTCGGACGTGGGCCGCATGAAAGTGGAGTACAAGTTTGCGCGGCGCAAAGCCTTGATGGCGTTGAAGAAGCAGGGCCTCGTGCGTCTGGAAACCGTTTCCATGCGCCGCGATCGCAGCTTTGACATCGCTGCTCCAGGCAATGATTACCGCAACTGGAAGCTTGAATTCTCACTGTTCAATACCGGCAATAAAGTCAAGTCGTTTGCGGTCAAACTCGATGGCAAGTCGTTCAAGGACATGAAGCGGGTCAGCCCGCAAGCCCTGGTCGCGCACCTGTCCAGCGTGTTTTCCGTCGCCGATTTGAGCCGCCCCGAGGCCGTTAAGCAAGCCGATTGGACGCTTGGCTTTACCGTGCGCGGCGTCGACGGCAAAGATCAGCGCGCCGTTTGGAAAATCGATCCCAAGGCTTTTGCCAACCCGACGCAAGCTTTGCCGGTTGAACTCGCTGCGGCGCTGCAAGCGGCGTGGGCTGAGCACACATTCTTGGCGGTCGAAATCGACGCCAACGGCGAATTGCTGGCCAAGCCCACGGAGAAAAAAGCCGAATTGGCCGTGGAAGCCCACGAGATTCTGCGCCACCGTCTGGACCTGCCTTCGGGCGTGTTCCAGAACGAAGTGCGGATTTCGACAGGTCTTTTGACCGTTGCGGTCTCTGAGCAGCGCACCGTGCTGATCATGCCCGTGCGCGGCAACCGCCAGGTGCAAGTGCGCGTCGATGGCAATGAAGAACTGCGCAATCGCTTGGGCTTGGCCCCCGTCGCGCCGTGCTACACGCTGACGCGCGCGGATATCCTGCGCACGATCGGCTATTTGTTGTCGCTCAAGAACGGCCGTCCCGGCTACATCATTGACGACATTGACCATTTGGGCAATCGCCGCGTCCGCGCGGTGGGTGAACTGATGGAAAATCAGTGCCGCGTCGGTTTGGTGCGCATGGAGCGCGCCATCAAGGAGAAAATGTCGATCGCTCAGGACATCGAAACTTCGATGCCGCATGAGTTGATCAACGCCAAGCCGATGAGCGCCGTTGTGCGTGAATATTTCGGCAGTTCGCAGCTGTCGCAATTCATGGATCAGACCAATCCGCTGTCGGAGGTGACGCACAAACGTCGCCTTTCGGCCTTGGGCCCAGGTGGTTTGACCCGCGATCGCGCCGGCTTTGAAGTGCGCGACGTCCATCCGACCCACTATGGCCGCATTTGTCCGATTGAAACGCCGGAAGGTCCGAATATCGGTCTGATTGCGTCGCTGGCGACCTATGCCCGCGTCAACGAATACGGCTTTATTGAAACCCCGTACCGTGAAGTCACGGCCGGCGTTCCGCAGGACAATTACGAGTATTACTCAGCGCTTGAGGAAGAAGAGCACGTCATTTGTCAGGCCAACGCCAAAGTGGACAAAAAGGGCCACTTGTTGGGCGACTTGATCGATGCGCGCTCGTCTGGTGAATTCAAGCAAGTTTCACCCAAAGAAGTCGAATTGATGGACGTTTCGCCCAATCAGCTCGTTTCTGTGGCGGCTTCATTGATTCCGTTTCTTGAAAACGACGACGCCAATCGCGCGCTGATGGGCTCCAACATGCAGCGCCAAGCGGTGCCGCTGTTGCGGACATCGTCGCCGCTTATCGGCACGGCGCTTGAGCGCACAGTGGCGGCGGATTCAGGTGTTACGGTTGTGGCCAAGCACAATGGCACCATCGTCAATGTGGATTCAACCCGTATCGTGGTCAAACGCGATGTCGAGCCCGATGATCCGAGCGCCTCGACCGACATTTACAAGTTGGTCAAGTACACGCGGTCCAATCAGTCTACGTGCGTGAATCAACGGCCGATTGTGCGCCGTGGCGATCATATCACCGAAGGCGACGTGATCGCCGACGGTCCGGCAACGGACCGCGGTGAATTGGCGCTGGGTCGCAACGTGGTCGTGGCGTTTATGCCTTGGGGCGGTTACAACTACGAAGACTCGATTCTGATTAGTGAAAAAGTCATCAAAGAGGATCTTTTCACCTCGATTCACATCGAAGAATTCGAGTGCATCGCGCGCGACACCAAGCTCGGCAAAGAGGATATCACCCGTGATATTCCCAATGTGAGTGAGGAAGCGCTGAAAGACATTGACGTTTCGGGCATCATCCGCATTGGCGCTGAAGTCAAAACCGGCGACATTCTGGTTGGCAAAATTACACCGAAAGGCGAAACGCAGCTGAGCCCAGAAGAGAAGTTGCTCCGCGCCATCTTTGGCGAAAAAGCCGGCGATGTCCGCGATACGTCTTTGCGCGTGCCGCCGGGCGTTGTGGGCACGGTCATCAATGCCAAAGTCTTTACGCGCAAATCAGAGCCGAAGGACGAGCGCACGCTCGAGATCGAAGAGGACGAAAAATCCAATTTGCTCAAGGATATGGGCGATGAAGTGCAGATTTTGGCTGGTTCCACGTTTGAAAAAGCGCGGCGCATTCTGACCGGCCAAAAGACCCAGTCCAAAGTCGTCAACGGTCAAGGCGAAGTCGTTTTCGCCAAGAATACCGAATTGAACGATGAAACGTTGGGGACGTTGCCCGATCGGCTGTATGACGACGGCGATCGTTTCAAAGTGCCTGAAGTTTGGCGCGATTTGCGGGTGGCGGACAAAGATCTGTCGACGCAATTGGCCGCGCTGCTGGATCATTTGGAAGATCACGCCAATGAGACGCGGTTTTATTTCGAAGAGAAAATCAAGCGTTTCGTGCGCGGCGATGAATTGCCCCCAGGCGTCATCAAAATGGTCAAAGTCTACGTGGCCATCAAGCGCAAGCTGCAGGTCGGCGATAAGATGGCCGGCCGCCATGGCAATAAGGGTGTCGTTTCGCGGATTTTGGCCGAAGAAGACATGCCCTTTTTGCCAGATGGCCGGCCGGTCGATGTCGTGCTCAATCCGTTGGGCGTGCCGTCACGTATGAATGTAGGCCAGATTTTGGAAACGCACTTGGGCTGGGCCGCGCGTTGCTTGGGTCTGAAATTGAAAGAAGCGTTGGAACAAGGTGGCGAGACGACCGGCTTGCGCAATGCAGTCAAGTTCGTCTTTGGTGCCCAAGACGTCAGCGACTTTTGCGACAGCTTGAGCGACGAAGAATTGGTGCGCTTTGTGCAGGACAATGAGGAAGGTATTCGCTTGGCCTCTCCCGTGTTTGACGGCGCGACCGAGCACGAAATCCGCGACTTGTTGACCCGCGCAGGCGTGGAAACTTCAGGCCAGACGATTTTGTATGACGGCAAAACCGGCGAGGCTTTCGATCAGAAGGTCACCGTCGGCGTGATGTATGTACTCAAATTGCATCACCTTGTCGACGACAAGATCCATGCGCGTTCGATTGGGCCGTACTCGCTTGTGACCCAGCAACCGCTGGGCGGCAAGGCGCAATTCGGCGGTCAGCGTTTGGGTGAAATGGAAGTGTGGGCGCTGCAAGCCTATGGTTCTGCTTACGCTTTGCAGGAATTCTTGACCGTGAAGTCAGACGACGTGATCGGCCGCACGCGCATGTATGAAAGCATCGTGCGCGGTGAGGGTTTGTTGGAGCCGGGTCTGCCGGAGTCGTTTAACGTCTTGCTCAAGGAACTCAAAGCCTTGGCGCTGGATGTCGAACTGCTGGATAAAGATGGCCAAGCCATTCCGTGAGTTGGTGTAGCGGCGGGTCTCCGTGCCCGCCGTCCGCCACGCGCATCTGCGCGTGGACAAATGGAATTGCCAATAACGTCGAAATAACGCGAAAAGGCCCGGGCAAAAACCGGACCAATTGAAAGGAAGGTTCCAAATGCGTGAGATGCTTCACTTCTTTGAGATGCCCAAAAACCCCCTCAACATCACGGCGGTGCGCATCGGTTTGACCGCGCCCAAGAAAATCGCGACGGAATGGTCGTTTGGCGAAGTCAAAAAGCCAGAAACCATCAATTACCGGACCTTCAAGCCGGAACGCGATGGCTTGTTTTGCGCCAAGATCTTTGGGCCAGTGAAGGACTACGAGTGCAACTGCGGCAAATACAAGCGCATGAAGCACCGCGGCGTCGTTTGCGAAAAATGCGGCGTGGAAGTCATCCAGTCCAAAGTGCGGCGCGAGCGTTTGGCGCACATCAATTTGGCCACGCCGGTGGCGCACATTTGGTTTTTGAAGAGCCTGCCGTCGCGTATTGGTCACCTTTTGGGTATGACGCTCAAGGACTTGGAGTACGTTTTGTACTGCGCCAAGTACGTTTGCTTGGGCGCCATTAAGCTGCAAGTCGAGCGCGGCCGCGCCGGCATCAACGTGTTTTACATTCCGCGCGAGCGTCGCGCGGAGTTGATGGGCGAACTGGAAAACAGCGCCGATGGGGCGGAAATTGGCAAACTGGTTGCGCGCAATTCCAAAGACATTCAGCGGGGCAGCTTGGTCAATGAAGAAGACTACTACGACGTGCAAGCGGGTATGGTCATTGAGAAAGTGTCCAAGGACATCGGCGTTCAATGGATTCCGGAAGTCGGGCCGTTGATGCCGGGTCGGATTCTGTCGACGGAAGATTACGAGTATGTCCTTGATGCAATGGGTGAAAATGCCATTGACGCCATGCCAGCTTCGGATTACTTGAAGTTGGAAATGGGCGGCGAGGCGATCCTCGAATTGCTGACCTACATGGATCCGGGTCGCATTCCGTCGGACAAGCCGCGTTGGCCGGGCGACGGTATGGACGCTGAAACCCTTGATGATCTGGCCAAGCGCCTGCGCGGCGAAGTGCAAGCGTGGGAAGAAAAAGTCGACACGACGATCAAGCTGTCGGGCGAAGCCAAGATCAAAAAGACGGGTAAACGTCTGAAGATCGTTGAAGCTTTGCGCGCGTCGGGCAACAAACCGCAGTGGATGGTGCTGACCACCATTCCGGTGCTGCCGCCGGATCTGCGTCCGCTGGTGCCGCTGGACGGTGGGCGTTTTGCGACTTCGGATCTGAACGATCTGTATCGCCGCGTGATCAATCGCAATAACCGCCTTAAGCGTCTGCTTGAACTGGCGGCGCCGGAAATCATCGTGCGCAATGAAAAACGCATGTTGCAAGAAGCCGTCGATGCGCTGTTTGACAACGGTCGGCGCGGCAAGGTGATCACGGGACCGAACAAGCGGCCGCTTAAGTCCTTGAGCGATATGCTCAAAGGCAAGCAGGGCCGGTTCCGTCAGAACTTGCTCGGCAAGCGCGTGGATTATTCGGGTCGTTCGGTCATCGTCGTTGGTCCGGATCTGCGGCTGCATCAGTGCGGATTGCCTAAGAAAATGGCGCTTGAGCTGTTCAAACCGTTCGTGTACGCCAAGCTGGAAGAGCTCGGTTATGTCACGACGATTAAGTCGGCGAAGAAATTGGTTGAGAAAGAAACCGCTGTGGTTTGGGACATCTTGGAGGACGTGATCAAGGAGCATCCGGTGCTGCTCAACCGCGCGCCGACTTTGCACCGTTTGGGCATGCAGGCGTTTGAGCCGATCCTGATCGAAGGCAAGGCGATCCAGCTGCATCCGCTGGTTTGTACAGCGTTTAATGCCGACTTTGACGGTGACCAGATGGCCGTTCACGTGCCGCTGAGCTTGGAAGCGCAAATGGAAGCGCGCGTGTTGATGATGTCGACCAATAACATCCTCAGCCCTGCGTATGGCAAGCCGATTATCAATCCGTCGCAGGATATCGTGCTTGGGCTTTACTACATGACGCGTGAATCGCCGTTCATGAAAGGTTACGGGCGCTTGTTCGGTTCGCCGTCCGAAGTGCGCGCGGCGTATGACGCTGGCGAGTTGCACCTGCAGGCCAGCATTCGCTGCCGCGTGGGCGTGTGGGATCCGCACCAGAATGTCGATGAAGATCTGCCGATTCGGCGGGAAATCTTCGCGACGACGACGGGCCGCGTGCTCTTGTCTGAAATCGTGCCGCACGGCGTGCCGTTCCAGTTGTACAACAAGGAGTTGGGCAAGAAGGAACTGCAAGGTCTGATCGACGAAGTCTACCGTATGGCCGGTTCCAAAAAGACCGTGCTGTTGGCAGATGCTTTGCGTTCGGCGGGTTATGCCAATTCAACGCTGGCGGGTATTTCGGTGTGTCTGGACGACATGGCGATTCCAAAAGCGAAGAAAGGCTTTATCGACACCGCGCAAAAGGAAGTATCTAAAATTACATCAGATTATCATGAGGGACTTATCACCGACGGCGAGCGCTACAACAAAGTCGTCGATACTTGGTCCGATGCCACGGAAAAGATTGCCAAAGCCATGATGGTCGGCATTTCTACCCGTGAAGTCATGGATCCCGTCACCGGCAAACCGATCATCGAGCGCGTCGCCGTGCTCGACAAAGAAGGCAAACCGCGCGTCGACCAAGACGGCAAACCGCAGATGGAGGATCGGGTCAAAACGACCAAGTCCAACAACTCTGTGTTTATGATGGCGGATTCGGGCGCTCGCGGCTCGGCGCAGCAGATGCGGCAGTTGGCCGGTATGCGCGGTTTGATGGCCAAGCCCTCGGGCGAGATCATCGAAACGCCGATTACCGCCAATTTCCGCGAAGGTCTGTCGGTGTTGCAGTACTTCATCTCGACGCACGGCGCACGCAAAGGCCTGGCGGATACGGCGCTCAAAACGGCCAATTCCGGTTACCTGACGCGGCGTTTGGTCGATGTGGCCAATGACGCGGTCATCACGGAAAACGACTGCGGCACCTTGGACGGCATCGGCATGGATGCGTTGGAAGAAGGCGGCGAAATCATTCAGCCCTTGGCCGATCGTATCCTCGGTCGCGTGGCGCTCGAAGACATCATCGACCCCAACAGCAACATCATTGTCGAAGCCGATCAGGTCATTGACGAGGAATTGGTCAAGCAAATCGACGCCGCGCACATCCGCAAAGTGACGATTCGCTCGGTGTTGACCTGCCGCAGTCAGACCGGCGTGTGCGTGTTGTGTTACGGGCGCGACTTGGCCCGCGGCAAAATGGTCAACATCGGCGAGGCTGTAGGCGTCATCGCCGCGCAGTCCATCGGCGAGCCGGGCACGCAGCTCACGATGCGCACGTTTCACGTCGGCGGCGCGGCTTCAACGCAGCGCGATCTGCCGCAACACCGCTCGACGGTCGATGGTATCATTAAATACCGCGACTTGCCGGTGGTGGATCCGGGTGATGGCGCAGGCAAAGTGGCCGTTGCGCGCGGTCACATTCTGGTGACTTTGCCAGGTGTGCCCGATGACCGTTGTCCCGCCTTTGCGATCCAATCGGGATCGCGCGTCAAGGTCGGCGACGGGCAATCGATCAAGAAAAACGACCTGTTGGCGGAATGGGACAGCTCGTTTACGCCGATTTTGACCCACGTCGGCGGCACCGTCCGCTTGCTGGATTGCGACGAAGGCGTGACGTTGAAAGAACAGGCGGATGAGATCACGTTTCTCACCCAGAAGTTCATCATCGACGCCAAAGATCCGGGGCTGCGGCCGCGGGTGGCGGTCGTCGGTGCGGATGGCGAAGTCACGCGCAATGACCGTACAGGCGCGCTTTCGCAGTACAATTTGCCCGTTGGCGCCAACTTGGTCGTCAGCGAAGGCCAAAAAGTCAAGCCCGGCGACGTGCTGGCGAAAATGGCCCGCGACACGGCCAAGACCAAGGACATCACCGGCGGTCTGCCGCGGGTGGCTGAATTGTTCGAAGCGCGCAAACCCAAAGATCACGCGGTCATGGCGGAAGTCGACGGCATCGTGAGCTTTGGCAAAGGCGTCAAAGGCAAGCAGCGCGTTATTGTGACCCCAGAACTGGGTCAACCGCGTGAGTACTTGATCGGCAAAGGCAAACACTTCACGGTCGCCGAAGGCGATCGTGTGCGCGCTGGCGACCCTTTGATGGAAGGCCCGTTGAATCCGCATGATATTCTGCATGTGCTCGGCATCGAGGCATTGGCGAAGTATCTTGTCGATGAAATTCAGGAAGTTTACCGTCTGCAAGGCGTGCGCATCAACGACAAGCACATTGAAGTCGTGGTCCGGCAAATGCTGCGCTGGGTCCGCGTGACCAAGACGGGCGGCACCAACTTCATGGTCGATCAGCAGGTGCTCAAATTCCGCTTTGATGAGGAGAATCAGCGGGTCATGGGCGACGGCGGCAAGCCGGCTTCCGGTGAACCGCTGCTTTTGGGCATCACCAAGGCGTCGTTGTCGACGGAGAGCTTTATCAGCGCCTCGTCGTTCCAAGAGACGACCAAAGTGCTGACGGAAGCCTCCCTTGGCGGCAAGAAGGATTACCTCAACGGCCTCAAAGAGAACGTGATTATGGGGCGGTTGATTCCCGCTGGCACGGGTCTGCCGCAGTACACGACGATGGAAATTGAAGTGGGTGGTGAGGAGATTCGCGGGTTGGAGAGTATTGGTTATGC
>CAMDBH010000035.1 GCA_945889325.1 Klebsiella pneumoniae
CGCTGCCGTCGTCGCAAACGCCTGTCTTTGGCGGGTGTTGGCAGTCGCCGCCGACGCAGTTGTCGTAGGTGCAATTGAAGCCATCGTCGCAAACGCCCGCGCCCGCTTCGTCGGTTTGGCCGTCGCAGTTGTCATCTTTTTTGTTGCAAGTCTCTGGAGCTGCGCTCTTTGCGTCGCAAGAACTCAAACCGTTGCTGCCACAGCCGCGCTTGCCGCTGCAAGTGCCCGCCGTATTGAAATTGTTGCAGGTCGTGCCGAGTTGCAGCTTGGTGGCGCGCACGTCGCAAAGGCACTGCAAATCGTCTTTGATGCATTGATTGCCCTTAATTTCGCCGATGCTCGCGGTTTCTTTGCACGAATAGCCCGGTGCGCAATCGCCGTTGCTGGCGCATTTGTTGCCGCAAAAATAGCCCAAATTGGAGCCAGCCGCGTCCTTGTACGGCACGCAACGCGAATCTGAACCACCTAAAACATTGGAACAATCGCTGTCGGCAGCGCACGGTTCACAAATTCGCGGGTGGGCCGGCACGCACAAACTCAAAAGATCTCCGCTACTTGCGGTCACCTGCACGCACTTGAAGCCGTCGGCGCATTTGTCGCCGCACGATTTGGCGCACTGCTGGCCGCTGGCGGCTTCAATGCAAAAGCCGGAATCGCACTGTCCGCCCTCGCTGCAGGCGCAACCCGGCTCGCTGCAACCGCCGTCGATTTTTGTGATATCGGGTGCAGTCACAGGCACATCTGGCGCTGGCGGCACGTCGGCCGTCGCAGGCACATCCGGCACAATGCCGAGATCTTTGGCGGCGGCATCCACCGCATCGGCCAATTGCGCGTCGCTTGAGGCGATTTCCTCTGTTGCGCCTGCGCTATCTGCGCCACCGCCGACCACCGTGCCGCAGCCGGCCGCAAAAACGAGCACGGTGGCACAACAAACACCAAATCGAACAGAGGTAGATAGCGACTTCATTGGATTCCTGTGTCGTCAACAGACGAAAATTCGGGTGCCGAAAGCCTGCGCGGTCGGCCACAGCGCGCAGGCTACTTGCGCCCTTAGTGCCTGTCAACGCTCAAAAATTGCAGGCTAATTACGCTTGCGCTACTGGCGCGTGCAACTGAGGCGCAAAAGTTTCCACCGGATCTTTCTTGCCTTTGACCGCAACTGGCTCACAGGCGCGCCAACTGTAGAACTCTCCAACCGAATCGCGGGTGGCTTTGGACGCCAGTATCGGCGTGTTCAACTGCTTGGTGAGCCCCTCGATCCGCGAGGCCAAATTGACCGCGTCGCCGATCACTGTGTACTCCAGTCGGCGTGCTTGCGAGCCGATATCGCCGACGACCACCTTACCGGTGTTCACGCCGATGCCGATTTTCAGCGCTGCCTTGCCTTGCGCGGCGCGTTCGGCGTTCAGTTCAGCCAGACGATCCATCATCTCAAGCGCGCAAGCGACTGCATTCTTTGCGTGATCGGGGTCGTGCTCTGGTGCGCCAAAATACGCCATCATGCCGTCGCCGATAAACTTGTCCAGGGTCCCCTTGTTGCGAAACACGACTTCCACCATGCGCGACAGGTAGTTATTCAGCATCGCCACGACGTCTTCGGGGGAAAGTTTCTCACTCATCGCGGTGAAATCGCGAATATCCGTGAACATCACGGTGACTTCGCGGGCGGTTGTAGACTCGACATTGCTTTGATCTTCAAGACGATGCGCGACTTCGGGCGAGAAATAGCGACCCAAGCGTTCGCGTTTCAATTCACCGGTCGTCACGGATTCAATCAGCGTTGACACACGACCGACCACCATGCCCAAACTGGCAGCGGAAATGGCCATCAGCACGGCCGAAAGACCTTGGGCACCAGCGTCAATGTTGGCGGCACGTTGCAAAATAATTGTGAAAACCGCGCCCAGCCCAGCGGCAACCCACAACAAGCGGCGGTCGAGCACCAATGTGGAAATCGCCAGCAGCACAGCAAAAACGGCGAGCGTAAAGCCGGCGACCCCTCCTGGCGATGCGGCGAGCGGCAGGGCTGCCCACTGTAACGCAAAAACAAACGGGAAATCGACGAGCGCGCACAGCCAGCCAAAAAACCGCGCCTTGTCGCGCATCCGTGATGCGGCCACGCTCAACGCGATCACAATGGCCCACCACGCGCCAAAAAGCGGCACCATGGCGGCCCACGATGCTTCATGTGCGCCAAATGCTTGCACTAGCGTCATGACAAACGCCAGCGTGACGCCCGTGGCGCGTACGGCGTTCAGCCGCGGGACAATACGCGCGCGCTCAGCTGAAAGTTCGCGTTCTAACAGGGAAACAGCTGAAAGCATTGCAATTGCCGCGCGCCATACAAAGACGAGCGACAGCATGCACGCGCCAAAAGGGGATGTCAAAGTAGGCGCAAACCAACGTCAGTGGCGCCGTGTATGTACGCCATGTTGCGCCAAAATATGCGCTTTGGCCATGAGAACAATGCGATCCGCCGGTTGCAGGACATGCTCGCCGTGAGGCGGAAATACCACGGTGCCGTCAGCCGTTTTCACTGCTAAAATCATGACTTCAGCGTGATGCCAGAATTTGGTCTGCTTGAGCGGCAACGGCGCATCCAAGCCCGTTTGTTTGGCGGAAACCTCTTCGACCGCCAATTCGTACTCGCCGCGCGTCGTCTCCAAACCGACAATATCGGTGATCGATGGCTCCATGATTTGCAACGCGATTCGGTGGCCTGCGACCGTCGACGGGCTAAAGCGGTGCGTGGCCCCCGCGCGTTCCAGTTTGATCAGCGAATTTGGATCTTCCGCTTTGCCGTAGATGACCAGTTTTGGATTGAGGACCCGCGCGGTCAGGACCAAGAATACGTTGGAAGCATCGTCACTTAACGCCGCGACAAGCGTATGCGCGCGCTCGATTCCCGCCGCAATCAGCACGTCGTCAGCCGCCGCGTCTCCTTGGACATAAGGGATCTTGAACTGCTCCTCCAGCTTGGCCATGATTGGACCATTGCGTTCTATGATCACGATAGTGCGCCCGGCCGCTAGCAGCGGTTCGGCCACCGCAGAGCCAACGCGGCCATACCCGCAAATAATCGTATGTCCGCTCAAGCTGCCCAATGTGCGTTCCATCATCGCCCTTTTGCGGTAGGCAAACACGCCGCCCGCTGCAAAGAATTCAGTCATCGTTCCAAGCGAATACGCTATGTTGCCAACGCCTATCAAGATCAGACCCATGGTAAAAATCCGGCCGGTATCGCTCAACGCATGCGTCTCACCGTAGCCAATGGTCGACAGCGTGATGAGCGACATGTACAGTGCATCGAGCACATTCCAGCGCTCAATCACGATGTAACCAACTGTTCCACCAGCTAAAAGCCCGAGCATCACCAGGCCCGCCCGCAGCGCATGGCGGCGGATCAGCGCGTTCTCGTTTCTCAAGGCCTTATTTGGCTGGTGGTGCGGCATGGCTTCCGGCTGGATTGGCATCGCAGGGCATTTTGTCAGGCGCGGTGGCCACGGCTTCCACGAGTGCAGCCGACAAGTTAGCGTGCAGCAAAGCAAAACTGTGCTCCACTAGTGCGCGGTTGCTGGCCAACGCAAAGGGCCGCAATAGCGCCGTCACGTCGCCCTCGTTTGGCGCATCGATGTCGATGCCCAAGACCGGCTTGTCGCACCTCCCGCCAAGCTTGCCAAGATCCAGCGTCTTAATCGCAGGTTCCGTCGCCGTACGCCACGAAATTTTGGCGGTCGCGGGTTGATACACAATTTGCCATTTGGTCAACGCCGGATTGCGCACGTTGTCCAAAGCAGCAAAAGCTTGAGCAACCATGGGCATTTCTGCCTTTACCTGCCTTGTCTGCGCGGCGGCTCGCGCGTGGCGCGCCAAGGAACTGACATCGTTGGGCAACGGACTCTGGCCGCCAAACGCCTGAAATTTTGTCAGATTCTGCTGCGATTCGTGGCAGGTGTTGTTCGTCAACGCCTTGGCCTTGAGCTGTTCGCCTGTTGTTATGCTAAGTTTGCCGCGCAGGTATTCAACGGTCGCGCAATCGCCGCCTTTGTCGCAGACCATGTAGTGGGTCTTGCCGCCGGCCATTTGGGCGATCCGCAAATTGGGCGCGTTGTTCAGCACTTCTGCGGTTGTGCTGAATTGGTCCAGTTGAAACTGCACCCATTGCAAAGCGTTTATCGCCGGCTTTTCATCGGCTTTGGCGTATTGCGTCACATCGAGCCACAAGATCTCCACCATCAAACCGGCATCGTTCATGCCGCCGTTGGGAAATTCACGGCCGTATTGGTTAAAAGTCGCGCTGGCGTGCAGGCTTTGCCATTGAGCGGGTGTCCCTTGGCCGGGCAAAATCAGCGCGCGCTTTTGCGCGCCGAGGCGGTTCACGAGCAAATGCCCGCGGCTGTTGGGCCAATCGTACGATTTCGCGAACACGCGTTCAGTCGGATTCTCGAGCAAAAACGTTGTACAAGCCAGCACTTGTTGCGGGATAAGCAGGGCTAGCAACGGCAATAAGACGATCCGCAACATTTTGAGCCTTTGCGCCAAAAGCGCTTGCGCATTAGACATCAGTCCGCGGAAATTCGCCAAATGTTGCGTCAAACACGTCAGCGTGCCTCAATATTGCCCATGGATTTTCTGCCCCACCATTTTGTTTTGCACCATGGCAATGTCCAACCGGTGCGCACAGCATACGTGGTGCATGGCATTCTGGGGTCGGGGCGCAATTTACGGACATTTATCCAGAAATTGTCGGCGCTGCGCCCGCATTGGCGTTTCGTACTGCTCGATTTGCGCAACCACGGTGATTCGACCGACGCGCCAGCGCCGCACACCTTGCAGGCCTGCGCACGCGATGTGGCTGAACTTTCACAGCATTTGGCGTGGCCAGTGGAACTGATCATCGGACATTCATTCGGTGGCAAAGTCGCGTTGCAATGCGTGCACGATCGTCTGACCGACCTGAAGCAGGTTATTGTGTTGGATGCGACGCCACAAATGCGTGCAAGGACTGAGGAATCGCGGCACAACGTCGAACGGGTCATCGCCGCTTTGCAAGATATTCCGCAGCCGTTGCAGACGCGGCAGCAAGTGGCGCGGTTGCTGCTTGAACGCGGTTTTGCCAATGATGTCGCGCAATGGATGACGACAAACTTGCGCCCAACACCCCAAGGCTTTGTTTGGAAATTCGATCTGCACGCCGTCGACGAGATGATGGCCAGCTATTTCGCGCTTGATTTCTGGCCGTTGCTGCGCGATCCGCCGATCGGCGTGCAAATCGATTTCATCCGCGCGCAAGATTCCGATCGCTGGACACCGCAGATTTTACAGCAATTTTCGCAGCTCGACGCCTCACGTGTGCGTCTGCACACGCTCGCGGACGCGGGCCACTGGCTGCATGTGGATCAGCCCGACGCGCTGGCGCGCATGATCGCGGAAAATTTGCGGATTTAGGCGAAGCGACGGCGCAAGCCCAGCAAAAACGTGAGCGCCCCAAACACCAACCAACCGCTGTTGCCACCAGAACGACCTGCTGTGCAACCGGTTTTGCCTGTCGGGACTTCAACCGGCGCTCCCTGCCCAACATCCGCAAAGGCAGTCGAGCCGGCGTCCGTCAGTGTCGAACCGCTGTCGGGCGACGAAGAACCTGTGTCTTTTTCGGAAGATCCGCTATCGACCGGCGGCGTCTTGCCATCCGGCGGCAATTTGCCGTCTTCCCAGCCCGGCAGCGGCGTGCACCAAGACGGCTTGTGCCAAGGGCCCATGTTGGTACGCAGCGGGTCAGAGGTCGGAAACTTCACAGCTTCAGGTGTTTTCAACGAAATTTTGGCATCCAGGCTAGACTTGCCCGGCAACGCACCCGCAATCGCCAAATCGACCACGCCGATGTCAGCCGTGGCGATTTGAATCGGCGCCCCGGATTCCTCTTGCACAAACATAGCCAAAGCGGCGGGCAACGGCTTGAACACGGGATCGATGATCGCCACATTGTCGACGAGCCACGACCCGAGTTTGTCGTAGGTCAAACGCGTTTTCACCGGCCCGGTATTCCAGCCGTCGGTGCAGACCTGATTCACTTTTGCAACGACAAAGGGTTGCACTTCCGGCAATGTAGCCGCGTAGGCGAACACCGGATCGCGGTCCATCTCAGTGGGTGAAATCCGCAGCGACAGGCGGGTGACGCGCGCCGACGCCGCTAACATCGTGCCGACGTTAAAGACAGGGTCGATGATGGCTTTTTGCAACAGGTCCGCGACCGCGACGCCGTCCACTGTGATAGCTTGCAACTGCGCTTTCTCCAAGACAATTGCCGTTGCGCCGCTGCCGACTTTGCAGGTGCCGCTGCTCATGCCTTTCCAAAATGTACCGCAGGCCTTCAGCGCCGCCAAAGCATCAAAGGCCGCGACATTCTTGAAAAGCGGGATGGCCGCGACCGGACCTGCCATGGTGTCCGCCATCTCGCCGTCGATTTTTACCGCGTAATTGCTCAAGAAATTGGCAAAATCCAAAAGATTTTTTGCCTGCTTCACCGGTCCCAGATCAGGCGCCTCGCCGAGTTTGCCGATCGCACTGCCTTTGAGAGAACTTTCAGTGACAAAGGCATGACCACCGGCTTCGTCAATCGCAGTTGCCAGAACTTGTGAATAATTCCCGGGTACATGGCAATTGGCTCCCGTGGGCACGCCGACAGGACAAGGGTTATCGAAACTTTGGAAGTCAATCGTCATTCGCAAAGGATTGAGTTGTACATCCAGATGGTTCTTCACCACGGCCCGCCCGCTACCGGCTACAGTCACGGTGACCGCCATATCGTCAGTCGCGGCAATCGAGGTCAGGCGCAGCGGCACGCACGGTTCTGCGTCGTCCATTTCCAGCGTCACTGGCCTAATCGCCTCTACGCCTTGGCCATTTTGCAACTTGATCGCCAAAAAGACATCGCCCTTTTTGACGTGAACATCGATGATCGGCTTGGCCTTGTCCGGTAGCGCGTAGCCATTGGCGATCAGCCAATCGTACAACTTTGACGCTTCAGTTCCTTTGACAACCAAGTAGTTATACGGCCCGGTGCTGCCGTGAGCGAGGATTTCAACGCCGCCTTCAGGCGATGGCGGAAATGAATCGCTGATCGTTCCGGCATCCATGGCGCTTTGCGTGGCGTCGGCACTTCCGCCAAAATCGTTGGCGTGGGTTGGATCACATCCTTGGTAGGCATCGCGACAATTCTCAGCCTCGCCATAGACTTGTGCAATCGTAAAGCCCATTCGCGCGTCCAGAGCGTCAAACACACGGCGCGAACCGACACCGACCACGGGCAACTTGGGCACCGGCACGACCCACCCAAAATCCTTGGCCAGGCCACTGTAGACGACTTCAATCCAAGTGGTTGATTTTTGGTTTTTTCGTCGCGGATGAATAGCACCCGTTCGGCGTTTTGCACCACGGTTTGCTTTTGGTCGGCCGCCGGTGGCGAAAAGCAACCGCCACAGGCGTACGCGGATTGCGCTTGAGTGAGCAGCGCTAGAGCTGCGATAGAACTTAGGATTTTGGTTTTCATCGGGGGCTCCACGGTTTAGGCACCGAAATGGGGCGAGCGTTGCCGCGCACCGCGGCGGAGCGTACCCTTTGCCGCGCCGAGGTTCAACAAGATCCGCACAATCGCCATTTTGCGCCCCGTCATGCTACCCTTTTTTTCGTCGCACGAGACCGCGCCCGTTGCCAGAAGCCCATGAAGCACTCAGCCACCCTCGTCCTGCCACTAATCGCCCTAATATTCAATGCTTGCGCCCTGACCAGCCACGACGTCAAAACGTCGACGTTCGGCACGCCGCACCGCAGCGCCGATTTGGTCGCGGTCATCGACTTGCCGGGGCCGATCAGCGTCGAGACGGTTACCGCCTGCGATTGGGCCGTCGATCGCGGCGGTCTGATCAATTTGAAGCATCCCAAGGCGATAGCGGCCAAATTGGCAGATGGCGATGAACCGATCCAGATTTATTTCCATGCCTTGCGCCATCCTCAAAGAGGCCTGTTTTTAATCGACACAGGTGTGGAAAAGCTGCTGCGCGATAAGCCGGATGATGCTGCGATTCAGGGTCTGGTGGCGCATTTTATGCACGTGGAGAAAATGAAAAATTTCATACCGCTAGGCGATTGGCTGGCCAAGCAACCCGACAAGCTCAACGGCGTGTTTTTGACGCACATGCACATCGATCATGTCAGCGGTGTGCCGGATGTGCCTAAAGGTACAGCGATTTACAGCGGACCGGGTGAGACGACGGCGACGGAATTTACCAACCTGTTTATGAAAGGCAACATCAACCGTGAACTGGAAGGGCAGTTGCCTATTGAGGAATTGCCGTTCAAGCCCGATGAGGACAAGCGTTTTGCCGGCCTGCTCGATATTTTTGGCGACGGCTCGCTCTGGGCGATTTGGGTGCCGGGGCATACTCCCGGAAGTATGGCGTTTATTGCGCGAACGCCGCAAGGGTCGATTCTGTTCACCGGCGATACCAGTCATACCAAGTGGGGCTGGGACAATGGCGTTGAACCCGGCAAGTTCACGGGTGATCAGGAAGGTAATGCCAAAAGTTTGATGCAGTTGAAGGCGCTGGCGGCGGAGCATCCGGCCATGGATGTGCGGTTGGGGCATCAAAAGCTTCGCTAGGTGGCATCAAAAGCTAAGCTAATTTGCCCTGCGGACCGCGGTTGCGCCTGCGGCCGGCGGCGCTGCGCGCGGCTGGTTTAGCGCTGCGCGCGGCTTGCGTTTGCACGGGGCTGTTGACAGGTGAAAGGAAATTCCTTACCTTGGGCCGAGAGGCCGATCGAGTTTGGCCGCGGTAAAATCATGCTGACCAGCAAACTGACGACAAAGGCACAGACTACATTGCCGCAGCCGGTGCGCAGGGCGTTGCGCCTGCACCCAGGCGACCAAGTTCGCTACGAGATCGAGGGCGACCGCGTGGTACTGAGTAAGGTCGGTGCCGCGAATGTCGATGATCCATTTGCGACTTTTGCCCAATGGGACTCTGACGAAGATAGGCACGCGTATGAAAAGCTTTGAGCCGTGGGCCGTGGTGCGGGTACCGTTTCCATACGCGGATCGCCCGATTGTCCAGAGGCGTCCCGCGCTCGTGCTTGCTTGTCCGGACGCGGTTGACGGTCTGCCGGTGCTGCTGGTGGCCATGATCACCAGCGCGGCACACAGGCGTTGGCCGAACGACGTGGTCATCGTCGACCTTGCGTGCGCGGGCTTGCCGGCGCCCTCGCTCGTGCGCTGTGCGCGCATCACGACCATCGATGCTGATGTCGTTGAATTATTAGGTATTCTTGGCGACACCGAACGCGGGCACGTGCGCTCACGGTTGCGTTCGATTTTGGCGCAGGTTTTTGCGGAGCCGTGAGTCGGCACAACCTGTTACAACGGCTTGGCGCAGAGCACGCCAAAACCTGAATCAACTGTGGTGGCGTCGCAACCTTCGCGGAAACTGGCTCGGGTGTACGAGGCGTCGATGCCCCAACCGCCACCGCGATGGCCGTGGCCCGTAGCGTGGACGGCGATCGTCGTGGGGTCGCGACAAAATTATTTGGCATTTGCGGTTTTGTGCGCCCACGGCGCGCGCCAAATTTGCCCCACCCCGCGCGACCGCGCCATCGCTGCGGATTTAGGCCGCATGGCGCGACAGACTCTGCTGCAAAACCTGTGAATCCTCAGCGCTTAACAGGCGAAATGCGGCAGTCGGGTACAGGTAGTCTTCGCCGCTGTCGTCGACAACGCGCAGCAAGGACCGTTCCATGCCCAGCGTTTCATGGACCATGCCTGGGATCACATCACCGCCGTGAAAATCCGCACCGAAATCGTTCGTTAGACAAAGCGCATATTGCTTTACAGCCATCGTTTTACCTTCATCTTCACTTTGCCGACGCCGTGGCATTGGTACCAGTGCAATTCCGCGGGACCCATTTGCCCAGCCTCTTCCATGATAGCATGGCCTTTGGGCTTTTTCCAGTTGCGCCCGCCAAATTGTTCAACCAGCCAGGCATACTCGCGAATGCCACGGCCTTGGGCGATGACTTCGACGGCTTGTATTGGGCTGCGAAGGCGCATAGGTCAAATTCCTTGATTATCAAGCATTTGCATCTCATTTCACTGGCAAATGCCGACTTTACAGGTTTTGCCGTCGCCGCACGCGCTCGCGTCCGCGAGGCTGGCGTGTTGGCAGCTTTTGATTGGGTCGCAGGTGTCGGCAGTGCATGGGTTTTTGTCGTCGCAGTCGGCGGCGGTTTTGGTGGCGCAGATGCCCGAACTAGCGCAGGAATCATTGCCCCACGCATCGACGCGCACAACGTTGGCCGTGGTTTGGCCGCCGAGAACGAAGCCGCCGTCTGGTGTGGCCGAGACCGCCAGCGCCATAGAAATATTGTCAAATTTCCATGTCTTAGTTCCGAAAATCGCGCCCGATGGGTCCACCCAGTTGAGCGTCGCCGCGGTGCCGTTGCCGCCGGTGACGGCGAGCACGCCGTCGGATCGCAGCGCAACACCGCGGAACTGGCCAAAATTTGTTGCACCGAAGTTGTATGACTTCTGGGCGAGCTTTTGACCCGCAGCGTCGAAGCGCAGAAACCATCCTTCATTGCCGTTATAGCTCGTGCCGACGCCGACGATGCTTGCGTCCGGCATGTGCGTTACAGCCTGAATAACGTTACAAGAAGTTCCGTCCAGCGTTACCAGCCATAGCGTCTGCCCCTGCGCGCCGATCCGCTGCACGAAGCACTGCTGCTTGATTCTTCCTGCGGAGAGCACATCGCCATTGGGCAAAATGTGCGTGACGTCTGTAAAATCCTCCTTGCTAGCCGGCGCCGCAATGTTCCACCACAAAGCATTGTCTTTGCTGATAATATCTGCCTTACCGTCCGTCAGAAATGTGACCGCCGCCCCCACGAGTCCTCCACCTGTGGCGCCAGCACCGATGACCGCGCCGCCGTTCGGGTGCGCGGAAATCGCAACGCAATAAACGGTATCCGCGACCGCATGGTCCCAAATCGCCTTGCCATCCGCGATGTTGATGTTGCGAATCCGCCCGACGTTGTTGTTGTCGCTGCCGACCTGCCACACGCTCGCGCCGCCAGCCACGACCGCTGCGCTGGAATCCGAACTCGCGTTGCTGCCGTTGACCGTGTGGTCCCAAACGATCCCTCCGGCCGCGTCTAGCCGCCGCACAAACCAGGTGGTGTTGGATTCCCCGCCCTGAATGAGATAGCCGCCGTCGGGAAGTGGTTCCACCGTGGCGACTGTGCCAGAGCCGTACGATTTATTGAACAACTTCTCCTTCCCGCCATTAAGCACACAGGCATTTGCGCCACACTTTCCTCCAAAACAAACCCCATCCGCGCAAGCAACGCCATCCTTTACCGCCACATTCACACAACCTTTCAATTTGTCGCAGGAATCATCGGTGCAAACATTCTTATCATCGCAACTACCGAGTTGGCCAACGCATTTCCCGCCTGCACAACCATCGACGACCGTGCAAGCGTCGCCATCACTGCAAGGCTCCGTATTCGACGCATGCACACAACCTTTGAATTTATCACAGGTATCGTCCGTGCAAAGATTGGCGTCATCGCATTTCAACGCGCCGCCGGGTGCGCATTTGCTTGCCGCGCAAGTATCCGCAACGGTGCAAGCGTCGCCATCGGTACAAGTCGCGGCATTGGCCACATTCACACAACCTTTCAATTTATCGCAGCTATCGTCGGTGCAAGCATTCTTGTCGTCGCAATCAACGGCCTTGCCGGCGCATTTTGCGCCCGCGCAGGCGTCGCCTGACGTACAAGCGCTGGCGTCATCGCAAGCCACCGTATTTGCAGCATAAATGCAGCCTTTGAGCGGTGCGCAGCTGTCATCCGTGCACAAGTTGCCGTCGTTGCAAGCGACCGTTACGCCTGTGCAATTGCCTTTGAGGCAGACATCATCCTTCGTGCAAAAATTGCTGTCATCACAGGCAGTTCCGGTTTGTTTGCTGTGGGCGCAGCCGGTTTTGGCGTCGCAGGTGTCGGCGGTGCAATCGTCGCTGTCGTTGCAGGTGATCGTCACATCGTTGGCGAGGCCTGCGCACTTGGCGCTGGCGCAAATATCGCTGGAAGTACAGGCGTCTGCGTCGTCGCAAGTAGCCGCATTGGCCAAATTGACACAACCCTTGGCCTTGTCGCAACTATCGTCGGTGCAAGGGTTTTTGTCGTTGCAATCGCTGACTTTGCCCAGGGTACATTTGCCGACCGCGCATGAACTTTGGCTAATGCAGCCGTCGCCACCGCCGCACGGTTGACCATCCGCTGCTTGCGTGTGCACGCAGCCCTTGACGCTGTCGCAAATGTCGTCGGTGCAGGCGATGCTATCGGAACACGTTGTAACTCCTAAACATTCCTTGGCTTTAGCGCAACTGTCAAAACCCCAAGGATCGGTGAAAATGACTTGGGCGTCGCCCTGCAAATCGCCGACGATCGCGTAACCAGACGCCATTTTGACCAATCGAGCAGGTCTGCCCAAAAACGTGCGTTTCCACAGCACATTGCCGATAGCATCGACGCCAAGCAGCAATTGACCACCGTCGGTACTGGCAGCGACCGTCCAGCCAAAAGCGGACGGTTGCATGTCGTTGACGACCGTCGTGCCTGGCAACAAGGCCTGCCATTTTTCTGCACCTTGCGCATCGACGCCGACCAACCAGCCTTCGGAACCCTTGGCGCCGAACAGCACAGCTCCGCCGTCGGCCAGCGCCTGCAAGCCGTAAAAAGTGTCCGATTCTTCGCCGCCAAAAACTTGGTGCGAAATTTCCTTGCCGTCGGCGGCGATGTGCCACATGACCGCGTCCGCATTGCCGAATTTTCCAGTGATGCCCTCACCGGCCGCCAAATAGCTGCCGTCTGGCAAAATCGCTAATCTATTTATGCCATTGGCCGTACTATTGGCACCGGCCGTGTAAAAAATGTCCTTGCAGTCCTTGTTGATGCAACTGCCCTTGTTGTCGATGAGCGCCAAAAAAGCGCTGCCCGGTGCTGGTGTGGATTGATAGCCGTACACTGCGAAATTACTGCCGACTTTGAGTAGGCCGTAGGCTTCTTCGTTGCCACCCAAGTCGATCGGCGTTTGCAGTTGCACAGCCCCGGTCGCGCTGACCCTGCCAAACAGGACATCTTTCTTGGCACCAACAGCGCTGCCCGCAAAAGCGAAGCTGGCGCCATCGGCGATGAGCGAGTAGACGGTTTCTTTAGGAAAAGCATTGAGTTTTACGTCGATTGACCCATCCAAGCCATTGCCGTTGAGAGACACCAATCGCGCCGAAGAAGTGTCGCCGATGCTCAGCGTTTCCGCCGCCAACACACTGCCACCCGGCAGCACCACACCGTCGAGAAACCCCTGTTCATCCGGCGTAGTGATGACCACCGCGGGCGGGTAAACGGGAGTGCCGGCGCAGACGCTATCGGCTCACTTGTCGCCGACTGTGCAACCGTCGCCATCGTCGCAAGCACCGGTAATCGCAAGGTGAACGCAGGAATTGTCGGCGCATTTGTCATCGGTGCACTCGTTGCTGTCGTCACAGGCGTTGGGTGTGCAAGGCACCGCAGTGTCTACCGCATCGGCGACATCCAAGCTTTCGATATCACTCGCATCTTGCGCATCTGTGTTGTCGACTTCTGGCGCGACAGCGTCAACGGTATCCACCGGTTGCGCGGTATCCGGTGCGAGATCTGGCCCAACTTGGCTGTCAACTTCGGCATTTTCCGCGTCCACATCGTTCAAAACGCCAAGACCTGTATCAACTTCCTCGGCGTTGGCCGCGAACAATTTGAGCTGCTCCTGTTCGTTAACGCAGCCAATAAGGCCAAAAAGCAAAACGGGCAGGAAGGCCACGCCAGCGGCAGAGCTCGCAAATTTTCTAAACATATTGGCCTTTTTCATGCGTGCGCAGCGACCCGAGCAGCTGCTAAGTGCGACGCGCGGGGGATCGCACGACAGCAAAGCCTTGTTGGCATAGCAGCTTATCGCTGCCAACGTCAAGATCCAGTGCTGGCATTTTGCGCCACACCATGCAATCTTGCGCGGCCATGAACCCCACCGCCACCCTCGCCGTTCTCGCCGCCGCATTGGCCCACGCCGGCTGGAACGCTGCGCTAAAACGGCAAGGAGATCCGCTCATTGGCGCGTTCGGCATTGCAGTTGGTGCACTGGTGGCCTGCGCTTTGGCCGCGCCTTTGTTGCCGTTGCCCGCTGCAAAATGCTGGCCTTGGATCGCAGCATCGATCGCCGTGCATGTCATCTATTTTTCTTTTCTTTCGCTCGCTTACGCCCGAGGCGGCTTGGGCGCATTGTACCCGATCATGCGCGGTTCGCCTCCCCTGTTGGTCGCGGCGGCATCGCTGGTGGTCATCGGCGAACGCATCCCGCCAAACGGCTGGATCGGCATCATCTCCTTGTGCAGTGGCCTGTTTCTGCTCGTCAGCGGCCGCCCTTCCAGCAACCGCGCCATGATCCTTGCGCTTGCGACGGCAATCTGCACGGGTATTTACACCTTGATCGACGGCCAAGGTTCCAGAATTGCAGGAAATGTCGCCAGCTACATCGTCTGGCAGGCCATCGGTCAAAGCATCGTCTTTGCGGGCGGCGTCTTCCTTCTGCGCGCCACCGATTGTATTGCCCATCTGAAAACCCAATACGGCCAGAGCTTTGCCGCCGGTGCCATCTCCACTGGCGGCTACGCCACAGTGCTGTGGGCCATGGGCCGCGCGCCCATTGCCGAAGTGGCGGCGTTGCGCGAAAGCAGCGTGGTTTTTGCGATGTTTCTCGGTGCGTTTTGGCTGAAGGAGCCGATCAAGCCGCGGCAGTGGCTGGCGGCCGCGCTCGTCGCGGCGGGCGCGGCGGTGATGCACCTGCATTGACAGCGATCGGTCAAACCACGCGATTTCTACCGGCATTTTTGGCTTGGTACAGCGCAGCGTCGCTGCGACTGATCAACGCGTCACCGTTGGCAGCGTCCTGCGGCAGGCAGGCCACGCCAAAACTCATGGTAAGTTGGCCGATTTCCTGCCCGACGGCCGGCGCAAAATCGTGAGCGGCGATGAGCGTCCGCAAACGTTCGGCGACTTCGATGCCGGTTTCGCGCGGCGTGTCGGGCAACACGGCGGCAAATTCTTCACCGCCGTAGCGGGCCAAAATGTCGCTGCCGCGCAGCCCCTTGCCCAACACGGCCGCGACTTCACGCAGCACGGCGTCGCCCGCTGGATGGCCAAAACGATCGTTCACACGCTTGAAATGATCGACGTCCATCATCAGCAGCGTGAGTGCCCCCGTCTGCGGTCGCGCCACCTGTTCATCCAGAACGCGTGTAAAATGACGACGATTGGGCACATTCGTGAGCGCATCTGTCGTAGAAAGGAAGGCAAGTTCGTCCACGGCTTGCTGCAATTGGGTGTTCACTTTTTCCAACTGGACGTTTTTCGCCTGCACTTCGGCTGAGCGGTCGGCGACTTTTTTCTCCAAACTTTCCGTGTAACTCTGCACTTCACTGGCCATCTGATTGAAAGCCTGGGCAAGTTTGCCCAATTCATCCTGGCGCCCCTCAGGCGCTCGCGTGGCCCATTGCCCGCGCTCGATGGCTTGGGCGGCGTGGCCGAGTTCGCGCACCGGTCGCACCACGATGCGCAAAAGCAACTGATAAGCCACCGTTGCCAGCACGATCGTCAAGATCAACGCTGCCAAAATTGCAATATTTTCAGCGACATCCTCACTTGCTTCGACGTCGGTCAAGTCGATAACCGCGACCAGCGTGCCCCAGCGAATGCCAGAAATCGTCGGCATCGAGACGGCGAGCATCGGTCGGTGGTCCAGCAAATGCCATTGGCGCCAGTGAACATCTTGGGAAATCGCAACCTTGTGGCTAAAGGCTTCGTCGAGCAATTCAACTTTGTGTTCATGCCTTTCCGCCTGCGCCAAGGTGTGGCCAACCGGATCGAGCATTTTGACCTGTTCGATCGCCGCGTAACTGCCGCCGATTTGCACGACTTCGGCCAGATAACCGTCCAAACGATCCAAGGCGTTGACGGAAACAGCCAGCGCACAAGGCGCAGCAAGCGTTGATAAAAGGGCCACTGCACGGTTGCGGGCTTCCTGGCGATAGACCTCAGCCATGCCCTGCACGACCAGAGTCCCAACCACAACAACTGCGACAAAAATCGTCACACCGACCGACAGCGCCAGACGCATCCCAATACTGGGAGACGACAAGCGAATACGCTGAATAAGCGGCAATTCGGGGTTACTGATCATGCGCCCCCAACCGATCGTCGTGCGGCGCATTCTGGCCGCGAATCTGTTTGAGGACGCGACGAATGCCATCGTAATCAGGATCTTGGGCGGCGATCCAGCCGGTCATGCCTTCGGTATGGCTCAAGACGGCGCGACCGACGCGGGTGGATGTGTTTAAGCCTTGAAAAGCCCACGCCAATTTTTGCGCGCCGCTGCGCGGCAGGTCGGCGCGGGCGCACAGCGCGTCGTACGGTATACGCCCCGCGTGGTGCAAAATGCGTACGCTGGCGAGGTCGGGCACGCCGGCCCACGTCTCACGCGACAGCGTCAGCACGCCCGACGAGATCGCCGCCGCGTCCACTTGACCAGCCATCACCGCGTGCAGCGCCTTGATGTGGCTGCCGAGAAATTTAGTGTGAATATCAAGACCTGGCGCCATACCCGCCTGACGCAACGCGGCCAGCGGAAAAAGGTAGCCTGCTGTCGACATCTCATCAACCAGCGCAATTGTGCGGCCTTTTAGATCTCGCAACGTTTCTGCCTTGTCGTCGCTGCGCACCACGATGTACGACGCGTAATCGATCGCGCCCAGCGTCAATGTGCGGGCAAGCAAATGAATTCCTGGATCTTTTTCACGGGCGAGCACGTAGGACAACGGTGAAAACAGCGCGATGTCGACGCGTTTGGCCACCATGTCGTCCACGAGGCTGCCATAACTGGCCGCGACGCTGACATCGATTGGTAATCCAAGGACTTGGGTGAGATGGGCCGCCAGCGGTTGCAGTTGCTTGGCCAACTCCTCGCGGCCGTTAAACGGCGTGACGTACAGACTCAGCTTGGTCACACCGCCAGGCAAGTCCGCAGGCAGCAAGCGCAAATCGACGCCGTTGGGGGGCAGCACCGCCGCGTGCTGGCTGGCCGGCATCACGCCTTCTTGGGGTTTCTGCGCACAACTGGTCGTGAACATGACTGAACATGCGATCGACAGCGGCAAAAACAGACCCAAGCAGCGTGGCATCGTTCATCACAGCGCCAGCGGTTTGGGAAGGTGCGTGGCGAAAAGCAGCGTCGCATTCATGGCAGCAACGGTCAAGGCAGTAGACTTTCCGCGGTCCGCCGATTACGCTTTGGCAGATTTTGGAGGTGAGAAATGGGCGAAGTTATGATTCCACAAAAGAAAGAGGCCACCAAGCGCGGTTGGATGGCCGTGGGCGGTTGGGGCTTCACCGGCTGGATGGCCGAGCGCTGGTTCACCGGCGGGACCTTTTTTCTTGTGCTGCTGGGTCTGGGTGCCGCCGTAGTGCTGACTTGGCGCTGGTTTACGTGGCGGGCGAAATGGGGGATGCGCTTCTAATGAACGCAGATCAGCGCCCTGCGGGTAGAGCGGGCCAAATTCGCATCGTCGGCATCGGCGGCGCTTTGGAACCGCGTTCGAACAGCCTCGATGCGCTCAAACACGCCTTGGATGCGTGCGGGCGCGCGGGCGCCGCCGTGCAAATGCTCGATATCCGTGAACTCGACCTGCCGCTTTACACTTGGGGCTTGACGCCGCCGCCCGCCGCGCTGCAGTTGAATGAGGCCGTGGCGCAAGCGCACGGCTTGCTTTGGTCAAGTCCGCTTTATCACGGCACTGTGAGCGGCGCTTTCAAAAACGCGATGGATTGGCTCGAATTGCTCGGTACGCATCAACCGCCTTATTTAACGGACAAAGTCGTGGGCCTGATCTGCACGGCAGGTGGCACACATGGCCTGCAGGCGATTAACACGATGGAATTTATCGTGCGCGCGCTGCGCGGCTTGACGCTGCCGCTGGTCGTGCCGATCGACAACGCCAGCCAAGTGTTTGATGCGACGGGGCAAATTCTCAAGCCCGCTGTGGCAGAGCAACTAGATCGACTTGGCCGTGAGTTGGTGCGCACGGTGGAGCGCTTGCATCGTTTTTGAGAGGCAAAACCTCACTGGACAGTAACCTTGCCTATCATGCCCATGCCGGCATGCGGCGAGCAGACGTAGTAGTAAACGCCCGCCGCCGGAAACGCGATCGTCTTAACCGCGCCAAAGCCCACTGAAAAACCGCCATTTTTCGGTGTGCTGCCCGACGCATCCCAAGTTGCCTTGTCGACTTCAACCACGTTGTGGTTGCCGGGCGTCGTGAATTCAACGCTGTCGCCTGCGGCGATGGCTAGGTCGGCGGGCGTGAATTTGAAATCGCTCGCTACGACCTTGTAAGTCTTAGGCAACACCACGGCGGCGGCGCAAATCTTGGCGGCGCAATTCTTGCTGGCGCAATCGTTGTCGATCGCGCATTTGGCAAGCAAGGCACACGTCGCGCCGCAAGTGCCGCCGCAGTCGGTGTCCGTTTCATTGCCGTTCTTAAGTTTGTCATTACAAGCAGGTGCCTGGCATTTGCCCAACGTACAAACGCCGCTCACGCAGTCGGTGCCCAAGCCGCAGCCTTTGGTGTCGCCGCATTTCAACGGGCAACTGCCGCCGCAATCTACGTCGTTTTCATTGCCATTCTTGATCTTGTCGTCGCAAGTAGCCGCTGCAACACATTTGCCGCCCAAAGTGTTGGGAATGCCACCACTTGGGCATTCGTTGCCCGCGGTCACAGCGTCTTTGCCGGCCAACGCCACATGATTCATCATGCACATCAGGGTATTGCCTTCAACCGCGCTGCTGTCGGTGCCGACGGTCTGCTTGACACACGTGGAATTGCAATCGCCCGGATTCTTGTACAACTCACTGACGCCGGTGCAGTTGCTCTGGGTCATATTGCAGTAATTCTCACAAGGTGTGCCGCAAGTGCTGCCTCCGAATTTTCCGGTGTGCGGGCAGTGCAGCGTGGCCGAAGCTGCGTCCTTGCCCGCAACGCCCGCGTGGTACGTGCGGCAGCCGACGCTGTTGCCTGATACGTCGCCGGTTTTGCCCAGCGGATATTTGCCCAAATTCTTGCAGAAATCTACGCATGCGGCCTTGCTGGCAAACTGGCTGTTGGGCCCGCTATCACCGCAGGATGCCTGAACTTTGTCGCACATGCCTTCGCAAGTGGGCGGAATCACGCCGCCGCACGCACCCGCGCTGCACACGTCGTTGTTGGTCGCGGGGTTCTTGTCGTCGCAGGGCGCCGTGTTGTTTTCATGTTTGCAGCCGCCGATCGGCGCACAACTGTCCGTGGTGCAAGGATTACCATCGTCACAGTTGTCAAGCGCTCCGGCGACACAAGCGCTGTCTTTGCAGGCGTCACCGCTGGTGCACGCATTGGCGTCGTCGCACGCACTGGCCGCCGCCGCGAGTTGGCAGCCCTCTTTGGGGCTGCAACTGTCGGCCGTGCAAACGTTGCCGTCGTCGCAGTTCTTGGCTTTGCCGGCCACGCAGGCGCCGAGCGCACAGACGTCCCCTTCCGTGCACAAGCTGCCGTCGTCGCATTTGGCCGCGTTGTTGGCGTGTTTGCAGCCTTTGGCCTTGTCGCAACTGTCGTCTGTGCAAGCGTTTTTGTCATCGCAATCGACCGGTGCGCCAACGCACTTTGCGGGTCCCGCAAAAGTGCTGCAGGCGTCCTTGGCCGTGCAAGCGTCAGCATCGTCACACGCCGTGCCGGTTAGCGCTGTGTTTGTGCAGCCTTTTTTGGCATCGCAGGCATCGCTCGTGCAGCCATTGCTGTCGTCGCAGTCCAGCGGCTTGCCGGCCCGGCACAAACCGTCCAAACAACTGTCGCCTTTGGTGCAGAGGTTGCCGTCATCGCAGTCGATCGTGTTGTTCTTGCCGGTACAACCAATTGCTTTATCACACAAATCGTCAGTGCACGGGTTCTTGTCGTCGCAAACTTTGGCGCCACCGCCGGCGCATTTGCCCGCTTTGCAGGCGTCCGCGATCGTGCAGCCGTCGCTGTCATCGCAAGGTGCCGTGTTGTTTTCATGCTTGCATCCCGCGACCTTATCGCAGGTGTCGGTGGTGCAGTCGTTGAGGTCGTCGCATTTCGCAGGCGTTACCGTGTACACGCAGCCGATCGCGGGATCGCAGCCGTCGACGGTGCAAACATCGCTGTCGTCGCACTTCTTGCTCGATTTGTCGCCAACGCATTGACCGTCTTTTCCGCATTTATCCGCGGCGTTGCAGGCATTGCCGTCGTTGCACGGGCTGCCCTCGGCCTTAAGTCCGGCTTTGCAAACATTGGCAACGCAAGTCGCCTGACCACAAGGGCCAACGGACACACAGTCGCTATCGGCGGTGCATTCCGGCACGGCCACTTTGCCAAAAACGCCGCTTTGCGGATCTGGCGTCGTTTGCGTCTGGCAACCGACCGCCAGCGCAATCAAGGTCAGAAAAGAGAATTGGCGTGTAAATTTGGGCATAAGCGAGCGCAAGGACATCGGCGGACTCCGGTAATTGCGCAGACCATGGCGGCGCGCGCGGCGGAGTTTAGACGAAACTTTTGCATTCGTCCAAGGCCAACAAGCGGTTTTCGGCGCTTGTACGCCGACGCGGTGCCGATTACGCTTTGAGCGCGCTGTCAGCGCGTTGGGGCACCATGGACCAGAGTTACATCGCCTTGTCGATCCCCGTTTTCTTTGTGCTGATTATTGCTGAAATCGTCGTGTCTCGGCGCCGTGGCTTGACGGTCTATCGCACCGACGACGCCCTCATCGACCTGGCGTGTGGCATCGGTTCGCAGGCGTGGAATGCGCTTATCAAAGTCGGATTAGCCTTTGGTTTTATTTATATTTTTGACAACTACCGCATCGCATCGCTGCCCAGCGACAGCGTCTGGACTTGGGTCGCGTCGTTTGTCCTGGTCGATTTTGCTTACTACTGGTGGCATCGATGGAGCCATGAAATCAATTGGTTATGGGCAGCGCACATCGTTCATCACCAAAGTGAGGACTACAATTTAGCCGTGGCCCTGCGCCAAGCGTGGTTTACGTCGATTACGGCTACGCCATTTTATTTGCCGCTGGCGTTGCTCGGTTTTCATCTAGGCGTGATTGCGACAACGATCACATTTTCGACTTTGTATCAATTCTGGATCCATACACAGCTTATTGACCGCATGGGGCCGTTTGAACTGCTTTTTAACGCTCCGATGCACCACCGCGTCCACCACGCCATCAATCCACAATACTTGGACAAGAATTACGCGGCGATCTTGATCGTGTGGGACCGCCTGTTCGGCACCTACATCGCGGAAAAGGAACCTGTGGTGTATGGCCTAGTTAAGCCGCTGCACAGCTTCAACCCCATTTGGGTCAATTTTCACCATTGGGTCGCGCTGTTTAAAATCGCCGGCCAGACCCAGCATTGGCGCGACAAGATCGCGATCTTTTGGCAACCTCCCTATTGGCTCCCTGCCGATCTGCCGCAATATCCGCCGCCGCCGGAAGTGACGCCCCAAACTTTTGTACGTTACAGCGTACCCGTTTCCGCCCCGCTGCGGCGCTACCTTCTCATGCAATTTCTGTTGGTTGCGGCAGCAGTGGCGTTGTTGATCTCCCGCGCCGACCATTTGAGTTGGCCGCTGCGCTGCTCGCTGGCGCTGCTCATCTGGCTGTCGTTGTGGACGTGGGGCGGTTTGCTGGAAAGCAAGCCGTGGCGTATGTACGCGGAATCACTTCGCCTTGTGCTCGTGACGGTTGGCGTTGGCGTCTTTGTCAGCCCAGCTTGGGGTGCCGCGGCGGCTGTGCTTTGCCTGTCGCAGGGTTTATGGGTGCGCCAGGCGGTAAAAACATGAAAGCTCACTTCGCAACTAGCGCCAACTTGCGCTCCACTTCTTTGAGCAAATTCAAGCTCGCTTGCAAAAAATTGGTTTGGCCAACGGCCAGCGCATAAGTCGTACTGGCGTGGTTCATCCCCAAAACCGAATTCGGCTGGCCGAGCAATTTGTGCAATGAAATCCCAATCCGCTGACCGGCAATCTCTGCGCCCGCGGCATCGGTGTGGGTCAGCAGGACGTAAAAGCGCGAACCGCTGAAGCGAAAGCAAAAATCGCTCTGGCGTAAGCAGCTGATAGTACAAGCAGTAGCTGCGCGCAGCGCATCGTCGCTCAGCGCCCCAGGCAGCAGATCGACGGCCAAAAGCGAAGTCTGGTAGCCGTAACGCTGGGCTCGGCGCAATTCGATCGGAACCAAAAAATCGAACTGCGCGCGGCTGAACATGCGCGTGACCGGATCGTGCATGTGCTCGTCACGGCCCTCGCCCATTGCGGCTGACAGCGCGCGCTCGGTGGTTTTTTGGCGCGTAGCATCTTCGACGATCGCAAGGCCCAAGACATCGCCAGTGGTGGTGGCGGCGACCTTGCGCAGGCGGATACGGACGTCTTGGCCGCCTTGGCTGGACAACCGCCAATCCAAATCGACGTCCAGGCTGGCTTGTGCGTCGGCCATCGCCGCATAAAACGCACCGCCCAACTCCGGCGTGCCGCCGCCTGCGATCACGCCGACGAAAAAATTCTGGCCGCGGCTGTCGGCCGGCAGGCGTTTGCGCAACGCCAGATCGACGGTGTTTTGCTCAAGCACTTGGCCAGTTTTGTCCAGCAAGTAAGCGGTGCCGGGCAGCGCCTGCAGCAGAGGGCGCAAACTTTCAATTTCATTTGGATGATCGGGCATCTGCGTCTCCTGCGCCAAAAGCGCGGGCAATTGTTGCCATACGTTCTGGCAAACTTCAAGCGTGACGAACAAGTCAAAACCGGCTAGAATCGAGAAACATTGCGAATACAACGGGGGAAATTGTGCGTCATTCAGCAGAATTCGAGGTGCTAGTAGACGACGCCAAGTCACGGGTGCGGGAAATCAGCGTGGACCAAGTGGCGCAATTCATGCTCGATAACAAGGTATTTCGCCTGATCGATGTGCGCGAAGATGACGAATGGCGCGCTGCGCACGCCGCTGGCGCTGAGCATTTGGGGCGCGGCGTGCTAGAACGCGACATCGTTGGCCAAGTGCCCGACAAACAGGAACTGTTGGTGTTGTATTGCGGTGGCGGCTTTCGCTCTGCGCTCGCCGCGGATAACGCCCAGAAGATGGGCTACACCAACGTGTTTTCACTCACCGGCGGCTGGAAAGCTTGGCTGCAACGCGGCCTGCCGACTGCGCCTACCTGAGCGAAAAGAAGTCCTTGATCTTCTGCAAAATAATCCCGCTTTGCGACTGCTGAATTTGCGCGGTCTGCTGCATCCCGGTCGTGGTCTGGTGCATCTGCGCTTGGCGTTTGGCCAATGTAGCGCTGATCCGTTCAGCAATTTCAGGGGCCTTGTGCAAAATACTCTGAAAATCGCCTTTGCCGACGACCAGCAACGCGCATTCACGGGTTGATTTGACGGTTGCAGTGCGTTTGGCGCCGGTCATCAACGACATTTCGCCGAAGAATTTGCCTTTGCCCAAGCGCGCAATTTCAATTTGCTGCCCGTCATCTTGCTCAATGGAAATCGCGACTTCACCGTGCTCAATGATGAACAATTGATCGCCCTCGTCGCCGCGGCGCAAGATGATTTCGTTGGGCGCGTAGCGACGGGTGTGAATCGATTCGGCCAGTTCGCCCAGCAGTTCGTCCGACACGGCATCGAAAAGGTCGACGCGCCGCAAATCGTGCTGGCGGCGCGATATATGCATGGCGCGTGTTTGCGCCTGATCTTCAACGGGAATTTGATACATGTGCACGTCGCGCTGCGCATACGGAATGTCGATTCCCGCGCGGCGAAAGCCGTACCAAATGCGTTCGCGGACCATGCTGTCCATGACGTGAATGTGTTCACTGGCTTCCATAAAATAGCGCAGCACGTAGGCCGCGCCGTCTGGGTCAAATTCCCTCACAATCACGGTGGGTTTGGGCTCGCGCAAAATGCCGGGTGCGTCCAAGATCGCCTTGAGCAGGACTTCTCGCACGTGATCAGGCGAAAAAGCGTAGGCAGCATGCACTTGGATGCTGCGCCGCAACACTTTAGCAGGCTTAGACAAATTGCGGATCGACGCTCTGGCGATCGTGCCGTTGGGCACGATGATTTCGACTTGATCGTTGGTCACCAATTTGGTCGCCCGCCAGTTGATCTCGATCACGCAGCCCAGTGGCTCTGGACTATCCGCAAGTTGAATAAAATCGCCAACTTCAAATGGTCGCTGGGCCTGAATCGACAAGCCGGCGAACACATTGCCCAGCGTGTCTTGCAGCGACAAACCGATAACGGCCGTCACCAAGGCCGAGCCGGCCAGCAGCGAACCGGGCTCAACGCCAGCGGCGTTCATCGTGGCCATCACGACGACTGCATACACGATTAGCTGAATAATATCGCGGAAAATTCGCGGCAGCGGCATCGCCAGCCGGCGGCCGAGTATCACGTCCAGCCACAGAAGCAGCCCGGCGTGGCCGACACACCCCCAAAGCAGGAAAATGGAGATAATCGTCAGCGGCTTGCGCGTAACATCGTCCAGCGGCAGCAGCGAACGCGCACCGGCGACCGCAAAGTAGCCCAACAGCAACAACAACGGCGTGCGCAGACGCTTGCGATCGCCCGGCGGCAACAGGGACGCGCTGGCCAGCAGAAACGCGACCGCCAGCGCGATGCCGATTGGCCCAGCATTGTGGCCCGCCGTCAGTTCGTGAACTAGCAAATCCGTCACCTGCGCGCACCCCTGCAAATCGCCTGAATACTTAACCGAGATGCGGCAATCGCGCAAACGCTTGCGCGCGGGCGAAAACACCTTACGCTAGTTTGGGCCAACTTCATGCCCAATGGTACTCAAATGCCCGGTTACGCTTTGATGCTCAACGCCAAATTCGGCTTTTCCAACGCCCATGGCGTGGAAGCCGACACAATGGAATTGATCGGCGAGTCGTTGGTTTTTCGTGTCGGCGAGCGCGTCGTCTATCAAGTGCCGCGGCGGATGGTGCGCGATGTTGAGGTTTTTGCCACAAGGGCCGAAGCGCTGGACAGGTTGCGCGAGGCGCAAAGTCAGCCGCAGGGCAAGGGCGTGTTGGGCAGTGAAGTCGTGGCGCGCCGCGGTGGAAGGGTGCGCCAAGTCGGACATATGGTTGAGCAAGTTTGTGTGATTACGGAAGATATTCGGAGTACGAAAAAATAGCGGCCACGGCATCCGCGAAATGTTGGCAAGTGCGCGTACCGGTGTTGCCGCATTTGCCGTTGCGTCCTATCCTTTTGCGCGCTGCGCCGTGGGCAGCCTAGGTGCCGTTTAACGACTTTAATTTGAGGAAGCATGAAGCGCGAACACGTGATCATTTTCTTTTTGGTTGTCTTTATCATCGGTTACGGCTGGGGCCGCATGTCCGGTCGGCCAACAGCCGCCAGCGCCGTGCCGCCCGCCGCGGCGGCACCGGCCGCCGTTGCCGCCAATGCACCTGAAGCGGCAGCGGCAACACCTGCACCAACGCCAACGCCTGCGCCCACTTCGGCAGCGCCTGCCCCGACGCAGGCGGCCGCAGCACCGACGCCAGCACCGGCGCAAAACAACGCGCCCTCGGATCCAAACCAGATCTGGCGGGCCAAAATCGAACCGGACGACGCCAAGAAGGGTCCGGATAGCGCTTTGGTAAAAGTCGTTGTCTTTGGCGCATTTGGCAATCAGGAAAGCGCCGAGTTCGCGCCAGCGATCGACGAGATCATCAAAACCTACGGCGACAAGATCCAAGTGCGCTTCAAGCACAAAGTAATCCCGTCGCCGCATCCGGACGCGATGCTCGGTTCCGAAGCCGCGTTAGCGGCCAATGCCCAGGGCAAGTTCTGGCAATTCTTGAGCAAGCAGTTGAAGAATCCGGCCATTTCGCGCGCGACTCTGGAAGCAACGGCGCAAGAAGTCGGTTGCGACATGGCAAAGTTCAAGAAGGATGTGGATTCCGGTAAGTTTCGCACGCAGATCATGCGCGACAGTTTGCTGGCCAATGAAGTGGCGGCCAACACCTATCCCAACGCCATGGCCAACGGCGTGCGCATGGCGCCGCCCAAAAAGCTTGAACAGTTAAAGGCTTTGATCGACGAACAGTTGGTAAAGGCCAAAGAAAAGGTCAAGAACGGGCAGAACGTCGCGACTTTGTATGATGATGCGATCAGGGGCGGCAAGTTCTTTGAGCAAATGGGCAGCACGCCCAATAAGATCGATACGACGGGCAGCCCGATGCTGGGTCCTAAAACGGCCAAGATCGAAGTCGAGGTCTATGAAGATTTTCAGTGCCCTTTTTGCAGCAAGGTGGCGCAACCGCTGCACGAATTTCAGCAAAAATTTCCTAATGATGTTCGCATTGTCTACAAGCACATGCCGTTGGACATCCACGATCACGCGCAAATGGCTTCAGAGGCGTCGATGGCGGCTATGGCACAAGGCAAGTTTTGGGAATACCACGACAAATTGTATGCCAATCAGCAGGCGCTGGACCGGCCGCAGTTGGAGCAGTATGCGCAGGATATCGGGCTAGATGTAGCTAAATTTAAAGCTGATTTGGACAAGGGTGTCGGCCGCGATATCATCTCTCGCGATGCCAATGAAGGCCGCAACGTCGGCGTGAGCGGCACCCCTTCGATCTACATGAATGGCGTGAAATTTCAGGTCCAGCGCGGCAACACGGCCGAAGGCTTTGAAGCTGCGGCGCGCGCCTACTTTGGCTTGGGCAAATAAGCCAAATAATTCGCTGATTTCGGCTTGACCTTTGTGTTATTTCGGCTTAAAGAGCCCCGCGTCATCCGCGCCCATCAAACCGGCGTCGTAAAGTTTTTTGTCGACCGGCGACAGGTTGGCAATCATCGCAGCGGTCATAATCGAAAAATGTTTCACTTTATCTAGTCGTTCCGCGATCTGCTCCAGATCCACGTCGCGCGACATCCAGTGAATTTTGTCGTAGACGGTCAAATCCACGGGCCGTGAATATTCGCGCAACGCCTTGTCGCCATTGAGATTATAGTACAGATCGAAATAGGACATGATCATTTCGCGCACCGAGCGATATACCGGTTCGCGAAAGCGCAGCACCGTGGTGTTGGACTTGGCGATCGCGCCGAAATGGCCGTTTTGCTTGAAGATTGCAAGCACGTGGTCGTCGTCGTTGTGGGCGCGCATATCCACAATCAGCGGACGTTGGCCCAACCGACGCAACGCAGCGGCCGCCAACAGCGCGCCATCAAAACAATGTGCGCGGCGATCGCGCAAAACCGACAGCGGCGAGCGATAAATCGGCTCTGTACTATAAGGCGTTGCATCGAGAAATTGCTGAATTTTCCACGGTGTATCCAATTTTTCAAGTGTCGTGCACGCGAAATCGGGCCATTCAGCGGTCAACATAGAAAAACTTAAACTCATTGGCACTCCTTGGGCGCGCAGCGTATGCGACGGCGTCCGCCTGTCAATGGCGGCAATCAGGTACTGCCCAAAGCAATGAACTTCGTCTATAACGCGCAGCGCGCGGGCCTTTTGGTGCTGCGGCAGAGGCATTTGATGGTGAGTTCGCAAAAAAATCTCGATGGTCGGCATACTTCGCCGCCGATCTCGCAGGCGTTGCTGGTGCAAATGCATGACCTAATGGTCAAGGCGCGCAGCACCGAAGAGATGCTCATCCGCATGATGCGCACCGGCCACGGTTATTTTTGGATCGGCGGTCCCGGTGAGGAAGCGTGGGGCGTGGCGCTCGGAATGCTGGTCAAGAAAGGTTATGGTCCTGATTTCGACTACTTGCACCTACACTATCGCTCCAGTTCGGTGATTTTGGCCATGGGCGGTGAACCGATCGACATCCTGCGCCAAATGCGCGCGACTGCGACCGACCCGTATTCAAAAGGCCGTAATTTTGTTAATCATTTTGCGATCAAGCGTTGGAACGTCGTGCCCGTGACGCCGACGATCGAAACGCAGTACATCATGGCGCCTGGCACGGCTTGGGTGCAAAAACGCCATGGCGGAACGGGCATTTCCATCGTCAATGGCGGCGACGCCGGCACGGCCGAAGGCGATTTCACGTCTTGTTTCAATTGGTCGACCCGCCCCGGACAAGAACTGCCGGTGCTGATGTTGGTGGCGCAAAATCATTGGGGCATCTCGACGCCCGCCAACCAAGTGCAATCAAACGTGAATTTGGCACAACGCGGCGAACCGTACGGCGTCAAGACCGCTGTTGTCGATGGCAATGATCCGGTGGCGGCGTATGAAGCGCTGGCCGCCGCGATGGACTACGTGCGAAATGAACGCAAGCCGTTCTGTTTGCAAGGCAATGTTTCGCGCCTTTACGGGCATTCGTCGTCATCGGGGGCGCAGCGCTTGGCCGAACCGGATTGCTTGGTCGATTTTGAAGCACGCCTGCTCAAGGAAAACCTGATGACCCAGGCTGAGATCGACACGGTAACGCAGAAATGGCAGAACCTGCTCTCCGATGCCCTGCCGCGGGTGATCGCCGAGCCCATGCCGGACAAAAGCAACGTGATGGAGCATATTTTCTATGTGCCAAGCGATGCGCCAGTCGATGCTGATCTGGGTGGGGAGGCGTAATCCATGGCAAATCTCGCTCAAGCGATCCGATTGGCGTTGCATTATGGCGAAACCCATTTGGGCGTAACTGACATTTTTGGTGAGGACGTTGGCGCGCCGCTAGGGGGCGTGTTCACCGCCACGCAAGGCCTGAAAACCGCTTGGAATACGCCGCTTGATGAGCGCGGCATCATCGGGATGGCGCTCGGCATCGCCTATGCGGGCGGCAAACCGGTAGCCGAAATTCAGTTCTGTGATTATATCTACAACGTCGTGGATTTGCTAAAGCTTTGTGGAAATGCCCACTGGTCCAGTGCCGGCGAATACAATGTGCCGCTGGTGGTGATGACACCCGTAGGATCTGGTATTCACGGCTCAATGTACCATTCGCACAGTTTTGAAAGCATGATGACGCACATCCAAGGCTGGAAAGTTGTGATGCCGTCCAATGCCAAAGAGGCCTACGGTTTGATGCTTTCGGCGATCAAAGAGCCGAACCCCGTGATGTTTTTCGCGCCCAAAGCGCTGATGCGCGCCAAGGGTGAAGACTTGATCCCCGGCGAACCGGAGGACGAGAAAACGCTCAACGCCATGATCAACGCGCCTTTGGGCGACCGCAGCGATTGGCAGCCCCAATGGCCTGAAATGCAAGACTTTAGCGTGCCGATTGGCGAGGCCCGTATCGTGCGTGCAGGTCAGCAACTCACGGTGGTCAGTTACGGCCGCATGTTGCCGATTTGCAAGGCGATGGCCGACGAACTGCACGACAGCGCACAGCTTGACATCGAAGTCATTGATCTGCGGACCCTGTATCCATTTGATTTGCCGGCACTCAAGCAATCCGTTGAAAAAACAGGGCGTTTGCTTGTGGTCAATGAGGACACCGAAGTGACCAATTTCGGCGAGCACGTGATTCGGCGCGTCATGGACGAATGTTTTTATAGCCTTGAAATTAAGCCCGAATTGCTCGCTGGTGTCGATGTCCCAGGTGTAGGTCTGGCTTGGGGTTATGAGCAAAATAGCGTGCCGCAGCCCGATGATGTGCGTGCGGCCATGCTGCGCTTGGCCACCGCCGTCAGTTGACGGAGGGAATTGTCTGCGGCTAGGCGTGTTTGCCATCTTGCGCCGTTGCGCCACCACGGCTTTGGCCGATCCTTCGTCGGAGGTCGCGTGTCGCGTTTGCTTGGCAGCGGTATTAATCGCCGATTAAATTCCGCAGGTTGGCTGATCGCGGCCGCCATTGGCTGCGCCTGTTCGCCCCAGCGCGCTCCCGTTGCGCGGCCAAACGCCAAACCCGCGGCGGCGCCGCCCCAGCCGGCAGCCGTCGCCGCGCCCTTGGCGCTGCGCACGGCTGATTCATCCGGACTATCGGTGGTTTCCGACGTTGCCGAACAAACGGTGAAAAGCGTTGTCAACATTTCAACGACGCGATTGGTCAAACAGCGGCTGTATAACTCACCGGAAGAATTCTACTATCGCCAGTTTCACGGCTTGCGTTTGAACGCCGAACATGTGGAGAACTCGCTGGGCTCTGGCGTCATTGTCAGCGCCCGCGGCGTTATTTTAACCAATCTGCACGTTATCGATCGCGCAAGCACCATCCGCGTCAAGCTGAGCGACGGCCGCGAAGTCGAAGCGCGCTTGCTCGGCGCCGATCCTCAAAGCGACGTCGCTGTGCTGCAAGTGCCTGAAACTACCCAGGGGTTACAACCGCTGGCCCTAGCGGATTCGGACAAAAGCCGCCTTGGCGAAATCGTGCTGGCGATCGGCAGCCCGTTTGGCCTGACGCAAACGGTGACCATGGGCATTGTCTCGGCCAAAGGCCGCGTCGACGTCGGTCAGGTGGATTACGAGGACTTCATTCAAACAGATGCGGCAATCAATCCGGGTAACTCTGGTGGAGCCCTGGTGAATTTGCGCGGAGAACTCATCGGCATCAACACAGCGATCGCCTCATCAACTGGCGGCAGCCAAGGCGTCGGGTTTGCGATTCCGGCCAATATCGCCCGCACTGTCATGGAGAGTCTGCTGAAAAATGGCCGTATCTCACGCGGTTGGCTCGGAATCGGCGCGCAAGATTTGGATGAATCATTGCGCAGTGAATTCGCGCCCGGGCAGTCTTACGGCATCTTGGTCCATTCGCTGGCACCGGGCAGTCCTGCCGAACTTGCCGGTCTGCATCCCGGCGATGTTTTGCTGAAAATAGGCGATCAGGTGATGGACTCGACGCGGCGGTTGCGCACCATCGTGGCGACGCGTCCGCCGCAAACCAAGCTGATGATTGAACTGCTGCGCGATAAGAACCTGATGAAACTGGAAGTTTCACTGGCCGAACAGCCTGCGGCGCCGCTGGCCGAAGTAAAAAGCGGTGGCGGTTTGCAGGGTTTGACCGTCGGCCCGCTGACGGAAACTTTGCGTGCCAAACTGCAGATGCCGGCCCAGGTGCCGGGTGTGATCGTTGCAGAAGTTGTTGAAAATACGCCGGCATCGCAAACCGGCCTGCAGCGCGGCGACGTGTTGGTGGAGATCAACCGCCAGCCGTTGAACAACGTGGCAGATTTTCAGCGGGCGCTGGCAGCGGCCAAAGATCACGCCGTATTGCTGGTGATTCGCGAAGGTCAGCGCGCTTACCTCGCTGTGCCGATGCGCTAAGAGATGCAGCATGCCGCCGCGGTCGGCACCCTCGATGGACGAAACAGCAGTGCGGCAGGCTGCATGCAGGCCGCGGATGCGGGCTGCCGGGGGGTTTGGGGGCGGCGCGCCCCCAAGTTTCTATATAGGGTGTATTCAAATTGTCGCCGGCTGCGGTCCAAGATGCTGCACATCTCGCGGCTTACGTCCTCACTCCCTCGGTCGCCGCACATCAGTACGGCTCGGTCGGTCGCTCCGGGCGCGCTCGCGATCTGCGAACAGCCTCTTGAACCTCGCGATGTCGCCATTTTGAATACACCCTCTTAGAAAGCCAGCGGCTGCTCATTTGCAACCGCTGGCTTCACTATAGGCGCGCTCGCGGGCGTGGGCAAGCGTGCGCGAACGCCCGCTTGCGAAACTCAGAGGCTGTGAAATATCCATTTCACAGCTGCTGAGTAGGGGCTACCGCCCGTTCTGCGCGGTTTCATTGGCGATGACAATTTCAACGCGGCGGTTGTTGGCGCGGCCTTCGGCGGTGCCGTTGTCGGCAATTGGACGGCCTTTGCCCATGCCGCGCGCGGTGATGCGGTCCGGCTCATAACCTTTGGACACGATAAAGCTGCGCACTGCTTCGGCTCGACGCTGCGACAAATCCAAGTTGTGATCTTCTGAACCGCGCGAATCCGAATGCCCTTCGACCACAATAGTCCTCTCCTTGGTCGTAAGCAGCGCCGCGGCCACTTGGCTCAAACGCGCCTGCGCTTCGGGCAAAAGGATAGCCTTGTCCGACGCGAACAACACACTGCCCGACAAAGTAATCACCATCCCGCGCGGTTCTTGTTTCACTTCACTCATTTTGGCCAGTGCCGCTTGGGCTTCTGCCGCGCGCTTTTCCGCTTGCTCGCGGCCCGCTTTTTCATCGGCCAGTTGCCCAGCCGCGGCACCACGCATGTCGGCTGCGTGTTTTTCATCTTCCGCCCGGGCCTTTTTTTCCGCAGCCAGTTGCTGTTTTTCGGCAGCTAGCTGCTGATTCGACTTGTCATTTGCCGACTTTGACTGGTCCAAGTCTTTGCGCGACTGCTCCAGGTTTCGGCCCTGCTGATCGTTGTATTCCTGTTTGGATTTGGCTGAATTCTGTTGTTCTTGAGCGACGTTGGCCGCAGCTTCGGCCATCTGTGCCTTGCGTTCCGCGACATAAGCCAAATCGCGCGTATGGTACGCCTTGGGCTCGCGCGAAAACGCCAGTTCTGCTTCGCGCAAGGCTTCTTCGGCCTTGTGCAGTTCAGCGGGGGTCAAGCGCGCGGCGGGACCATTGCTGGCGCGCTGGAAGGCGTGGCGGGCTCCCGCCAATTCTTGGGGCACGACCGCGGCACAACTGCTCAGCGCGATGCTGAAAAGGGCTACGGTGATGGCTTTGAAAGCATTCATGGTTTTTTCCTTGTCTTGTGGTTCAACAGTTGGCGACCGATGGTCGCAACGCTACATGGCCAACGGAAACCGTTGGTTGGCGATCAAATGGGCTAATCAATCAGATTGCCCGAACGTTGCGCCTGCACGCGCTTGAGCGCGTTTGCGGACTCCGTGCGTTCAGCATCTTCACGCGACAGCATGACGGCCAAGTTGGCGTCCGCTTCTGCGCGCAGCAGCAGCGATTGGGCTTCCTCTTTTTCGCCCTTTGCCGTCAGAGCCTTGGCCTGTTCGGATTCCTCCTTGGCCATTTGCAGGTGCAATGCCGCGCGCGGCACGCTTTGAGCCCCCACTTCTTCGGCGGCGCGAATGGCCGCTGTGGTCGACTCATTGCGGGCATTGGAACTGACTGCACCGCAGCCGATAAGCGTCGAGACACCGAGCAAACTCGTGTAACTAAATGTATTTTTCATGAACCTTCTCCCTAAGGATCGCTGCCGTTGGCAGGTCCCAATGTTTGACGAACACAGACACCAAGGGCTTTCCAGCACAAACGGATTCGTCCAAGCGCAACGTGGGCGCAGGCGTCTTGCCGCCGAGTTTGCCGACTGTTGCGCTTTCGAGCTCAGATCGTCCCCGGAGGTGAAAGCCGGAGGGAGCCCAAATCCTTTGCCAGTTCGTTCTCTACCGCACCGATTATGCCTAGAAAAGTGCACGGCGAGTTGTGCAGGTTGACCCTGCACAACTCGCCCGGATTCCATGGAAACCTGTGCGAATTAGCTCAGCGTTGCGGTGAGCATCGGTGTCATTTAAGACCCGTTTGGATGTAATGCAACTAGCGTGCCAAGTGGCGCAGTTTCGCTATAGCCCGAGGTTTCAGATAGTTGGGTCGGCGAGGCTAAATTGGCTGCGGCGCGAGGTGTGCCTTCCGCGGCTACATGTGCGGCAGGTCGCGCACAGGGCTATCGCAAGAACGATCAGTCTCCGTGGCGGCCTATTGCGCCGGGATCGATCGACGGGTCGCGTGCGATATCGTCAAATATATTGAATGTGCGAAGAAAAATGGGTCCGCTGGCGACGCGTGGGAATAAAATTCCCCCGCTACA
>CAMDBH010000036.1 GCA_945889325.1 Klebsiella pneumoniae
TCAGAAAATACTTTTAATAATTCAGCGATTGTGTTCCAAACCGTGCGCCCCAATGTCCGCAGATCACCGGTTGGCGGTAACCAGGGCTGATAAAGTTGAGAATATCTCTCAAAGTGTCAGATGGTTACCGTTCTTGCGATCGCCCTGCCCGCCGCGTCACCTAGTCTTGCCTCAAATGGCCGGGCGCGCTATCCTGCGCCCGCGAGCCTGCGGGTTGTCGTGGGTTTATGCTAGAATTTTCAAGGGGTTGACAATATGGCGACTTCGTTGGCCGCCGCGCCGATTCACCAGGCGCTGCAACAGATGGCGGCGTTTCGCGGCATTTCAGAACCAGACGCAAACCAACTGGCTGCGGCGTGCAAACTCGTGCGTTTGCCGATGAACACACAGCTTTTTGATCAGGGCGAGCCGGGTACGTCCATGGCCATCGTCGCCGACGGCGTGCTGCGCGTGGAATTCACGGACCCCGACACGGGGCAGATGACCTCGATCGGCAACGCGCAGAGCGGTGAATTTGTGGGTGAAATGGCCCTGCTCGACACGGAGCCGCGCTCGGCCCGCGTCGTCTCAGCGACCGATTCCGTCGTTTACGTCATTACACAGGAGCGCTTGGCGGCGCTCGAAGCGACCGCGCCGGGCGCAGCTTGCGCGCTGATTGGCGCAATCACGCGGAATTTGACACGGCGGGTGCGCAAGATCGACTACCACGCTGGGCAAATCTATAAACAAACGGCACCACCGCCGGTGACCGAGGCCGGCGAGGACAAGTCGGTCGTGGGCAAACTTTGGGCGCGAATTACACGGTTTTAGTCGATGCGCACAACGTGATCGTGCCGCAGCACGGCGCGACGCAGCGGTCGAAGGACGACAAAAGAAGGACAACTGTGCATGGCAACCGTTGATTTGAGCGACGTACCCGCGCTAAGACGCCATTCTCTTGCCGACCTTGAAGCCCTTGCTGCGGTCGCAGACGCCCAGGAATTTGCCAAGGGGGCCGTGCTTTGCAAAGAGGGACAGCCGGGCGATTGCTGTTACCTGATCTTGTCGGGCGATGTCGAAGTGTCCAAAACCATGGATGCTCAGCGCAAACGCGTGGCGATTTTGGGCCCCGGTGATTTTGTCGGTCAATTGGCCTTGGTCGACGGTGCGCCGCGTTCTGCTTCCGTTGTTGTGCGCTACCCGGTCAAGGCGTTGGTACTAACGTGTGAATCCTTTATAGCTTTGCTGGCCGCGCGGACCTCCGTTGCGTTGCGTTTGCAAAAGCAAGTCGCCATTGCGATCGTGCGGCAATTGCGCGATGCGACGCGGCAATTTGTTGCCCTAAAGCGCGATTACGAAAGAGCCCGTGACGACCTCACCCGCAGCCGCAGCTGGCAGAAACAGCGCGACGGCGCCATGCAAGTAGCGGCTGCGATGAGTGAACTGAGCATTCCGCTAGACAGTGTAGGCAAGGCAGACGGTGGAGCGCCGCAGTAGCGTTGCGCCAATCGCCAGAATCGCGGGCGCGTTGTTGTTGCAAAGTCCGCACCTCACCTGCAAGAAATAGTTGAACCGTTTGCGGTGCTGAAGCGTCATAGCTGTAGCGGCGCTGTCGCGCCCGCTGGAGGCTGCGATGCAACACACTGCGAAACAAGCCCTAAAATTCTTGCACACCTGCCGTTGGCCCCTTTTTATTGCGGCGGCGGTTGCGCTCAATGCCGCTATTGTTATTCAGGTTTTGGGCGACGAACCCGCGGCGGTGCGGCCAGTGGATGGCGCTTTGGGCCAACAGGCGGTCCTGGAAGATGCGCCCGAAAAGCCAGATCGGCCCAACCCTGACCTGACGTTGCAACTGCCGCCGAGCCAACTGCCGACGCTGAAAAACCTGCCGTCCCAAATAGCCGAGGCCGCACCGGCACCTGTGCAAGCACAGCCCGCGCCCATTGTGCCGGTCACACGGCTGTTTGAAGAAGAGGACGAAACGCCCGAACACCACGCCGACGCTGTCGCCATGGTCCGCCAAGCCGTTGAGCGATTAGCTGACGAAATTGATGCACTGTCTGCGGAATTGGAAAGGCTGTCGCCCGGCGACCGGTCAGCGGATTACGCGCAAACGCGATTGACGGCGATCACTTCCGCCGTGCAAAACGAACTCGGCGATGTCGTGCGAGAAGATTTGTCCGACCAGCAACGGCAAGAACTGCAAACTGCGGCCGAAGCCAAATTGATGCCTGCGATTGAACGATTTGCCGCCGCATCGGGGCGTTTGAGTCCGCCAGAGCCAGCGGAGGATGGGCGGGCTGAAGTGGCCAAAGTGGATTCCGAACTTGCCCCGCCATTTGTGGAAGCGCCTGAAATGATAGACGACGAGCCCGAGCCGCAGGCGCTGAACAGCGAAGGGCCGCCTGAACTCGTGATCAAGTAATCCTGCAAAGTTTGGCCTGATTTAGCGATTGACACGCCAATGGCCCGCGCATACATTCACCTGCGCGCGCGGGCGCTTGGGGGGCAAAATCGGTGATCGCATTATCCAATGGGCACTTTGGTCGCAATGCTCTGATTATATGTGGTTTATTGTCGGTTTTCGCCTGCAGTTCACCGGCTGCCGACCCGACAAATGGCTCGGCATCAGCGGACGCCGGCAGCAAGGACATCAAGACAGGCAGCGATGCCTTCGCAAACAAAGGTGATGCGGCGTCGGCCGACACGACGCCGGTTGATGATACACTGTCCGCCATCGCCGACAGCGCAGCGCCAGCCGATGGATCCGCCGCTGTCGATGGCGCAAACGGCGACGATGTTGTTACGCCAAGCGATGTTGCACAGGACGCGATGGTCGCGCCGGATGCCGCTGCCGATGTCGTCATCGCGCCCAGCCCAAATCCGCCGCCAGACAAATGGGGGCCGTATGTGGTTGGAACGCGGGTGAAAAATTGGGTCGATGAATCGCGCAAACGCAAAGTCACCACGCGCATTTGGTATCCGGTTGTTGAAACGGGCGGCGATGCGGCGGTGTATTTCGATGCCATCATCATCAAAGTCAAAGGCAAAGCCATCGACAAGGGTTCAGCCAAGCCCGGGCCTTGGCCGTTGGTGATGTTCTCGCACGGTTTCAAGGGCATCGATTGGCAGTCTTATGATTACACGGAGTATTTGGCCAGTCACGGCTTCATCGTCGTGGCGCCGGATCATGAAGGCAATACGCTGCTAGATTTTGGCGCAACCAAGGAAACAGAATCGCAATCGGCGCTGGAAAGGCCCAAGGATTTGCTGTTTGCGTACAATGAATTGGTCAAGCTCAACGGGCCAAACAACGGCGATTTCACCGGCTTGGTCGATTTGACCAAGGTCGCGGTCAGCGGCCATTCGTTCGGCGGTTACACGGCGTTGGTTTCCAATGGCGCGACTGTCGACGTCGACACGGCCAAGCAAAACTGCAAGACCCAAAGCAATATGTTGTGCAAAGGCGGGTACATGGACTCTTGGCCCAATGGCACCACGCTGTCTGTCACGGCGATGCCGGGCCTGAAAGCGACGATTTGCCTAGCTCCGGGTTTTTATGTTGCTTTTGGTGACAAGGGCCTCAAGACGATCCAGACGCCGACGTTGATTTTCAGCGGCACGTTGGACGACACCGTGCCGGTGGATACGGATATCGTGCCGATTTACAATGCCTTGCCAGTGGCCAAAGGCAAAGTCGTGATCACCGGCGCGGGGCACATGAGCTACACCGACGTCTGCGCACTGCCTCCCGCCCAAGCCGTGCCGCAGTTGAAGGAAATGTGCTTTAAACCCGGGATGATCGACAGCGCCAAGGTGTTTGCCATGACCAACGCGCTCACGGTCGCTTGGCTCAATCGCTGGTTGAAAGGCGATTTGGCGATGAATGCGCTGCTTAAGAACGCGCTGCCGGCGCAGTTTCCGATCGGAACCGTGGATATGCAGGGGTTTTAGGGGTCACTTTCCAAACCCACCCGCATCCCAGGGCATCGCCGTATCCAACGTCACCGGACTCACGCTCGCTGTCACCAAGTTGTAAGCCCACGAAGTCCAGACCGGCGGCTGCAAGCACTTGGCGGCAAAGGCGTCCAACTCGCACCCGGGCGCGTAGACACGCCAGATGCGCACGCGCGCGCTCACGCCGTGCAGGGGCGCGATGCCGAGCATTTTGGTGAAATCGGGCAACGAGAGCGCATTCAAACTGCCATGGGCGAGAATTTCCCAGCGCGTCTGAAAAACCGCATCTTCAACGGCAATCCGCTGAAAACTTGGCTTATTGCCGTCAGCAACTGCCCACTCAATGTTGTGCTCAAATTTGCCAAACGTCGCGGGGACCAGCGGATACGGCATTTGCAAATACGGCCCCATCGGCAAAATCGGTTCACCGACGGCGAGTTGGCTGCCATCCAAAAGAGTTGCCACACCGCGCAGGTCCAAATGACTGCCCAACGCGCTGCGATCGCTAACCTGCATCTGCGCGCTGACTTGCAGCCAAGTGCCTTGCGCACCGACGATGTGCACCGTTTGAGCGACGTCTGGCTGTGAAATCGCGTACAAGGGCCGAACGGTGCCCGTGGCGACGCTGGTGACGGCCTTGCCGTCACAATGGCCGACAAAGCCGCGGTCGCCAGCCAGCCAAAAGTCACTAGCGGAAGTGCCATTGACGGCGCGCAAATCTGCAGAAGCACCCGTTTTAATTTCAGTATAATTCAGGCCGCCGTTGGCTTGCAGCCCGCCGCGAAACAGTTGGCCGTTGTCGCAGGCCGCGAAAATGGCGCCATCGGGCGCGTGCCAAAGCGCGCGCACCCGCGGGAAGGCACCCACATACTGCCCAGGCTTGCCTGAAGGAAACGGCGGTTTGCCCAATGGTCCTGCCACCGTAGTCCATTGCTGGCCATTCCAATGGTGCATTTGGTTGTCAAAATCGACCAACCAGCCGTCGCTGGCCGAACGCCCAGACATGCTGCGCACCCCAACCCCGAGCGACAGTCCCTGCACCTGCCAGCCCAACGCGTTGCGGCGCAGCAACTGCCCGTCTTCGCTGCCGATCCAGCCGTCGCTGCCGCTGTCACTGGGCAGCCAGATCGCCGTTAGGTTCTTGTTGGTCGGACTGGGCTGTTGGCTGAGCGTGTCGCCAGTCCACAAGGAAATCCGGCCGTTTTCGCCGACCGCGATCCGCGCGTTGTCGCGTTGGGCCATCGCGTGCAGGGTGCCAGCGGCTTGATTGCCTTCCAGTGGCTGCGGGGCAGGGGCCTTAAGTTGCAGCCAACTGTCAAAACTGGTGACATTTTGGCCGATCGCCTGCGCCTGCGACAGCGGCGCACCGCCGTTGTTGTTGGATACACCGCCGACCAAGTCGTAACGCAAATCGGCATTGTTGCCGAGAAAAAACGTAGCCGCTGGCTGCCGTTCAAGCTCCAAAACGTCGGTGTGCAGGTTGGTCGCGATCGACCCCATCGGAAAATAACCGGCGGCACCGATTTTTAGGCCAACTGCAATCGATCGCGCGCCTTCAGCATCCGATCCCGTGGGAATGCCATCCATGCGCACGCGAAGGCGCCGGTTCAGCGGCGTGGTGATCGCCACTTTGAGGCCAGTGATTTTCTTGCCGGCGTAAGCCGTCAGTGGCCGCAAGACGCCGATGGCCAACGGCACAAATTCCGCAGTCATCGCGTTGAAATACCCTGCTCGGCACATGACAGCTTGGTCGCCAGCCTTGGCAGGCACAGAAAATTGATGATCCGCACCGACAATCCCTTGGTTCTGATCGACGGCCGAGCCGCCCAGCAAATTGGGACTGGCAGATTCACAGCGCACCTGCGGTACGCCGATCAGCGGGGAACAACGCATCGTTTTGATATTACTGTCTTTACTGATGTTGCGGCATTCAAAGCCGTCGGCACACACGGCGTCGCTCGCGCAATCGGCCGCGCAATACTTGGTCACCGCCCAAATGCCTGTTGCTTCGCCGGGCAAAGGCGTGCCATCGGCGCCGACCGCGACCGGGCCGGGGCCCAAAATTTCGCAGGTAGTGCCGTTGCCGCATTCGCTATCGCTCAGACATACCGCGCAGTTGCCTTTGACGACCGCGTGGTTGGCACAATTGCCGGGCGGAAAATTCACGTACTTGTCGGCGTCAATCACGCTGCCCGTCAGCAGGGCATCATTGATCTGCGGCGGGTTTTTGTCGCCGCCTTCCCCTGCACCTGCTTCTTGCGGCAACACCACGTCCGCCGCCAATTGCAGTGTGACATTTTGCGCGTCAAAGCCGACGATCGAAGCTGCTGTATGCATGATTTTATTGACATGCAGCGCCAAAGGCCCGCTCAGCTTGGGCGCAGAGAGCGTGACTTGCCCGCGCTCATCGGTTTTGCCTTGCAAGGAAGTGCTTAAATTTTCGCCAAGCATAACAGTGACACCTGCGATCGCCTTGTGGCTGTCTTGCCGCAATACCGTCACGTTGACCGCGCCGTCAATGTGCTCGCCCCAAGTGCCGGTGTCAGGACCGATGGGGTCGAAGTACACAAAGCCATTGGGCAAAATCTGCAGGCGGTTTTGCGCGAAATAGGCGAAAACTTTGACTAGGCCCGCCTCGTCCGCGGGTGGCGTGCGCACCCGCAACAGTCCGCCGTCTATCATCGCCGCAGTCTTGACGATGCGACCGGCAAAGTACAAGGATTCTAGGGACTCCAAGCCGCTGCCGATCACACTCACCCACGTGCCACCTGCCTGTGCGCCTGCGTGGGCGACGACCGCGACGACTTTGGCCTGCGCTGCGGCAAATTGGACACCGCCCTGTAAAATCAACGATTTGCCATTGCCAAACAGCAATGTGACGTCGGCGCGGCCAAATGATCCGGCAGGCGCAGTGGCTTTGACCGCACCGCTGCCACTTGGCTGCAACGCGGAGGCCCCGAGCGCACCGATCTTGACGCCCGTGGGCTGGCCCCAATCGCCAGCAAAGTAAGCAATCGTTATGCTATTTCCACCTGTAGCGTCCAGCACGCTTGGTGTTACGCTTGTGATCTGGGCGGCGGCTGGCAGATAGGTAAACGCTGCAGCCACTGAAGTAGCAGAATCTGCAAGCTGAATCGAAATATCCACGCTTTGTGGAAAAACGGACCCTTTTGCCGCCGGCGGCACCACTCGCAAAGTTGCGCCCAGTTTACCGCCGGTTGCGTCCGGCACCGCCCATTGCACGCTGGCCGGTTTGCCGCCAAAAAGCACAGTCGCGCCAGCCAGTTGTTTGGCGTCGAGCGCACCCGTAACGGCCAATGTCAACGATTGCAACTGATTGACAGGCATGGTGTTGGGCCACACGGCGCGCAAGCTCGGGCTTTGGCCAAGGCCGGACGCCGCGGCGCCGACGTAGACATACGCCGCACCGGCGCTGAATTCGCCGTCGACATTGGCAAAAATCACATCATAAGCGCCCGGTTGCGGCACAGCGGGCAAGACAGCTTGCAGTCCGTCACCCGTTGCAGCGAGGATTTTGGCCGGATAAGACTTGTCACCCAAGCGCACCAGCAAAGTTGCGTTATATCCAGCATTTGCATCGGCCAATAAGGCTGAACCGCTCAGATGCAGCAAAGTTCCGCCCGCAATGGCGCCCAGCGCTGGCTGCAGCGCGCTTAGCTGCGCCGCCGCGCGATAGGTGTAACCGGGCTTGAGCACTGCTGTTCCGCTGTCGTTGACAGCATAGATTTTGACGGTTCCGGCGGGGTTGCCGGGTGCAATGACCGTCGCCGTTTGTTCGTCCAAAATGACCGGAGAAATCCCGATTTTTTCGCCAAAAATGAACTGTGTCTCGCCGTCAAAGCCCGTGCCCGTCAACGTGACCGCCGTTCCGCCAGCACTGGGCCCGGAAAGTGGTGTGACCGCTAGAAGTTTCACAGCTTCGACTTTTGCGGAATCACCTGACAAATCAAAGTTTTCAGGCACATCTATCGGTAAACCGGCAACTTCGCTTGAAGTTTGTTGATCAAACGTCGCGGTATCAAGGCCATCGGCCGCTGGCGCGTCAGGGGCGGGCGCATTGCTCGCGCCGCACGCACCCATGCAGTACGCGAGTGCGCAGAGCAGGGCTTTGATTCGAAACACCTTTACTGCCTGTGTCACCAATCCTCCGCTTACCGCAGCGGCAGCATAGCAAAACCTGAGAGCGTGGGAAAAACCTTTTCACCGCCATCAAATAGCGCAGCAGGCGCCATTTGCCCATTTGCCCATTTTGTTGGCCGGTCGTAGGCTGCGCGCGCGCCGACCCGAACGCGGCGGCGCGCTGCGCCTGCGCGCGTGGCAAAAATGGCCCAGAGCTAGAGGTTCAGTCCGTGAGAAAAACCAGTATCGACACGATCTTGCGCGTGCGCATCTTGCACAAGCCCGGGCAGTTGGCGCGGTTGGCCCGCTTGGTCGCCGATCAGGGCGCGCTCATTGGCGATATCAGCACGCACCGCATCCAAGAAGAGTCGACCGTGCGCGACATAACCGTTGAAACATTTGATGAAATGCAACTTCCAGCTGTGCTGGCTGCCATCCGCGATGATGAGGCGATCGAGTTGATCAGCGCCACCGACCGCGTGTTTGAATGCCACCGCGGCGGCAAGATTCACTCGACGACGACAGTAGCGCTCAATAATGAAGCGGATATGCGTTACATCTACACGCCGGGCGTGGCGCGGGTGTCGCAAGCGCTGGTGCGCGATCCCAGTTTGGCCTATGAATTTACAGCTATCGGCAATTCTGTCGGCATTTTCACCAATGGCACGCGGGTGTTGGGGTTGGGCGACATCGGCCCGTTGGCCAGTTTGCCGGTCATGGAAGGCAAGGCGGTTTTGTACGACAAATTTGCCCACATCAGCGCGACGCCATTGCTTGTAGACACCAAAGATCCAGAAATTTTTATTGAAACCGTGGTGCTGCTGGCAAAATCTTTTGGCGGCATTCACCTCGAAGATATCCGCGTGCCCGACTGCTTTCGCATTGAGGACGAACTCAAACGGCGGCTGAATCGGCCGGTGATGCACGATGATCAGCACGGCACAGCGACGGTGGCGCTCGCAGCCATCATAAATGCCTGTAAATTAACCAAGAAGGAACTTTCCCAAGCCCATGTCGGTCAGATCGGCCTCGGTGCCGCCGGTAGCGCAATTGCGCGGTTGGTACTGGCGTATGGTGTCAAAGACGTTGTAGTTTCCGATGTTTCGCCGCACGCGGTGGCCGAACTGGTCAAGGACGGCGCCCGCGGTGCCGACTTGGCCACCTTGATGAAAGAATGCGACATTGTCGTCGCCACAACCGGCAAACCCGGCTTGATCAGCGCCGAAATGATACGGCCTGGACAGGTGATTTTTTCGCTCAGCAATCCTTTTCCAGAAATCGAGCCGTATCAAGCCCTTGCGGCGGGTGCCGCTTTTGCCTCGGATGGCCGGTCGATCAACAACGCCTTGGCTTTTCCGGGCCTTTTCAAAGGTGCGTTGCAAGAACGCAGCCGCTCGATCACGCGTGAGATGATGCTGGCCGCCGCGCAAGCCATTGCCGACCTTGCGGAAACGGGCGACGTAGTGCCGTCACCGCTTAATCCCGCTGTCCATCTAGCTGTTTGCGCTGCGGTGGCGGCCAAGGCCCGGCAGCAAGGCCTGTCGGGTACAGCGCGACCGGATTAGCCGGCTCGCGCGCTACTGCTGGCGCAGCGCGTAAAACTTGCTCTGAATATTCGCGGTCTTGCCGCCGAGCGTCAGCGTCATATCCCAGTTGCAATTTTGCGAGCTGGCGCCGATCGCGTCGATCAATTGATCGCCGTCGGCGTCAAAAATCGGGCAGTCCACGGTGCCGAGCAGCAAGCCCTTGCCGCTCGCCGGATCGCCACTTTGCGCATCCAAACCATTGAGTTGTGCTTCCAAGTAGCCCGTGCCCAAGGTGATGAGAATTTCACAAGTCTGCGCCAAAAAATCCGCGCTGACGATGCTTTGCTTGCCCGCGAGTTGCTTGCCAAAATCCTCGCAGCACGTGTCTTTGACCAGACATTGTTTGGATCCGAGCAAGCTTTTGATCAACTTTTCATAACTGTCGATCGGCGGCGCGCCCGGGTTCTTGGGGTCGGCAGTGACTGCCGGAAGCAGCTGTTTCTGCACGATATAGTTGACCAGCGCTCCCCATTTGACGTTGAGCGCATGCTGGCCGATCTTGACGGTGCTTTTGAGGGCGTCGCGCCACAAATCGAAATGCCCGACAATAGCATCGGCCTGGAACGCTTCAATATTAAAAGTTTTCTTGCCGCAATTCGGGTCGTTCTTGTTGCAGGCCGCGCCCAAAGTCCACTGATAGGTAACGGTTGACCAGGTATCCTTGGTTTGCGCCTTGTCCAAAAAGCCCGCGTTGTCCGGTTCGGCCTTGATTTCAATGGTGCCGCCGACGTGCAAATCCGTTAAAATATTGGCCAAATCCTTGCTGGTGGCCAAGCCTGTTTTGACATTTTCCGGCAAGAATGTCAGCAAAATCGCATCGAGAAATTTGACGATGATACCGCCAAAGGGCTGCTTTAAGTCATTGATATTGGGCTTCTTTGGATCGTCAAAGATAAACGCGCAAAATGAATCGAGCTTGCCGTTGGTCAACTTGCAGGCCAAGCTCAACACGCCCGCCACCGGGTCTTTGAGGATGTCGAAAAGATCGTTCAATACATTGGCAACCGCCGGCGGCAAGATGCTTACAAGGTTGATCGTGCTCATCAAATCGTAGACGCCTTTGAGGCGCGGCGGCAAATCCACCACATTGACCGTCACCGATTCACCCTCGATCGACTTGGTCGTGGCATTGTACTTGACCGTAAATCCCATATCGAGGCAGCCGCCCGCAAGCGCTGAAGACCCTTGTGCTTTTGCGGCGATGCCGACCACCGTAAACGTCACGTCGCCGCCCTGCTGCTGCACCCACGGCGGAAATTGCGGATAGGAAATTGACCACGGCGTATCCCATTTCAGCAACGGTGGACTGAGCCACAGGGCGCTCGGCAAATTGGTGTTGTCGCCCAGATCAATGTCCTTGCAAGCCGGTGTCCCCGGATTTTCCTGTTTCGTCAGCCGCACTTGTACAACGCCAAAATCCTGCAATGCCTGATTGCCGGTGTAGTGCAGCGTAATGGACGGCGGACCTTTGGCCTTGCTCTGCACGTGCAGGGTGAAAACAAGTTGGCCAGCGGCCGGATCATCGGGCACGCTGGCGATCACATCCACAGTCCCCAGATCGCCGCCGCTTTTGACGTCGCACTGCCCGACCCCCTTGTCGTCGACCGGCACGTTGGGCGTGCTGACCTCCACCAGCTTGTTGTTTGGATCTTTAAGGGCAAATTGGATCAGCACGTCCGGTTTGGGCTTGCCATCGACCAGATACTTCACAGAGATCGGCCGCACCGCGTTCTGGGTCAGGATCAGGCCACAGGCGGTGTTGCAGGTGCCGCCGAAGTCGTCTTTGCCCATGGCGTAGCTCAAAACGCCGACGCTGGCCGTCTCGCCGTCTGGGCCGCTGACCACGCCGTCGCTGTCGGTCGTGCTGTTTTGACCGCCGTTGTCTTTGCCGCTGACGGCACCATCGCCTTTGCCATCAAGGCCTTGGCCGAATTGGGTGCCTCCGCCGTCGCCCGACACCAAAGTGCCGGCAACCGTGCTTTCGCCGCACGCGGTCAGAAACAGCGCGCAGCAAGCGAGCGATAAGAGCATGGATTTAGTAAGCAACTGCATGGTCGGCCTCTCGCCAAGCGGAGCGACGTCTGGGCAGCCGCCGCACACCGCAAAATTTTCTGTGCCGTTATGGACTCAGCGGGGTAAAACGCAACACTGTGCCGATGTCGCCGACAATCAGCGCATCCTTGCCGTAGGGGCAGATGCTGAAAAGCGTAGCGATTGTGCCGGGATTGAGCGGTTCCCAGTTGTCGTAGCTGGACGGATTGCCGTCAAACAACATGGCCATGCCCTGCGTTCCGACAAACAAGATGCGGTCCTTGGACCAGCCCCAGATCGCGCGGACAATCCGAGTTTCATCTGCAAATTTGGACTGATAGGTCCAAGTGGTGCCGTCCCAGTGGACCAGCACGCCTTTGCCATGATCGTCGGGTTCGCCCGATGCCCAAATGTCATCTGGGGCAGCACCCCAAATTGCGAGCAGGTTAGCCGTGACTTTGGTTGGCTTTTTGGGATCGCCGTACGGTTCGATCGGCACGGGCTGCCAAGCGGTGCTGTCGTTGTGCACAATCGTGCCCAAATCGCCGACTGCCCAGACGTTGTCGGGCGCAAAACCCGTGATGGCGCGCAGCGAATTCACCGTTGGCGACTGATCCAACTTCCACGATTCGCCATTCCAGGAACCGACCACGCCGCCTTCACCGACCGTCCACGCGTGCAGATCGTCGGCGGCCCAAACGCCAAAAAGCGTTGCATCGGTGATGCCTTTGCCCGATACCGACGGCGGCGCGCAAGTGGTGCTGATCAACAGATCGTCGATGAACACGCCCTCGCCAGCGTTGTCGAATTGGTTCAGGCTGTTAAATGCGATGGCCAATTGAATCGACTGACCGGCGAACTTGGTCAAGTCGACGGTCTGCACCTTGAATTTGCCAAAAGTCGAAGCCGCAGCTAGGTTTTTCTGCTTATCCCACACGATTTCAGTGCCAGCCGGGCCAACCACCATAATTTGCAATTGATCGGTAAAGCCGCTGGCGACTTCCATCGACAATTGAAACGACAGCTGCGCATTTTTTGCTTTGGGAATGCTGAACTGCGGCGAGGTCATTTTGGAGCCGACGACTTTGCCGTTGTCAAAAGTTGCGCATTTCTCTTTTGGATCATCGGCGCAAGGCACATCGGTTCGGCCAAAATACGCAGAATTTTGCGGGCTTGTGAACCGCGCCTTGCCATCTTTGCCGATCATATGGGCGGCCGACCACACGATGCCGCCATCACTGCCCGTAAATGCGTCGGTAACCAACCATTTACCCAAGCCTTTGTCAAAGCTGTCGGCAAACACAGGGCCGCCGCAGCAACCGCTCGTGCCCGAGGCCGAGTAGACGCACGCGCCGCCCTCGCAAACGTCGACGGTGCAAGGGTCGCTGTCTTCGCAATCGGCCGGTTTGCTGCAACCACCTGCGGTGGCGAACTTTTTGCCCAGCGTGCCCTCGGCGGTGGCGTGTGCTTGCAGGACGATGCCTTGCATGCCAACCGCGAACGCATTTTTTGCGCCCGGCGTTCCAGAAATGCTGTTCAATGACGAGAACTTGCCGGTCGTCAACACTTGCCATTGCAAACCGTCGTAGCCAACGACCGTTCCGCCTGTGCCAACCGCGTAAACGCGCGAGGTCGCATCGGCCCACACGCTGCGTAAGGCGACGTTGTTCAGACTCGGCACGACAATTTGTGTCCACAAGCCAACTTGCGGAGGTACGTCGCTGGGAATATCCGGAAATTGAATGTCAGGGCCGGTATCGATGTCGCTGTCGGCATCGACCACCGCCGGACCGCTGTCAATCGGCACATCCTGGGCGGCATCCACGGCCGCGTCAGTGGCGACATCGGCCGGTGCATCTGGCGTGTTGTTGGAACAACCACTTGCGGCAGCCGCCAACAGCAGGCCGATAATGCCCGCGCATTGGCCCTGCTTGGAACAACGTGCCTTGGAAAAACCTTGCTCTGAAAAACTCTGCCAAGATAGTCGCGTTATCACTGGAGTTTCTCCGCAACGGCGTAGACGCCGCCCTTCTTGCCGACCGCAACGGTGCCCTTGCCTGTGCTGGCAACACCGTAAAGCACGTTGGCCACGCCGCCTGCAAGTTTCTTAAAGGATTCACCGACTTTACCGACGACCAGTGCGCCCTGCCAGCCGACCGCAATCAGTGTGCCATCGGCACGCCGCGTGGCGCCATAAAGGAAAAGTCCAGGAGATTCAAAAACTTTCTTCCACGTGCCGCCCGCGCCCTCACTGCGCAGCGCGATGCTGCCTTGGTCGCTTACGGCCATCGCTTCGCCATTGCCCCAAACAATCACGCGGACCAAGTCGTCCACGCCGCCGCTGTCTTCTTTGGTCCATTTGCCGCTGGCATCGCGTTTAATAACAATGCCGTAGTTGCCCACCGCGTAGGTGTTGCTGCCCGAGGTGGCAATCGCGCGCAACGGGATTTGCACGCCGGTCGCTTCGGTGACCATTTTGTTATTCTTGTTGATGCCGGTGCCGATTAGGATCGCCGCGCCGTTGTCGCCGACAGCCACCGCGCTGTCGCTGCCGACCGCGGCAACGCCGTGCAGTTGCACGCCATTGGGCGCCGTGCGCACCAGCCATTTGCCAGTACCTTCACCTGTTTGCACAACAACGCCGCCATTGCCGACGGCCACCACACCGGCATCGGCGGTGACATCGTTTAGATCGTTGCAACTGACGTCGACGGCCAAATCATAAAAAGGTGCTGTTGCATCAGTGGCTTTCAGCAACAATCCGCCCTGACCGACGGCGAACAATTCGCCAGAACTTGCCGCGGCAATCGACTTAAGATCGGCCACCATTTCCGGTTTGAAGTCGTTCCACTTGCCGGCTTCGTACACCACTCCGGCTGCAGTATCGATTTTCCCCGTGTTATCCGAGGCCGCTTCGCCTATCGCGACAGCAAATCCGCCCTTGTCCTTGGTCGCAGTGCCCCACAGGCCGCTGAAACTGCGGGTTTTCATGTAAGTGCCGTCAATTTCACTCAAATTCCATTTCTTGCCGACATAATGCAGCAAGGCGCCTTTGCCGCCGATCGCCCAGCAATCCGTGTCCGACTGTGCCCATAGGCCAAATAAGTCGCGGCCATCGGGATCATTGGCCAGGGTGGCCTCCCACGTGCCATCGGTTGTCGCAGCCAAGTAGCCTTCATCGCCAGCGGCAAAAAGCCGACCATTGGGGCTTGCCGTGACCGCGCGCAACGTTGTGGTCGCCTTGGGCATTTTGGTCGGCGACCACGCGCCGCCGCTGAGCTTAAGCGCACTGCCCTGTTCGGCCATGGCCCAGATTTGGCCTGAGCCAACCGCGAAAATGGATTGTATATTTGCCGCGCTATTGGTGGATTCCTGCGACCAGACACCGTCTTTGCTGCGGCGCAAAACTACGCCCGCATCGCCGGCCACCACAATCGTTGACCCGTCAGCAGGCGCGTGAACAGAACGGAAAATCGTGTTGGGCGCCAATTTGGGGGTGTCGTCGCTCAGTGTCACGCCATCCCAGTGCAAGATCACGCCATCGCCCGCGATGACGACGTCGTTGGCGTTGCGGCCGCCGACGGCGTACAGGTCTTTGGCGGTGCCCGAGCTGCGCGGCGCCAACGATTTGCAACTGTTGTGCGCGATCCGGCCCTTGTCGCCGACCAGCCAAAAATCGTCGGCCGAACTGCCCCAAACCCCGCGCAAATTGGTTTGCACCTTGAGCGAGTGCGGCGTCAGCAGCCCCAGCGGCGCGACTTGCGCATCCCCAGCATCAGCGGTCGGATTTGCCGAATCGCCGCCAGTGGTTTCAGCCGCAGTTGTGTCTGGTCCAACGGCACCGTCTGTTGGGGTGCCATCGCTGGTGGTCGTGTCGCCGGTGGCACCGGCGTCGTCAGTTGCCACAGCGGCGCCGCACCCAGCCAGCGCGGCCGCCAAGGTTAGACAAACAAACAAGTCCCGTGCCCCGTGATGCCGCGCTCGCTCCAGCCAATTGATCATCGAAAATCTACGCTCCATCTCGCGGCAGGACGCCCTATGCCGTGATTCCCGCCGCGGCAAAAAAGGGCTCATTGGGTTGGCCGTTTTGACTTGCCGCGGACTTTACGTTCTCCGCGGCCGTTATTGGTACTTAAAGAACATCTCATTGACCGACCACGAACGCCAAGTCAGCTGATATAAATCAGTTTCTTCGTACGCGTCGATGTTGAAGCCCTCTTTGTAACCGCGGAAAATCGTCAGCCGCAACATCTTGCCCTTCGGAATCCCTGGCGTACCCTGAATGCTTGGAAAATCAGGCAGATCAACTTCGCTGATCGAGCCTTTGGTCATCAGGTGCCACACCGGCGTGTCCGGACCCATGCCCGGAATACCGATCATGATGTAGTTAAAGTGCGGCTCGGTGGTATCGGTATCGACATCCCATTTGATTTTATTGCCGATAAGCGTCGCCGGTTGGCCAGGCGCAATCGCCTTGGGCGTGTTGGCCAAGGGCGGATAAATCATCGGCCCGAGCAGCAGTTCCTGCTCACCGAGCGAGAAGAACGCGCCGTCTTTGCCGACCCACAGGGCGTTGAGCGCCTTGTCGACCTGCTGGACCTCAATTTTGGTCCAAACTTTGCCGTTCCAATGCACGACCACGCCGCGCGCACCGACCGCCCAAACGTCATCCGCGCCTGTGCCGCGCACCGACGTGAGCGTTGAACCGACAGGGCTCGACATGGGTTTCCAGATGACACCGTCGTATTTCAGGATTTGGCCTTTCTCACCAACGGCATAGACATGCGTTGGATCGGCAGCCCACACCGAACGCAGCGCGATCGAAGTGCCCGACGTCTGGCTTTTCCACTGCGCGCCGTTCCACATCGCGATGGCGCCGTACATGCCGACGGCCCAAATGTGGTCCTTGTCGCTGCCGCCGATACCCAAATAATTGGTGTATGGCGACGGATTGAACTTGGCCCAACCTGCTGCACCCAATTGGCAAATACCTTGCTGACTGGCCGCCCAAACCGCGGTACCACCAGTCGCTTTGCCGTTGACCGGGTCTGCGACGGCATACACGCCATTCAAATTGATCGGTGCGCCGACAAACGGCGTCGGGCTCCATTTTGAACCGTCAAACGAACCGGCCGCACCCAGCCAACCGACTGCCCACACATGGCTTTTGTCCAGACCATAGACGTCGTGCAAATCACCAGTGGCAAAATTGGCTTGTACGGTCCAACTGCCGCCGTCCCAGTGCACCAAGGAGCCTTGCGCGCCGACGGCGTACAAATTGTCCTTGCCGGTTCCCCACATGCCGTAGACGTTCTTCTTCACGCCGGTGTCGATGGCCTCAAAGTCGCCGTTGTTTAGGCGTCGCACCATGGAATCGTTGGTCAATTCAATGACGTCGTTCTTGATGGTGATCGAATACGGAATTTGACCTTTGGTCGCGAAGTCATATTGCAAGACAAAGCCGAGCAATGACAAGGAGGTATCGGCAAAGTCGCCGCTGAAATTGGCGGGCAACGCGTCAATGCTCATCAGATCGGGGTTCGGGTCGCCGACTGCGAATTTCACATCGTTTTTGGGCATGTTGATCACGCCCTCACTGCCCAGCACCAGCGCGGCTTGCGCGATATTGACGATCACGGCATTGGGGCTACCCGTGGACCAAACTGGCGGCGCGTCCAAGCGAATCGCCGCTTTTTGCGTCAACGGCATGGTCAACTTCACGTCGACGCCTGTGAGGTCTTTTTTCGGTTCGCCCATCAGGTGCCGGCGTACGCCCATGATAGTAGGCGTGAATTTCAGCATGGAATTGCCATCGCCCGCGACCAATTGCGCGCCAAATTCGCGAATACCGCCAAAGCACACGACGGCGACTTCACCAAACGGTGAGTTGATCTGGTAGGAGAAATCATTGCTCATGTCTGCAACGAACCCTTGGCCTTCATTGGGTTTATTTGCCTGACTCAGGATCGTCGGCATGGTGTGGTAACAGACCGCCGCCAGTTCGCCCTTGGCGGGCACGCAGCGCGCCGGACCATCCGAATAGAACTGACATTTGAACTGCGACGGGCAAACGCTGTTGTCGCTGGCGCAATCGAGCACGCAGCGCTTGCCGTTGCCTTCGCCGATGTCGATACAAGCAAAACCAGAGCCAGCGCATTGCGAATCATTGCCGCAAGGGGTGCAGGTCGCATCGCCTGGGCCTTTCTTTTGACCGGTTTGCGGATTGGTGCAACTGCCGACCGGAATGGCGACGTATTTGTCCAAACCGATGACATGGCCTGAGATCTTCGGCGGCGTGATGCCCGGCGGCGGCGCACCCGGCGACGGCGGCGGTGTCGGCGTCATGTGCAGCGTCACGTTGGTGGCGTCAAAAAGCACAACAGAAGCCGATTCATAGCCAGTCTTGCTGGCACTGACCATCTGCTTGCCCTTGATGTCGTCACCGCTGAAAGTGATTTGGCCATCGGCATTTGTGTAGCCTTGATACGGGGTGGTCGGGTCGATCCATAGCATGCAAAAGGCGTCGGCGACGGGCGAATTGTCTTTGCCGTTGAGCACCGTGATGTTCAGCGAGCCGTCGATTTCCGCGCCCCAAGTGCCGCCATACGCATTCATCGGATTGAAGTACGTGTAACCGTTGGCCAAGGTCGCCTTATCGGCGCCCACAATCACCGACACGTCGACCGCGCCGACTTTGCCCGGCGGCGTCTTGCACGTGACATGGCTGGGATCCAAATAGGTAAAGTGCGTGGCCGGTTGGCCGCCAAAGGTGACGTTCATCGTCGGGGCAAAGCCGTTGCCGTAAATGTGCACGTAGGTGCCGCCGGCCTGTGCGCCGGTGTTCGGATACGGCACATAGATCTGCAACTTGTTGCCCGAATAGGAAAATCCATTCTTCAGCACCGCGACATTGCCATCGGAAATCACGGCGACGTCGACATAGCCGGGGCTGCCCGGCGGGGTAACCGCCTGAATTTCACTATCGCTGACCACGACCACGGCGGCGGCGGGCAGGGCGCCGATCTTGACGCCAACCTTGGCCTTGGAGAAGCCTGCGCCCTTAATGGTGATTTTGGTGTTGCCTTCTGGGACGCCCGCCGAAGGCGTCACGGAGGTGATCGACAGGCTGTCGACGTAAGTGTAACCGCCCGCAGCCTTATCGCTGCCTTTGGAGGTCAAAAGCTGCACATCGACCGCACCGGCTGCGCTCGCTTTGGGCGCTAGCACATACGCCGTGTGCGAAGTCGCTGAAACAGAAAGAATTTGCGCGCTTTTATTGCCAAACAGAATCGTCGTATCGCTGGCCGAAACCAAGCCGTTGGCGATGAGCGCAACCTGTTGACCACCAGCGAGAGGACCCGAGGCTGGCGCAATCGACAAAATCTGTGTTGCTGCCTTGCCTTGGTCGTCGTTGTAGACATAACCGCCTGGCAAAGTGCCGTTGCCGTATTTGGTCGTGGCCGTGACGTCGACTTTGCCCGCAGCGCCCGGAGGTGTGGCAATTTTCAGCTTTTTGTCGCTCAGCACTTCCAAAACCGACGCTTTGGACTGGCCCAGCGCAATTTCCGTTTCCTTGGTAAATCCTGTGCCGGTCACGAGGACTTGCGAGCCCCCTGCGGTAGGACCAGCGGCCGGGTCCAAACCGGCGACGCTAGGCGCCGCAAAGTAGAAAAAGCCTTTCTTTTGAAGGCCCGCGCCGCGTTCGTTGACGACGTGCACGGGTACAAAACCGAACACCCCCGGCGGCGTGATCGCGTTGATTTCATCATCGGCCACCACGGCCACGCCAATGGCGGGCTTGCCGCCGATCAAGACGATGGTATTGCCGATGAAACCGGTGCCGCGAATCGTGATCGGGGTGCCGCCGCCGACCGGGCCCTCAGGCGGGTCGACTTTGGTGATGACCAGATCGTTGAAGTACAGGAAGGCTTTGGGCAAATTCGCCGACGGCGGCGGATCGCCCGGCGCGATCACAGCCAAATCGACCAAGCCGGTTTCATGCGGCGGGGTTTTGAACTGCAATTGCTTGTCATTGAGCACAAAGATGCTGTCGGGCGCGATCGGCGTTCCGCCCACAAGTACCTGCATACCATCGACAAAGCCGGTACCTGTCAGCACGACGGTGTCGCCGCCACTGCCTTTGCCGGAGGTCGGTGCAGCCGACTTCAAAGTCAAGGCGACCGCGACCGCTGCCACATCCGAACTGGCAATATCCGGTGTTTTGACTGCAATATCCGCAGATTGTACGTCTGCCGTGACTTGAACGTCGTTGTCGGCAATGTCTTGACCCGCCGCCGCCGCCGGTTCCGTGGAGCCGCCGCTGGAACACGCCGCCACCGTTGCCAACGCCAGCGCCGTTGCCAGCGATTTGATGCGAAGGACCGAAAATAGATTCGCCTGTGAATTCATAGGCTTGTTCATGTGCAACTCCGTTTACTTGGCGGTCAGGGCGGAAAAATCTTTGGGCGTGCGCGACGATGCGAGAGAGGGCGGCCCTGGCGGCTGCCCGTAGTGGATTTTATGGCTGACGCGCCTTGGGTTTGACGATCATTTCCAGATCTTTCAGATCCAAACCCGCCGGATAACCATATGAAACATATTGATCAAAGCCATAAACGTCGACGGCGACGTGGGGCGTTGGGTTGGCGGGACCGTCGGCAGCGCGCGGGGCGGCGACGCCCTTGACGGTGTGCGGGCCCGGATTGACAAATAGCCAGCAGTACTTGTATTTGGGCGAAATGATCTTGAACAAATCCGGTGCGATCGGTTCACCGTCAAACGTCACCTGCGCATCCACCGGAGCGGCGATCGAGATGTAGTTCACCGAATACTTATCGGGCGTCAGAAACACGTAATCCGTTCGCCACTGCGCCACCGGAATACTCAGCAAAAATGCCGGATCGCCTGTGCCTGCGTCGCCTTCCTGGGCACCGGGACCGGGGGTGTCCTGACTGGCCATGAAGTGGCCCAGAGAAATCGGTGCGGGCGTGCCGTCTTGGTGTTTGGCCGCGACTTCAAAGCTGCCGCCAGGGCACAGGCCGTTTTTCACGTCGGCACCCGGGCCACAATCCACTTCAAATTCAAACCATTCGCCCTTATCCAACACAGGAATGTTGATGCCCTTGCCGTGCGGATCCTTTTGCGGCGGGTTGAGCGCGATCTTGGTGCCATCGGTCGCCGCGATAATCCGCCAAGAATCTGCTTCTTTGCCGCGCGGTTTGAGTTTGACCGCCACGTATTGGCTGTCCCACACTTGGACAGGAAACATTTGCATTTCCAAATGGTCTGCGCAGCAGGTCACAAATTGCTGGCAATCTTCATTGTTCTTGCAGGTCGTTTTGTTATCCCATGAACACAGTCCGCATTTTTTGCCTTTGGCCAAATCGCTCGGGCTGCAGTTGTCGAGCGTGCAAATGTCGGTGTTGGGCACATTGGCCGCTTCACTGCCGCCAAATACTGCGACTTTTCGATCGGCCAATACCACAGTGCCGGTCAGATCGCCGCCGACCACATCGGTTTCAATGTTGAGCGTGTCGTATTTTTCCAACACAAATTGCGCCGATTCGTTGGACTTGAACGATTTGATCGTGCCGTCTTGGCTGGCAAGCGTTTTACCGGTAGTCGATGAAAACGTGATGGAAACGTTGGTTGGGCCGCCCTGAGTCGCCACCACGGTGACGTAACTGCGCAAGATCGAAAACGTCTCACCGCGGGTCATCACAATATAGTAATCGCCCAGCACGCCTTCTGGCAGCAGCAATGAGGCATCGTTAGAAAAAACATTCACATTTTCAAGGGGATTGAACTGATACGCCGCGACCGGAGAACTAGAAGTGACGCGCCAAGCCAGCGGATCTTGCGATGTCGCGTTGATGTTGCGCGGCGGCAGCAGGAACGTGCGCAGTTCACCTGGGGCAAGCGGTGAAAAATCAAGCGGTTTTGACGGATCAGAACTGTCAAGCTGGACACCTTCATTGGTTTCGATCTTCAAATTGGCCGAAGCAATGTCGGAAGGATTGGCAACGACAATGGCGTATTGCGCGTTGGCGGCGTCAAAATAGCCTTCCTTGCCGCCCGGGACAAAAGCGTTGTCCAAATCTGTAGCCCAAAATGCGCAGCCAACATAGGATTTTGCTTTGATATTGATGTCGCAGGAAGCTTCACACAGGCCGCCGGGCGCGCACTGTTGGCCCAAGCTCAAATCGCATTGTTCGCTTTTGAGCCATTCGCCGTCGTTGCTGCAAGCGCGCGTTTTTGTTTCATCTTTTGGATCGCACGCCTTCACACCCGGCACGCAGTGGGTGCAGTGCGGTTTGGGCAAGGTCTGGCACGCGCTTGGGCCGCCGGCGTCGTCGTAGCAGTTCTTGTCCTCCCACGCCGTGCCGTCCTTGTTGCAAATGGTAATTTTCTTATCAGTAACGCATGCTTGGGTTGCGCCTGGTGTGCAAACCGGCCCGGGCGGCACATCGGTCGGGTCAATACTGTCAGTCGGATTCAAGGTTGCGTCGCCATCACTGGCGGAACTAGCGTCTGCAACAGGGGTTCCTACAGCTCCGCAGCCGAAAAATGCCGAACTGGCGGCGACCGCGCAACCCACGGCAAGCTTCGAATATTTTGATTTGGTTGCACAATTCGCGAACAGGCTCATCAAATCTCCGGCGAACAGTGTTCTCCAAACTCGGACGTCGCTGCGGCTCAAACGCCTTGGCTTTCGTCACGGCGCACACAGCCAAAACAGCTAGGGCGCGACCCAACTTGTCAGGTTACCCGATCGCTGCCAGCGAGGTCAAATCAAACTTTTGGCCCCGCATCCGTCGCCAAAAGCGACACCGGCGGCGTGGCCTGCAAAGTGGCTTGACAGCGGGCGCGGCTGCGTCTAATATTTCGGCCCCCGCAGGACTGGTTTCACGCGAACTGTGTACGCCCACCAGCAGCCTGTGCCACGACATTTCAACGGGTTATGCGGACCTTCGCGGTCGCTGCAATGGCGAGCGAAGGTCAAAAGTGCTGAAATAAATTTGGCCGTTCTTGCGGCAAAAGACAGAGGAATCATGGCAGTTCACATTCGTCTCGCTCGCTTCGGCTGCAAAAAAGCGCCCTATTACCGTATCATCGCCGCCAACAGTGAATCCCGTCGCGATGGCCGTTTTCTCGAGCAGGTCGGCACTTACAATCCGCTAACGCCAGACGCGGCGGTCACGCTTCAGCGCGATCGTTATGATCACTGGCTTGGCGTGGGCGCGCAGCCGACGCACACCGTCGCCGCGCTGATTCGCAAGCTCGATCGCAACAAAGTCTAAAGCCAGGCGCGCGAACAGCAACGCCGCATCTCCGCGGTTGTCGGCCAGATGGTGCGGCTGGTCCTTTGAGGCATTTTCGGCCATTCCTCAAAGCCCTTGGCGGCCAATTTTGACAGCCATTAGCGGCGGATCTTGAAAACAGGCGCACCCAGACATGCGTGAATTATTACATTATCTTGCATCCGTTCTGGTCGATCACCCAAGCGACGTGGTCGTGGAAGAACTCGTCACCGAAGACGGCATTACGCTGCGTCTTTCAGTGCGCCGCGAAGATATTGGCAAAGTTATCGGCAAACAGGGGCGCACCGCGCGGGCGATTCGCAACCTCGTTCATGCCGCCGCGCTTGCGCGACAAACCCGCGTCAATGTTCAATTTGTCGATAGTTAGATCGGCGCGCTCACTTTGTGGTCTGTCGGGAGCCTGCGGTGCAAGATCAAACAGCGCCCGCCGCCACCGTATCCCCGAGCCAAAAGCCCGACGTTTCCGCACCTGCCGTGCCGGCTCAGCCGGCCCAAGTCAGGACGCTGTCTGCCTTTCTGCGTTGGGTAGTCGTACATCCGGCGGCGCTGCCGACTCTGCTGCTGGCTTGGGCGTTTCTATTTTGGCTGGGCAGCCAAATACCCCAGATCAATAGCGCGCTTACAACCCAAGATGGCCTGAGCCGTCACGACCTGTTGCTGCTGGATGCGCAGGGTTGGACGCTGCTGCCGCGCGGTGGTCTGTGGTGGTTGCTGTTGGTGCTGACTGCCATTGTGCTGAGCGGGCGGTGGCTGTTCACCGCCGAAAAACAACTGTGGCAAGCGGAGTTGAGTCTGGACAAGCACGAGCGTTTGCGCGCGCTGCTCAGCGATATGCCGCAGCTGCCGCGCCTGTGGCGCGCATTTGTCGCCAAACCGACTATGCAGCAAAACCACGGATTTATTCATGGAACTAGAGGAACCCCCAAGCTTCTTGCCGGTTTGTGGCTGTCGTCCGGTGCCCTTGCACTGGTGCAACTGACCGCCGCTGCGCTTGAGCCGCAATCCGTTCGCCTTGACGTGGCCGTTGGGCAACCCTTGGCGGCGATCGATGCTTGGACGGTCGACGGTGGCAGCTTGTCACCTGCGGCGGGGCGGTGGCGCGGCGCGTGTACAGCGGTGGGTTTGCAGTTGAAATGCCAGTTTGAACTGCCGGGCGCGCAACACACAGCCACCATCGGGCCGGGACGGCCCGCTGAAATCGATGGCAATACGTTGACTTGGCTCAGCGTTGCGCCAGCCCCTGTGGCAGACAACTTGGATCTGACCTGGCAGCAAGAACCGGATAAGCCCCCATTGCTGCTCCACTTAACCCCGGGTCAGGCCCAAGACGCGCCGACGTTGCGCGCTCGGCTCTCTGGACTCAATAGCCACATCGCTGGGCCCATGGCGCTGATCGTGCCAGAAAATGCGCCAATCATTGCTTTGATTTCACCGATCTTTGCCGGTGCCGCCCGTGCGGAAATTCGCCCCAACCCTGCGCAAAGCGGCGTGATCGCTCGCTTGCAATGGGCCCCGAACCGCGCACTTTGGCCTTGGGCGCTGGTGTTGCTGGTCGCGTTTGCCGCGTTGGTGCTGGACTTTACACAAATTCACGCACAATGGCGCGTTTTTGCCGGCGATCGCTTGATCGTTTCGCTGCACAGTTGCAGCCGCGCGGCTTGGCTGCAACAGTTCACCTCAGCGATTGACCGACTTCGCGCCGATGAGCGCGGGTGAGAGCGTGTGAAAAATCCTTTTTACACGCTCTCGATTGGGGTCTGGTATTGGCAATTTCTGCCAATCGACCAAAAGTGCGCTCGGATTCAAATTTCTGGTTCCAGTAATATCATTATCTTACGGAGCGTCCATGCAGAAACTGCTAATACCTGACCCCGCTCAGAAGCTGTGAAATGAATATTTCACAGCCCCTGAGCACGACGTTGCACGATTTTGCCCCAGAATTCGGCGGTGCTCAGGCAATTGCGATTGTCGCTTGCATGGTTGCGGCGTTTGGCATTTGGCGGCCGCGTGACAAGGTCGGGCCGATTTTGGCGTTGACTTGTTTGGCCGCTGCGCTGCCGCGGTTGCCCAACGTCGGCGGGCCGCTACTGGCGCTCGCGGTCGCTGCCGGTCTGGGCTTAACCGCCGGTCGGCGGCGTTTTCCGTTTATTCACGCGCTATTGTGGTTATCCGCGGCCGTTCTTGCCCCCAATCCTGTGCAAACCGCGTCGTTGCCTTCGGGGGCGGCGGCATTCATCGCGCTGCTTTTGGCCGTTTTAGCGGTGGCGCGCGGTGTAGGCGTATCGGGAGCGGCTCAACCTTTGCTCGCTGGCATGCTTGCGCTTATACCGTTGCAAAATCCAGGTCTTGTGTTGCGGTCTGGGCCAATCCCTTTGTCGTTGGAGCACCCGCTGGCTGCTGCGCGTTGGGGCGCGGCGGCAAAAGGGCAATTGGCGTGGCTGGAAGCGCCAGCCTGGGCCGCCCATCTACCCCACGCGCTGACTGCGGCCCTTGTACTGGCGGTGATGCTGGCCTGGGTGGGCCAAATTCGCGAAGAAGATCCAAAACTACAGGGGCTTAATCGGATGTCCCTCGGCTTTTTCGCCATCGCGATCGCGCTGCTTTTGGCCCAGATTCCGTTGGCCTTGGCGGCGCAGCACGTGCGAATTCCGGGGCTTTCGGCCGCACAACCGCTTGCCACTGCTGGATTTTCCCTAGACTGGAGTCCGCTGGCGCTCGGCCTCGCGCGCATTTTTGCCGTCGCCGGTTTGGCGCAAACCCAACAGGGACGCCTGCCGGACTGGTTGCAAGTTCACGGGGCGCAAGCCACGTATTTTGCGGCCTTTGTTTTGTTTGGCCTTTGGGCGCTCACCGCACCGGCTTGGTTGGGCAGTGGCTGGTTGAGCGACCCAGCCGTTTTTGGCCTTTTTGCGATGGTTGCAGCCAATGCCGCGTTGCCGGCCGATCTGGGCCAACACGCGTTCTTGCGCGCCGCTGCGATGTCAGCCCTTTGGCTCAGCACGTTGGCGTTGCTCGGCGGTGCCGATGTGGGCGCTGCTGTAGCTAGTCAACTGCTCAAAATGCCCTGATCTGACATTTGTCTGCGCGCAACCTAACCGTTAGCGAGCGCGAAATGCATCGCCTGCGGACGCGCGTCGGCCAGACACACCGCGCCCAACACCCGCCAATCCGCCTTCTGCAACGCTGTGCAGGCCACTTTGAGCGTTGCGCCGGTCGTGATCACGTCGTCGATCACCACGGCCAAGCGGCCGCGGCCTGGGATCCGTGCGGCAAATTCTGGTAAAATACTTCGCGATTCTCTGCGCATTTCAGCCTGATCGAGGCGCTGCAGCGCAAAAGTCTGCCGCCGCGATCGCGCGACCAGTTGCTGCGTCAACAAGTCCGGCACATGCAGGCCGCGCCGGCGCAATCGCTGTAGCTGCGGCGGTACGGCGATCAAATGCACGTCCTTGTTGCCAACAAGTTCAGCCAACAACGGCTGCATCTTCGCCGCAAGTGGGGTTAGATCCAGAAGATGTCCGCCTATCTTCATACGGCCGATCAGTTCGGCCATCGCGCCGCCATACGCAAAAGCGCCGACCGCAGGCCATGTTGCATTGTCCTGCCATTGCCCGCACCCCACCAGTGCGATCGCGCACGTGGGGCACATGGGCGCGCGATCGCCTACGGGCAACGGTGCGGCGCACGCGCGACAACTGCCGGAAAATAAAGTACGAATTGCTGTAGCAAAGCCCAACATGCCAAAATTCTCCACACGGCGCACATTGCCGCACTGGAGTTATCGCCAATTGACCAAGTTTTGCCGCACTAAAAAAACGCCGCGCCGCAAAAAACTTTTACGGATGTTCGCCAAGCGACGTCAACGTCAGAATTTCCGTGCCCGTTTGTGTAATGGCAATCGAATGTTCGCAGTGCGCAGACGGTTTGCCGTCGCTGGTCACCACCGTCCAACCGTCACTCAAAGTATAGACGTCGTCGCCGCCCAAGTTGACCATCGGCTCCAGCGCCAGACACCAGCCGGCCAATATGCGTGGCCCGGTGCCGGCTTTGCCGTAGTTGGGCACTTGCGGATCTTCATGCAAACGGTGGCCCACGCCGTGGCCGCAGTATTCGCGGACGATGCCGTAGCCCTTCTTGTTGATCACGCCTTCAATCGCCGAGCCGACATCGCCCAGCCGGTTGCCGACCTTGGCTGCCTCAATTCCCGCCATCATGCTGGCGCGCGTCGTGTCGATAAGATCTTGTAATTCCGATGAGATCGAGCCACAAGCCACCGTGATCGCCGCATCGCCGACCCAGCCGTTGAGGGTGGCGCCACAATCTATCGCCAAAATATCGCCATTTTTCAATTTGCGGTTGTTGGGGATGCCGTGCACGACCTCGTGGTTGAGAGACAGGCACAGCGACGCCGGAAAGCCGTTGTAACCCTTGAACGTCGGCGTGGCACCGCGGCTGCGAATGAAACTTTCCGCAGCGCGATCGAGCTCTTTGAGCTGTACGCCTTCACTTACCATGCCGCGCACCAAGCGCAACGTGTCGCCGACGATCGCGCCCGACACGCGCATATGCTTGATGTTGATGTCGGATTTTCGCTCGATCATAAAATACTCCACAGTGCACAAAGGCGCGCAAGGTAACTGCGGCGGCGCCGCGACGCAAGGCGAAAAATTGACCTACGGCGTCAGCAAGAAATTTGTGCCTATTTTCAATGTGCTGCAGCACGCGCACGCTTCGCGCATTGACGGGCGATCGCGGCGCTCCTACGCTTATCGAACGCGCTGCGGGTTGCGCGCGCACCGTCACTGCCGCTTGCGCCGTTTGCGCCGCTGGGCGCGCGACCGGCCCAGTCTAACCAATAACCGCATTATGTTGCAAGGTTGCTGAATTTGAATCCCCTCGTTTCGCCGGTCGATCTCGAATCAGACGCGTTGATCCTCCAGACTGCGCAATTGCTCGCCCGCGCGCACCAAGCGGCTTTTATTTTGGCGGCGGCGTCGACCCAACAAAAAAATGCGTTTCTGCTGCAAATAGCCGTGCTTCTGCGCGAAAACACCGATGTGATTGTCGCGGCCAACGCCATCGACATTTTGGCGGCCGTGCAAATGGGCCGCGGTTTGGCGTTCATGGATCGCCTGCGTTTGGACCCAAAAAGTCTGTCTAATCTGGCAGATGCGGTGAAGGACATCGCATCGCTGCCCGATCCGATCGGCCAGATCACCAGCGGCAGTCGGCGGCCAAACGGTTTGCAGGTCCAAAAAGTCCGTGCGGCGCTGGGCGTCATCGGCATCATTTATGAATCGCGGCCCAACGTCACCATTGACGCGGCTGCCTTGTGCGTAAAGGCCGGAAATGCCGTGGTGTTGCGCGGTGGTTCGGAGGCGCGGCATTCCAACGCGGCCCTGATCGACGTCTTGCGCAATGCGCTCGCGGCGGTCGATTTGCCGCCGGACGCCGTTCAGGCCCCCCAAAGCCAAGCGCGCGCTGGCGTGGAAGCGCTGGTGTCGCAGGTCAAAGGCGGCCTTGATTTGGTGATTCCGCGCGGCGGAACTGCGCTGATTGACACGGTAAATCGCGCGGCGCGCGTGCCAGTCATCCAGCATTACCAAGGCGTATGCCATTTGTTTGTGCACGCGGCCGCCGACCTCGAACTGGCAATTGCCGTGATTGTGAACGCAAAAGCCCAACGGCCGGGCGTATGTAACGCGGTGGAGGCGATTTTGGTCGACGACGCGATCGCGCCCAAAGCGGTGCCTGCGATCGCGCAGGCCTTGCGCGCTGCCAACGTGCAGGTGCGCGCCGACTCGCAAGCGCGCGCGCTGGCACCCGACGACACGATCGCCGCACACCAAGACGATTACGGCACAGAGTTCCTAGATTACATTGCACTTTTGTGCGTCGTCGACGGTTACGATGGTGCCGTGGCCCACATCCGCCGCTATGGCAGCCACCACACAGAGGGCATTTTGACCCAAGACATTGCAGTTGCTCAGCGTTTTGCCGCAGAGGTCGATGCGTCGTGTATTGCGATCAACGCGTCGACGCGCTTCAACGACGGCGGCTGTCTTGGCCTTGGCGCTGAAATTGGTATTTCTACCAGTAAGTTACATGCGTATGGCCCGATGGGGCTGGAATCGCTCACCTGCGAAAAATATGTCATCACCGGCACCGGCCACATTCGAACCTAAATCCACCAGAGCCGGCCGGGTCGCGGCCCAATAGAGGAAATCTTTGCATGAATGATCAAATATCCCCAGATGTTGCGCTACAAGCCGCCCAGGTGGCCGTCGATGCGATCTGGGACAAGAAAGGCTTTGAAGTCGTGCTGCTGCGCGTCAAAGAAGTCGTGCAATATACCGATTACATTGTGATTGCTTCGGCAAGTTCGGATCGCCACGCGATGGCGATCGCCGATAACGTGGAGTTTTTTCTGCTCAAGGAATTGAAGCAAAAGCCGATCGGCAGCGAAGGGCGGCAAACCGGGCGATGGGTGTTGCTGGACTACAGCGATTTTGTCGTGCATGTTTTCCACCGGCCTGTGCGCGATTACTATGAAATTGAACGGCTTTATGCCGATGCCACGCGGGTCGAACTCAATGAGCCGGCTTGGGTCCAAGAAACCAGTCCGGATGCGTTGCAAGAAATAGCTATTGATTACGGTGAGATGCTATGGAACGCGCCAGAAGATCCCGCGGACAAGGACGATGACGACGGCGATGTGATCGCGACTTGGGACGATGAGCAAGAAGATCCTGTTGCAAAAAGCGGCACTGCGCCGCTGACTGAAACCTGAGGCGCATTTTGTGAAGATCACGATCGCGGCGCCCGGCAAACTCAATCACCCAGGCGCAGTGGCGTGGAGCGACGATTTGTATGCCCGCATCGGGCGGATTTTGCCGATTCAGCGCCGCGCCGGCCGCGAGGTGCGCCGCAGCAAATCCGGGGTCGATGATGCGGCCAAGCGCGCGGAGTCACAGGCACTATTGCTGCTGATGCCGCCAAACGCCTTCGCTGTGGCGCTGGATCTCGGCGGCGCGATCATGGACAGCGATCGTTTCTACAGCTGGTTGATCGGCCTAGCGGAAAGCGGCACCCGCGATCTGTGCTTTTTCATCGGCGGTCCCGATGGCCACGATGCGGCGCTGCTCGACGTCTGCCGCGCCAAACTCGCGCTATCTACGATGGTTTTGCCGCATGAAATGGCCGAAGTCGTACTGCTGGAGCAAACCTATCGCGCGCTGACGCGTTGGAAAGGCTTGCCGTATCACCGCTGATCGCAACAGCGGCTATTTCTTGGCAAATGGCAGCACAGCCATCGGCGTGAAAGCGTCGTACGGCAGCTGATTGGTGACCGACTGCCACTTTGTATCGCCAAGCGGCAGCACGTAAATCTCTGAATCTTTGAGCGAACGATCGCCCGGCGGTGTCGATTCCGGAATTGGCGCGCCGCTTTGCTGAATCGATGCAGTCGCTGAAAGCACGAGCGCTTGCTTGGACGGCGAGAGTGCAAAGTCAAAAATATGCTTGTTCGTCGGGTTGTTGTCCCGCGGATTGTTGGTGAAATTGATCCAGTCGCTGTCCTCGATAGGGCCACCGATCTTATCGACGGGCAGGGCCATGATGTCGGTCCAAGGCTTGTTCAGACTGCCTTTGGGGCAGACGGCATACGCCAGAAAATACAGCAACTTGCCATCGGCCGAGAACTGCGGTTGCTGCTTAACCTCCGCCAACTGCGGCTTGCTTGGGTCCAGCACCTTGCACACGCCGGCTAGGTACGCTTGGCCGTTGGGCACGGTTACCAAATTACTAAAGGTATTGCCAACTTCGGAGCCGACATTGTAGCGCCGCAGCCGCAAGTTGTTGTCGACGATCGTGAACAGCACGACGATCTTGCCGTCGGGGCTGATGCCGACGCGATCGTTGTCGTGGTACTGCGATCCTTGGCCAACGCAAGTGTCGGCGCCCAGCGGATGTTCGCAAATATAATCGAGTTTGCTGACATTGCCCTCGCGCCAAGCGTAGACTTTGACCGACCGGATCGTGGTGGTGAGAAAGACCAGCGTCGATGCGTCCTCGCTCACTTGAAAATGGCCTTTGTAGGTCGTATCCGACTTTAAATCCGGATCGTTATCGGGGACCATCTTGGTCACCACCGTGTCTTCGGACACCCCGCTCAGCGGTCCGCGGCGGTGGATGTCAAATTGGCACACCCCTGTGCCACCGCACGCAACCGGCGTGGAGTAATAGAGATAATCTGCGGCAAAATGGAGATCGGCGACTTTTTCGATTAGACCGAGTTTGTTGAAATTATACTCTAAATTCTCAGGAGATCCCGTGAGTAGCCCCAACGCATAGGTATAGCCGCTGGCAGTGGGCGACGCCATCGCAAGCGCCGCATACTTCAGGTTTGGACTGAGCGAACAGCCAAAATTGCAAGTGTAATTCCCCTCAAACTTCGCAAAAGAGTCCTTGGTCATTTCTATGGCCGGCTTGCTCACGTCAAATGGACTGACGCCGATGCCGAACTTGCTGTTGCTGCTGGTGACCTGTGGATTTTTCCAGTTGGTGAGGACAAGATCGCTTGACGGCGGTTTACCTTGGGGCGGCACGCGCTCGTTGTGGTTGTAAACAATCCAGAAATCTTCGTCGAAGTTGCCGATCGTCGTCTCTTTGCCGACGCCACCGATATCGGACTTGCCGATGTCAGTTGGCGTTGCATCGGCACCATTGGCAACATCGCTCTGATCTGCATCACTTGTCGTCGGCGGTACGGCGGTCGCGCCGCAAGCAGACGTCGCGACGCCCAGAAGCGCCACAACGGCCATCGCGTCAGCACGCGCGCGGCCGAGCCCAGAAATCATTATCGTTTGGACGGACATGCGACACCCCTTGCGGCCTCAAAACAATCGACCACCGCGTGAAATCACGCGGCACAGTCAGCAAACTACGGAATCGCGCGAGGATCGTCAACGCGCAGGCGCAACAATGATGGGGGCGAAGGAACAAACGTCATGAAATCAAGCAGTTGAGCAAATTGACCGCCATCGCTCGGCCAGACTGATCAGGCAACGTGGAGCCCGCGCCAGATGCGCGGTGGCGATCAGCACAACGCCGCGGGCAAATTCCAGGGAAGAAATGTGTCAAAACCCATGATATTATGGAATCAATGAATTCGGAGTCGAAAGGGCTCCCGCGTGATGATCAACTGGCCGCCGCGATTTGGGCCGCCAGAACCGCAGCAGCAGACACGGCAAATGCAAATTTATCGGCCACCTCCTCGCCGTGATTCTGCGGCCGCATTTGCAGCATTATGCTGCAATACCGGAGCAGTATCGTCGCATCCGCACAGCCACTCCGCGCACTCGCCAACGACCTGTGTCCAAAATAAATCGAAAAAGGACTTGACGGCAACCCGAAGCATCCGCACAATGCCGCCCTCTTGCCGAACCAGCTCCGCGCTGGCAACCGACAAGAGGGATTCCGCGGTGCAAACCGCACCCCAATGGCAAGCAAAAAACGCCGGCTGCGAAATGATTGCGCAGCCGTCGCAAAAAAAGCGATTCAGTCGCTTGACAGCTTGTCGATTGTCGCGCATCCTGCTTGCCCCACGCCGACCTGCTTTGCGCAGAATCGGTTGAAGGACACCGCAAGATGCGGTCAAGGGACGCAGAAACGGCCAAAGCACCCAGAAACGGGCTGGCACCGATGCGAGCATCCAACAAACCGGTCGGGCCAACCAAAGGCTTGACCAACGCCTCGAAAGCGCGTTAAGCTCTCGGCCCCGCCAAAAGCCCCTGCGGCATTTGGCACGCAACATCAAGTTGGAATACTTGGGGCCAAGCGTAAAAAACTTGGTGGAAATCTGGGCAATAAGCCCGGCAACCGTTCGCTCTTTGAAAACTGGATAACAAGCTAAAATTGGCTTTGGATCAAAACAATGTTGCCCACCAGCTCAGGCTGGAGGGTAAAACATTCATCAGAGAGTTTGATCCTGGCTCAGAACGAACGCTAGCGGCGTGCCTAACACATGCAAGTCGAACGAGAAAGGGAGCAATCCTAAGTAAAGTGGCGCACGGGTGAGTAACACGTGGGTAACGTACCCTCAGGTGGGGAATAACGAGCCGAAAGGTTCGCTAATACCGCATAAGACCACGATTTCTGCGGAGATTGGGGTCAAAGGATGCTGTCGCAGGGCAGCTTTCGCCAGAGGATCGGCTCGCGGACCATTAGCTAGATGGCGGGGTAATGGCCCACCATGGCTACGATGGTTAGCTGGTCTGAGAGGACGACCAGCCACACTGGAACCGACACACGGTCCAGACTCCTACGGGAGGCAGCAGTGGGGAATATTGCGCAATGGGCGAAAGCCTGACGCAGCAACGCCGCGTGAGTGAAGAAGGCCTTCGGGTTGTAAAGCTCTGTCAGAAGGAAAGAATCGGGCGAGTAACCCTCGTCCTTGACGGTACCTTCGAAGGAAGCACTGGCTAACTCCGTGCCAGCAGCCGCGGTAATACGGAGAGTGCAAGCGTTGTTCGGAATTATTGGGCGTAAAGCGCGTGTAGGCGGCTCGACAAGTCTGGCGTGAAAGCTCAGGGCTCAACCCTGAAAGTGCGCTGGAAACTGTCAAGCTTGAGTACTGGAGGGGGAAGGGGAATTCTCGAGTGTAGAGGTGAAATTCGTAGATATTCGGAAGAACATCAGTGGCGAAGGCGCCTTCCTGGACAGATACTGACGCTGAGACGCGAAAGCGTGGGGAGCAAACAGGATTAGATACCCTGGTAGTCCACGCTGTAAACGATGGATGCTAGTTGTCGCGGGTAACCAACCCTGCGGTAACGAAGCTAACGCGATAAGCATCCCGCCTGG
>CAMDBH010000037.1 GCA_945889325.1 Klebsiella pneumoniae
TGGGCCTGATGGCGCTGGAAAAGCAGCAATTTGCCGCGGCGCTGCACGCCTTTGCCAAACTACGTGAATTGCAACCGGAACGCGGAGATGTCCATTGGGGCTACGGCCAAGCGCTCCGCGGGCTTGGACGCGATGCCGAAGCTAAGACCGCGTTTTGCAAGGCTAAGGATTTGGGTCACGCGGAAAGCGCTAAGCTTTGCGGGCCTTGATGGACGGCCGAGCACCCGGCGCGACGGGCTACCGCATCATCTTGGCCAAATCGGCTTTGGCTAACATGAAATCGGGCTGAAGCCTGACCACTTTTTCCAATTCTACTTTGGCTTCCGCAACCTTGCCTTCATCCTTGAGGTCGAGCGCCTTGGAATAAGCAATCGCCGTTTGCCCCGGCAGCGCTGCAGGCAATTTGGGCGCAACCGGGCGTGGCCGTGCAGGTTTTGCGGGACCCGACTGAGCTAGGCTCTTCTTGGGCGCTGGCAACTCCGCCAAGATTTGGCCTAGGCTAATGCTGAGCTTTTGTTCGATGGCCAAGAAATCGGCCAAACTGCCGCTGGCGCTGCTGCCTTTTACGATCTTGCCGGTTTCGACTTCGACGACACGAACGTCTACGCGCAGCGTTTCTCCCAAGCTGAAGTAGCCGCCCAATACCAGGAAATGCACGCCGAGCAGTTTGCCGATTTTTGCCGCGGTCGCCTCGTCCATCTTGACTTGCTTGTTCAATTTGAGTTCGTCGATCAGACTTTGCAACTGTTCGCGTTCGATCATGTCCACAGCGGGTTGCCCGGCCAAATCGGCAATCAGCATTTGCGTCAAGCCTTTGCGCAAAACTGAAAGACTCGGATCTCCGCCCACGAAATCGAAGTACAACACAGCGACGGTATTGCGCGGGGTATTGGCCGGCGGCTTGGCTACTTCAAGCGGCGGTTTGGCCGACGGCGGCGAGTCGGGCGCGACACCAGCGTTGGCAGATCGGGCACAGGTCACAATCAAAATCAGCAGCGTCGCGTTCACAAATCGCATGTCGAACCTCCGCGATGGATAATAGCACTTCTGCGCCTGTCGACAAACTTGCCGAATCCGCCCAAGACGCTACAGTCCGCTGGGTGGCACGACCGTGCGACGGAGCAGGTGATGCGCGGGTTCATTTTGGCAGCGGGGCTGGGCACGCGCTTGCGCCCGCTGACGCTTACGACGCCCAAGCCATTGGTGCCAATTGGCGGTGAACCGCTGTTAGCGCGTGCCATCAAGCAGTTGCGCGACGCTGGCGTGCGGGAAATTGCGGTAAACGCATTTCATTTGGCGGACCAGATTATCGAGTTTGTCGGCGACGGCAGCCAGTTTGGCGTGAGTGCTCAAGTGTTTGATGAGCGGCCGCTGGTGCTGGGCACCGGTGGCGGCTTGAAAAACGCCGAAGCGTTCTTGTGCGCAGGGGATGAACCGTTTGTGCTGGTGAACGCGGACGTGTGGCATAACTTTGATTTGAAAGAATTTATTGCGGGCCACCGGCGCAACAACATCGCGACCATGGCCATGCACGTCAGCGATCGACGGCCGGAATTGCACACGGTGGGCTGTGCGCGCAACGGTCGGATCGCGCATGTTGCGCAGAAACCGGTTGATATTGCAGCTGATTTTGTGGCGATCTACACCGGCGTGGCGGTGATCGAGCCGAGGTTGTTGGCGTTTTTTCCCAGCAATGAAGTGTGCAGTTTGGTCGGTGAAGGGTTGTGGCCTGCGATGCGCGTCGAGGAGACGCTGGCGTGGTTGGAGCCCAAAGGGGGCTGGTTTGATTGCGGTACGCACGCGGAAGTGCTGCGCGCGTCCGCGTTTGCGTTGCGGGCGCGGCGGAAAGGGGAACGCGGCGGCTCGGCAAGTGCGGCGGGCTTGTAACTGCCTGACTTTGTTATTGACCGTCGCCGTGCTCTCGCTTGGATCGGCGCTTTGGGTGGGATGGGCCGCTTTGCGGTGACTTTCTGAATCTACGACGAAGCACTTTTTTGGGCGTAGTTCCGGCCTTCGGCCGGTTACCGCCCGGCCCTCACCGCCCCACCGCAGCGCAAAAAGCCTACGCTTTTCACGCACCTCCACCCCGACGAGCCGCGTCAGTCTTTCGACCGCCGCCTCTCGCCCCCGGGCCCTCCGCTCACGCGGCCGCCCAGCCATCCTTCGGCCCGGCTGACGCCGGACCTGGTGCAGAGACCCTCTTTCGCAGCGCGCGCTACAGCCGAGGGCGCCCCACGGCATGGGGCAACCCAAGCTGGTGCAAGCCGCGTGCCAAAAATTTCACCTGAAAATGATTGAACTTTCGCGCAAACGGCAACCGATTTCGGTCTCGCTCTCTCGGTCTCACCAGGTCTCACCAGGTCTCACCGCGCGCAAAAAAATCCAACGCGCAAACCCGCTAAAACGAATCGTCTACTTCAACTTAAACTGCATTTCAGTCGTGCCGATCTGAATGCTGTCTCCGTCGCGCAAAAACACCTTGTGGACCTTCTGCCCATTGACCAATACGCCGTTGGTCGAATTCAAATCCGCGACTTCAAAGCGCATATCGTCGATCTTAATCGCCGCGTGGCGCCGAGACACCGACCCGTCCTCGATCACCAAGGTATTGCCCTTCATCGATCCAATCGTGGTTACGTCATCGATCAGCGGAAACACCGTTCCGGCCAAAGGCCCCTGCAAAACAACAAGTTTGCCGCGCGAAGGTCCGTCGTACTGCTGCTGTTGTTGCTGCCCACCCTGCCCCTGTGGTTCGGCCTTTTTGCGTTTGATCAGCCAAACAATCAGCACGATAAACAGCACGACGCCGATGATCGCGCCAATGATTTTGCCAACCAAAATCACCCATTTCATAATATCCAGGCTGGGTGCCGGCATCCGAATGTCGTTAAAGGTCGCCTCCGAAGTCGCCCCGTCTTTCATCTTGACGCGCAACATCAGGTTGTAGTTTTTCTCGTCCTTGCCCTTGACCACGTCGCCCCAATCGGGCAGCTCGGCCAATTTCACCTTGATTTGCCACTGCTTTTTGATCCCGATCGCGATCTTGTCAAACTCAGCCGGAATGCCCGCTTTGTCCTTTTGCTCAACTTTGATGTACTTGCCGCCGGTGGCGTTGGCGGCCGTTTGCAGCAACGGCAGGTATTGTTGATCGTCATCCGAGAACCCAATGGCATGAATGCGGATTTTCTGATCCTCGTACTTCTCCAAGGTATTTTTCAGTTGTTTTTCCAACTGCGATTTGTTGGTCGACCGATTTTTGCCGTCAGAAGCGACGATCAAGAACTTGCGGCGGCAGGCTCCCAATTTCTTCGCATTTTCCGTCATATACTGCAACGCACGGTCGATCGCTTTGATGCTCTCCGGCGTCAGTTCATCTTTGCCTTTGGCCTCGCCTTTCACGGCATCGTTGGCGGTCGGCGCATCTTTGACCGAGTCGCTTATCACGGCATCTTTGGCTTGATTAAACGCGGACGCAAAATCGTAAATCATCTCATAGGGAAATGACTCGCGATAGCGCAGAACCGCGACTTTGTCGTTACCAGTAAGGCGTTGGATAAACTGACCCGCGCCTTCTGTCACCCGCCGGTAGGCGGTCAGCGGATCGTCGTCCTGACCACCGTACGCACGCGAAGCATTGAGCAAAATCACCACGGCAATCGACTCTTGGGCTTTATCCGACGTCTGCATATCGACGCTGAGCGTCTTAAGTGGCTTGCCGTTGGCCAAAATCTCCAGATCGCCAGCTTCCAGTTTGTCGATCGGCACTCCTTTGACGTCCAAAATATCGGCGTTCAGCGTCAGCGTGTTCTCTTTCGCATCGAACTCCGCGTATTCAATAGCAACGCGGCTATCGCCGTCCGCCAACGCCAGTGCCGGAATCAAGGTCAGCACCATGGCGAAAAGCGCCAAACTGCTCACAGGTCGTTGAATACGCCGCATAAACGCCAAGTGCGTCCATTTCAGGGTGTGCTGCTGCATGTGCGCTCCGAAACGAAAAGAGGCCGTAAGATGATTCAGTACTTGCGCTACGCCAGCGACTTGAACTTCATTTCTGTCCGCCCTAAGCGGATGGTATCATTGTCGATCATGTCCTCTTTGGACGCTTTGCGCCCGTTGAGAAAAGTGCCGTTGGTGGAATCCAGGTCGACCAGCGTAAACGTGTCGTTTTCATGGCGGATTACGCAATGTTTGGAGGACAAATACGGGTCGGTCAAAACGACGTCGCAGTCCGCTGCCGTGCCGATGTTGTTTTTGCCGTCGACGAGCCGGAAATCGCGTCCGCGCAATTCCCCATTAAGAACCACAACCCAGCCGACGGCGGGCTTGAAAGTCCCGCGGTTGATTTGACTGATGTCAATCGCCACGGTTTTTTCCGGTTCGGAAAATCCGCCGCGATCGTCGTCGTCATTGCGTGAAGATTGCGCGGGTTTTTTGTCCTTGCTAAACCATCCCATGTCCTTGCCCTCCGCTTTTTTCTCGGCCTTCTTTTCGTCTTTCTTGCCGCCCGCCATGCCCTTGACGGCTTTGCCGGGTGCGTCCACTGCGGCATTAAACTTCTTGGCGGCCGCACCCTTGGCCTTGGTGATGGCGCCCATTTTTTTGGCGTTGACCGAGTTCACCACGCCGTCGACGCGCGATTGCCCCAAATTGCGAAAGAAGTCCACAATGATGTTCAAGATCATAGCTGCTTCTCCATTCCACCTGCGAAACCAGACCGCCAACTGCTAGCATGTCTGGTCGCACCTTTTCCGGCAAGACAGCGCCTGCCAGTGCAGTGCTTACTTCTTGGTCGGCTGATAAATCCACATCTTAAACACGTTGATGTCGCGATCGGCGGTTACCGGCTTCATCTTCAGGCGCATGCTCACCTCGCGCACGTGCTCGGCCGGCACGACGTAAACCCAGTTGCGCCAACGGAATTTGCGATCGCTGCCCGCACAGACGCAATTAGGCAAGCGCCGTTCATTGCCTTCCATTTCCGCTTCCCAGTCGCCGTGAACGTAATCCATGCGCCAGATAACATAGACATCTTTGCCCGGTTCGACGTTCTTGACTTCGTACTCGACTTGGCCGCCTTCAAATGCGACGCCGGCGTCCTCAACCACCGTACCATCGGGATACTTCAGCTTTTGCCGCGTGCGGTACTTGTCGCGCTCGCCAGTGACACGCCAATTGTGGTTCTTCTCGCTTTCCGGATCCAAAGGATCGATCAGATCTATCAGCGTCATATCCACGCCTTCGACATTGATCTGGTCGCCAAATGCCACGGAGCGCAGCTTCATGGATTCCACAACCGCACTGGTGTCGGTGGTCTTGGCCTCCAACTTCTTGGGTTGCTTCAAATTTTTGGCGAACATCGTCTCCATAAACTTGTAGCATTCCCCCTGATAGCTCATCAAACCGCTCAAGAAGTCGAGGCTGAAATGCCGCTCCTCGTATTTCTGCAGCGCGATTTCAATGTGCTTTTTGTAGTTGGCAAAATCGCGCTGACTTGAAATCGCCGGCACGTTGGCTTCAATCTCCGTCACCAACGTCCATTGGTGGTTCAAAATGATCAGATACAGCGAAAAAATATTACGCAAATCGACCAGTTGCGTGTGAATTAACATCTCCAGCGCAATAAACGCGTGCAGCACGTCGGACGCCGGCAAAATGCGCATCTGATGGTACATGTAGGCGTAAACTAGCTTGGAACGCCGAATCATCTCCATGAGATCCCACAGCATTTGCGGCGAAATAAAGCTGCCGATAATGCCCGCCACCGGCACAAAGCGCAGGTCGATTTCATTGGCCTGCGGATTGAACGGGTCCTTGGCGTCGACGATGCGCTTGACATCTTTGGTCAAATTGACGCGGCACAGTTCCACTTCATTGTGAATGTCCGGCTCGGTGATGATCCATTCGACTTTGGCGGTTTCCGTTACGCGGCGGTGGCCCTTGAAGTCCAGATTTTCCTTATAGGAAATAAAGTCCGTGAATTCCTCAATGTAGCGAACGACCAAATACACCGTGGACGGCAATTTGAAATCGACCGGGTTGAGCTGCTTAATTTCCGGTTCCCAAAGGAAAATATCATTGCCCGAACCGTCGAGCGAATAACCCGACTGCACTTCGACCGCCAGCTCACCGCGCCCGCGCCCAGACACGCGCATGCCGCCGAGCGCGTGCGGCACAATGCCCGGACCGTGCATCATGCGGTTGTGAAGTTTTCGTTTTTCTGAATGATAGCGCTCACTTTCGTTCCAATCCTTTTCCGTCGTGCGAAAGCCGCGGAAAAAGTTCAGGCGTTTGTAATTGCGTTCGCTGATTTCAGCCATGGTTTCCTCGTTCTGCGGTGCTCTAAGGGAAATGGGTCAGGTTCGGTCGGTCAGTAAATCCTGTGGTATCAGACTGTTGGAGCGATTACATCGCGTCATCGTCCAGCGCATCGTCGCCAATGGTCATAAACGGCGAAGAATCATAGGTTTCTTCCTGCGTTTCAAAAGTCAGAAAGTAATTGGTATGCGCGGGCTTTTCCGCTTGAATAATCCGGTGAATCCGCACAATCAAGTCGTCGCTGATGGCCGTGCTGGCCAGCGGCAACTTGACGACAAAACAATGCGACAAGGCAATGGGCGGCAATATCGTTGAAGTAACGCCGATTTCACTCGACACGCCGACGCGAAACGGCTCAAACGGCCACTCGTTTTCGACAATCTCAGGCCGCACGCCGACATACATTTCAAGCAATTCCAACATCGCCAAGCGCGTGCCGCGAATGCTGTACAAAGCAGGGGCCTTGCGCAGCCAGCGCCGCTTTTTTTCCACCGGCCAATCGGTCTCCAAGTGCAACGCGATCCACGAGGCCAGCCAGGGCAAGAAGCGTTCGTCGGTATCCAGCGGGCGAAACAGTTCCGGCACGCGATCGATCACGCCGCTGATCTGATCGTGCATCTGCTGAAAAATCCACATAAATTCGTGGAGCAATTGGTTGTCACCCGTGGTGCTTTCCTGAAACAGTTGCGGCAGAAAGCGAATCCAACTCTGCTTGGCAACGCTAAGTTCCAAAGTCGTCGTGCTGTCAACGAGTTGGCCGCGAATCGGCATTTGGCCAACGACCGCGCTGTCCGGCGCGTACGCTTCCACATACCGCGGCACCGGCGGTGTAAAACCCGCGTGATCAAGGACAATTTTCGCGTCGGCAAAGGCCATGCCGGTCAAATCGGGCACGATCAGCTTCTTGGCGCGACGCTCCAGAGGACGCGCAGATCCACCTCCTCCTGCTCCGCCTCGCGACGCTGTATTGCGATCGACCATTGACACTCACCCCGGCGCTAAAGCCGCTGAATTACAAAACAAAGGCACTACTCGAGGAACCCACTACACAATGCGCTCGTGGGCTTTTTCCATCACTTCAACGCGTACGCAATGCACCAACTCGCCCGCGCCGACTTTGAACTGATCGACTTCAAGCTTGGTGTTTTCATCGATCAGGCGCACACGATCGACAAAATCGACGCCCTGGACGTCTTCGATGACATGGTACAAATCGACGCGGTAGACCGGTCGACCAAAAGGCCAACCTTTTCCGTCACGTCCGCCTTTGAGCGGATGCATGAACAGACGCACCCGCCTTTCGATCTCGCGCTTGACCCGATCCGAACCAGCGGCCTGCAACACGATAATGTCGATTTGCACCGACAATTCGCGAAAAGTCGGTCGCTGCACATTGAGCATGGTCGACAGCAACTTGCGATCCGAAAGGTGATTGCGCACCTTGCGCAGCAATTCGGTCGACGGAATCGGTTTGTCGAGAAAATCCGGATGACTTTCAGCGACTTTGGGCACGATCACCACGGTGATCTCACCCTCGCGGTCGTGCGTGGGCAGCGCGCACACGCGCGCCACCGAGTTCGAAGCCTCGATCGCCAGCCATTCAAAATCTTCCGCTGTCACCGCGCGCCCTTTGGCTTTGAGCGAGTGGGGACCGCGGCGTTTGGCTTCTTCGACCGTTTCAAGGTTGCAACCGCCTGAAGCTGCGAAGATATTCAACACGCCATCGACGTACGGCACCGCTTGCAGCAGCACCGTAATCGCTTCGGGCGGCACATTGCCTTCTTCACCGCCACCTACCTGATATCGCTTGCAAATGATGTTGCGATCGCCTTTGGGCGGAATCAACCCACGCACGCCGTCGCCAAATTTGACTTCATTGGTCACGACGTCTTTGGTGTAGTGCCGCGACGCAGGCAGCGATTCATAAAGACTTTCAACTTCTTTCCAACGCACCAGCACGCCATCGCCATCCGGATCAGGCATCAAATAGTTCTCGCCAAAACTGGCGATCAACTGCTCGACCTCAGGCGTGGGCGGCCGCTCGCGCTCGCGCACCCACAATTCCTGCCCAGGCAGCACCGGCCCGCGCACAAACTGAAAGCTCTGATTTGGCGTACCTTTTGACGATCCCAACAGCGTTTCACCGTAGGTCGTCACGTTGCTCGCGTGCACGCAATTCATCATGACATTGCGCAGCATCGGTGGTTCGTCGTAACCGCCGAATTCCAAACGGGCGCGCAGCCAGTACAAGCTTTCGCCATAGCGCTTGTTGCTGCGGTGGTCTTTGGGGCCGATGAAGTCGATGAAGCCGGATTGTGTAAAACCGTAAGTATTGTCGCGCGCTAACAGAGCGCCCCATTCCTTGCCGTTCCAAAATTCCCAACTGATGACTTGCTCGGCGTGCACCGTCGCCAAAACTTTCGCCGTTTGCCCGGGGCCCGCGCGCAAGCGCCGTCCGGGCCCGTCGGTTTCCGCCAGTTCAAAGTACAACTGGTTGCGTTCATTGGGGAATGGGTCTTTGAAACCCAAGTACAGCGTCGGACTTTCTTCACTAATCGGCAGAAATGGCTGAAATGCCTTCATTTCCTCGGCAGCCATCGCCGTGTGATCTGAATAGACGAAATCGTTGTACGCAATGACGCGTTCAAACGGATGTTCTTGTTCAACAAAGCGCAATGACACGGCTTTGAGGGTCGGCGGTCGCAGCGGCCGCGTGTCTTTCCACACCCAGCGATCGTTTTCCAACTCGTAGGTGCCCGCCACGCCGTAGTCGCCGCGTTCGATGCGCGCGCGGATAAAAAAGCCTTCCTTGCTGTTGACTTCGACGGTTTTGATGTCCTTGGGCCGCTTGAAGCTGACGTGGCCGTTGGCGGTCATGCACAGCGTTTCATCGCGAAATTCATAGCCCGGATCTTCTTCGTCAAAATCGCCAAAGCCATTGCGACCAATGAGTTTCCAGCGCTTGCCGTTCCAATATTCCCACACCAAAACCAAATCCGGCGAGGCTACAGCACCCGGCACAATCGACGGATCGGCGAGTTCCAGATCGATGCGCACATCGGCGTCGGGGTGACCGATCACGCGATCGGACTGCAAATACAGGGCACTATCGAGCTTGGGATCGCGCCCGAACGGCTGGAAATTGCGATCCATGTCGACTTTGAGAAACAAACCGCCATCGATATTGGAAAAAACGGTGTCCGGACGCTCGCCTTCGCCCGTCAGTTCCAAGCGCATCTTGATCAGATCGCACATGGTATCGTTTTGCGATTCAGGCACTTCGGCCAAACGACCGCGGATAAATAGTCCCGAGACGTCGCCAACCGTCGTCTCCGCGATGCTCATCGGTCCCAGCAAAGCGATCTGGTCGTTTTCTGTTTCAATGGCCGGGCTTTGCAGTTCGCGCCAGCGCTCGCCGTCGAAATATTCCCATTCCAGCATCCGCGCCAACGGCTGTGGCACATCGGCAATGGCCGTGATGCGGATCGACATCACGCTGGATTCATTGAACGCTTCAAAACGGCTGTCGCCCAAGTACAAAAAGCGTTCGACGCTGCGCACGCCCGCCCATAGCGGCATGCCCTCTTTTTTGCGGCCCAAAAGCCCCGTGTTGTCGGCAAAAGTGTCGTGGTGTTGCGACATGCACTTTTGCAATTCGTTATTTGTGACAACCACATCCGCTTCGGTCTCAAACGTGACGTAAGCGCCATCGCTACCCGGTTTGGTGCCGACGCGGGTTGAATACGGCACGGTCACTTTGTCGGCTTTGGGATTGATGGCGAATTTCAGCACGGTGCGCGCAGCCTGCGGCGGCGTAAGCGCAATGCCCATCAACTCCAAGAATGCGAGAAAGTTCTTTTCCGGCACACGGTTGAGCCGGTAAAGCGTCATTTCCGTCATCCATGCGAACAGCTCAATCAGCGTCACGCCCGGATCTGACCGGTTGTGGTTGGTCCACTCCGGGCAATATTGCGGAATTAAACGGATCGCCTCTTGGACGATGTCTTCAAAGGAACGGTCGTCGAGATTTGGACTCGGGATCATAAATCTTGCTCCCGGCGGAGGTAAAATGGATAGACGAAGTTTTTGTCGACGTTGGTCGATCGGATTTTGTAACTCACTTCGACGTTTAAAACCGAATCGTTGTTGGGATCAGCGTATGCTTTGACGCTGACGTCGCTGATGCGCGGCTCCCATTTGTTCAGCGATTCCCGCACATAAAATGAGACCATACCTGCGGTTGAAGACGAGTTGGGATGAAAGACGAAGTCGTGAATTCTACAGCCAAAACTCGGGCGCATGACCCGCTCGCCCACCGCCGTGCCGATGATGCAATACACGCCTTCTTCAATGTTGTCGGCGCCCTCGGACATGGCCATGCCGCCAAAGGCACTGATCTGGAATGGATATTTCAGTCCTTTGCCTAAGAAGCTTTTGACCATCTCGATTCCCCGCCGTAAACCCAAAAGTCGCCCAATGCTAATTCATCCCCGAAAACCCATTGTGTCGGCGCTCTTGCCCTGCGCCCAACTTACATGACTGTGTATTATCAACCAAATGGTGTGCTTGCTTTGCCTTTAGACGCGCCTATCGTGCCTTCCGAATTGCCCAAAAGTCCCTCAAAATTCAAATTGCAGCCTGGGCACTGCACCCGCACCCAGCCGTCTTCGTCCGGCGATTGACAATCCAAGTCCGCGCGATCGCATACGGGGCAGCGGATGCCATCGGTGCGCCCTGCGGCGACCATCATCAGCGCGTCCTGCAGCATGAGCATCAGCTCTTCTTGGTCGAAATCGCTCGGGCCGGCCATTGATCCCCTAAAAAAGTAAATGCTCCGCGTTATCCAGCGCTTGCCCGAGCCATTGCGCAGTGCAAAATCGCAAAGCGGGACCTTGCGGTGACAAAGGTCGCCGCGATCGTAGCCAGCGAGCGGGCGCTGTCAACGGCACCGGCGGCTCGCAGCAGCGAATGTCCGAAGATAAACCGCGTCGGCAAGCACAATGGCGCAAGATTACGCCAAAACTTGCGGGCAATTTTCGCAAACTTTGTTGCGCGCAAACGCCCATTTGGCCCGATTTGCGCGATCGCATCGGCGGACCCGCAGGCAAGTGCGCTGAAAAACGCGCCAAAAATGCCAAAGCCGACGGTGACACACCATCGGCTTGGCTATTTCGCTTCTAACTATTAAATTATTTGCCTTTGGCGTTGCGCGAAAACGCCACCGAAGTCCGGTACCCTTCCTCCGGGCGGTAGGTGTGCGTGGCCGACGTAATGAGATAAACGCCGCTGAACGCCTTGCCAAAGCCTTCAAATTCAATGGTTGCGCCGGGAATGCATTTCGGCTCTCCCTTCATGACTACTTCACCGGTGACAAAATCCATCGAAAACTGATCGAACAGCGCCTGCGCGATCGACTCCGCTTCCTGTTTGGAATTCACGGGTTGATCCATGACAATGTACTTACGTCCAGCGGAAGCACTGCCGTACAGCGCCTGACCGGTGTCGGCCGCGCCCTTAACGGATTCCTTGAACGAGTAGGTCGACGCTGTCACTTTGGCTACGATGTTTTTCTTGGTCTTGAAATCCCAACTGCGCACTTCCACAGCCGCATACTGCTGAACGGTCGACAGGCGAAATGCCGCATGAAGAATCAGGCTTTTGTCGTCGCCAGCCACCGCGCGATCTCGCGCCAGCTTGACCACAGGGGTCGAACCCGGATCAGGCTTGATGAATTTGACTTCCTTGGCGCCAGTCGGATCGGCCTTGAATTCAAGGTTGGCACCGATGGCGCGCAAGAATTCAAAGTCGCTCATATTCAACTGTGGAATATAATTGTGCTTCAGGCTCGTAGCCGTCAAAGTGCCGGCGCTCAGGCCATCTCCCTTGCCGCCGACATGCGCTTTGGAGTTGTTAATCACGTCTTTGACCGCAGTTGTCGGCACTTGCGAATCTTGCAGGCCGTCGCCCCAAGTCTTCGATCGCTGCCCGCGCGTGAGGCGATGCAGTTTGTGGTAACCCGACACGGTGGTGCGGTAGCCGGTTTCCACGTCAAATGACGGCTCAATGTACGCGATCTCACCCAGACACAGCACATCTTGCGCGGTCAAGCCCATGGAAATCGAGACTTCATCGCCAGGTTTGAAACAGTCGAGCAAACTGATGTCTTCGAGCTTCATCATGTCGTATTCGATGGTAAACATATCCGGATTATCTAAACGCAAATCGACACTTGCGCTGATAATCGCCACGCCGCCGCGGGTTTCGAAAGCTTCGCCTTTGTCGGGCTTGAGCTTACTGGCGCCCGCGATCTTGACCAAAAGTTCCGGTGTATTGTTATCAGCAGCCATTTTTCCTCCGCGCTTAAAAGTACCCACAAACCGCGGAAATTGCTTTCGCCCAACAGCCATTGGACGAATACGCGTTCAGTTTTGCTAGGTTGCCAAGCTCCCCAAACGACTGTGAATCCCTTGCGGACTCTTGGCAACGCGCATCTCAGCAATTCAACCGAATTGTCGCGACGCCTTTTACTTCAGAATCGGCGGGATCAGCAGCCGCCGCCCCGGTTGCAACGACACCGGATCGTCAATGCCATTGGCTTCCGCAATCCGCCGCCATTGCGCTGGATCGTCGTATTCATTATGCGCAATCGCCTGTAACGAGTCGCCGCGGGTGACCAGATGCACGTGCGCAGTATCCGGGCTGGACTTGGTCGTCGGCTGCGGGACTTCTTGCAACGTCAGCTTGGCCGTGCAGCGCACAGGCGTACCGTTTGGCAAAAACATCGTGTAGTTGACGTCCAAACCGGTGACAAACCAAAGACCTGTGTTGATCTGGCCTTCTTTCTGGTCGCCCCAGCCCTCGCCCCAAATGAACATGACCTGCGGCGGACGATGCAAACCTTCGTCAACCCGGATCAATTGCTCCAGTTTCGTGACGCATTCCTGATAGACGTTGGTCCGCGTCTCAAACGTGTCGAACAAAATCTCACCGAATTCGAGCGTTGCCGCATCGCCTCCGGTGAATTGAGGCGTCGGCGCGTTTTGGCCGGCCCCTTTTTGTTCCTTCGGCTTGAGCGTTTTGGCAACGCGGACAGCTTGGGGATTGAATTGAAAATCGATTTTGCCGCTGCCGGCGAGTTTCGATTTTTTGTGATCTTCTTTGTAGATCGCAATCGATGCCTTTTGCAGTGTTCCCTCAGCCATGGATCCCCCTTCGCTCACGCTCTCGCTTGATTCTAACCATTACTGCCCGTGCAATCTTTGCCGCCAACGCATCCAGATCTTGCGGTTGACCGTGGCCACTTTCTGCGCCGGCGTGGGCCTGTTCGCCACCGCCTTTGCTCTTTTTGCCGCCGCCCATACTGGTGATGGGCGCGAACAACGATGAATCTGCACCCGATGTGACGATCGACTCGCTCAACGGTTTGGCGGCCGCCGCGGCGACAACCGCGCGCGCTGCAGGCGCCACCAACGGCAACATGTTGGCCGACGGCGCATCCGTGACCGACAAAACCCGCGCCATTGCGCCGGCTTGAATTGATTTCATCCCAGCAGTCGCACCCGCGCCGCGTCCGGACGCTGCAATCGCTTGCTGAACCGCGGCCGCCTGCGACTGCGGGCGCACAAAGTCGCCGCCAAAATCGCTCGGCAAACTCGATGGCCCTTCGTTGCCGGTCGATGTGCGAACGAACTGATGTTGCTGGGTTTGCCCAGACTGAGCCACTGCGGCTGCGTGACCGCGGCCAGTACGCTCCGAGCGCCGCGCTTGCACCTGGCTGCTCAACAAGTCCGCGCCGCGCACGCCTGCTGGCATGGGCCCCGAATCGCCAAAGAAATTGCCGTCGTTGTTGCCAGTCAAGCCGACGAGATCGCCGCCGCCGAGCGTCGACGCGCCGTAGCCCGCGCGCTGCGTGGTCTGCCGCGCTAGCAAGCCTTGGCGCGGTGCGGTGCGCAAAAGCCCACCGGCACGCCGAGAACTGCTCAACAAACCGCGGCCGCGGCGCAAACTGATCGGTGAGAACTGGTGCATGCCAGCCCCAGTTCGACGCGTCACGGCGCGAGCAACTGGCGCGGAAACAATCGAATTATCGCCGCTTTCGGCCGTGGGCGCCAAAGCCGTGCGTTCGACATCGGCCGTGCGCATTTCACGCGGTGACGGGCGTTGAGCGGCCGACATTTGTTTCAATTCTTCGGTCGATTTACCCATCGCGGCAAGCGCTGCCAGTCCGGTAAACACCATTTGATCTGGACCCGCATCATTGGCTGCGCCAGCGTGGAAGTCGGTCGTATCGCGGCGCAATTGAACGACATCTCCGCCGCCAGCATGCGCACCGAGTTTGCCGGACACGGCACCCGAAGGTGCTTTTGCCGCAGCATCCGGCGCTTTGCCAAACCAGCGCGCCAGATATGCCTTTGCTGCATCCCGGGTTTGAGCCGGCGCAGCGGTATCGCCAAACAGCGCCAACGCTGCACGCAACGCGGCAGGTTCACGGTGATCGCCAGCACCAACGGCGAAGAGTGGTGATTTGGTAGACCGTCCGCCCGCTTGCACGGCTGCCTTTGCCTGCGGACTAGCGATCGCGCCCAAATGTGTGCCTTCGGTCGCGCCATCGGGTCCAGGTTGCAGGGCCGTACGTTCGGCTTCGGGCAGATTGAGGCTGCGCGCCGCCGTTCCGTCGCGCTGCCCTGCAGATCCGTCTTTTGCCTGCAATTGCGCCAGACGTTTTTCAAGCCATGGTGTCAAGGCATCGCGCGCGCCGTTGGGACGCGCGGCGAGCAACCCTGCGTCCTGTAAGCCCGCGAAATCAAGCAGGGACGCTGCGGTGGCAGCGACACTACGGCCAGCAAACACCGACTTGCCGGAACGCGCACTTTGTTCAACCACGCGCTCAATGGCCGCCGCAGCCGCAGCTGCCCATGCCTTGGGTTCTGCAAATTTCGCGATCGGCGTTCCGCTCGCGGTCGCGCTTCCCGTCGCAACACCCGCGCGCCCGCTCGGCGCCCGTGGCGAAAGTGAATTGCGATTTTGAACCGAAACGTTGGCCGTCGCGGCGTTGGCTTCGGCGAATTCGCCATCTGCCCCGGTAACAAGCCATTCTCCAGCTCCGCCATCGCTTGCGATTGAGCTGGCCTGTGCAGTCGCTTTTTTACCGTCAATTCCAAGGGTTCCTTCGACCTGACGCGCAAACGCTTCAAAGCTTGGTGAGCCGATCTGCTGGGCTGCCTGAGCAACACCGTCGCTGGTCGTCGCGCGGTGCCGTACAGAGAAACTGGCGGGGGCTAGCGCAGCGAAACGGGATCGCCCAGGCGCAACGAAATTGGCATTCGGCGCATCCAAACTGGATTCGTGGCGCGCGGAAACGCGCGCCGCCATGCCCGCGGCGCTCAGTGCAGTCATGCCCGCACGGCGATTGCGCGCGCCCACGGACGAAGCAACTTCGATGGTGGACGACTGTGGGGCAAGCATCGAAAGATCAGCAAATTCACGGGCAGCAGCCGGCGTGCGCGCTGCGGCGGACGCCGAGCCGGACGCTTGCGCGGCGGACGCCGCCTGCGCGCGGTTGGCCGCAGTCTGTGGCACCAGCCAAGCCGGCACCGCTGATTTTATTTGCGCCGCGCGAGCTTGCGCGCGAATCGCTTGCGCGGTCGCGACTGCCGCCACGCGTCCCGCGGTCGCAGCGCGTCCGGAGGTGGGCGTAGGGGCGCCGTCGGCAGTGTCCGCCGCCTCAACCAAGCCTGGAACCAGCCATTCACCGGCGCCGCTATCCAAACCGCGATAACCGACCGTCGTAGCGCCAGTTGCAACAGCACCGAGAAAATCCGGGGTCTGCTTCGGTAGCAGCGCGCCATCCGTCAGTTGCTTCTCACTTTGGCCCAACCAATCGGCCAAACGGGGCAGCATGGTGTGGGTGCGCTCGTGATCCGCGCCGCCTCGGGCGAAAAGCCCTGCGAAACCATCAATTCCGCCGTTGCGGCCGTCGGTCACGCCGGCGGTTTGGCGCCGATGCAGTTCGGGGTTGCTCAAAGCTAACGGGCCTCGGCCCCGATTTAGGTCGGTCGTGCCGCTGCCGAATTCGTTGGCGCCGGTCGATGCAGCCGCCCGTGTCGTTCCAGCTTGATTCGCCGTCGGGCTGAACGAGCCAGGCCGGTTGCCAACCACCATCTGTTCAAAGCGCTGCATCCGCGCGAGGTTTTGACCAGCGATCGCAACAGCTTGGGCCAAAGCCGACAGCGCTCCGCGTGCAGCCCCCGCGACGGGCACCCCGTTCGGCGAATCCGCCGCCGCACCGTTTGCACGAAGTTCGCGAATTTGATAAGTATTAAGCTGAGTGTAATTGGGTTGACTCTGCCGTGCACCGCCAGCATTCGCACCCGTGGCGCGCTGCGGGTTTGCCTGCGCTCGCGCCTGCGAGGCCGTAACAAGCGCGTCAAAAATCTGGGTGGTGTCGCCAGCGATATTCGCTGTCTGTTCAGCGGCATTGCCGACGACCGCACTGCGCGCGTTGGCCGCGGTCCGCTTGGCGCGGCCTTTGCCCGCCTGCACTTGGTTCGCGCTGTCGATCGCCGCCGGAGCGGTTGCAACTGCGTTTGCCGCAAGCGCTTTGCGGTTGACACTTTGTGCCTGATTTTGGCGCGCCACTTGAGCGGCCCAAATCGCCGAGGTCAGGTTGCCGCTGGCCGCGTAAGCGCTCGAATGCGCGGTCGGCGCTTGCGAACCCCGGACGGCGGCTGCTCGACCTGCACCGGCGTTGTTCTGCAGCGTGCCGGTCCTGCGCCCAGCGCCCGTGTCCGCACGATCGGAACGTGCGCCCCCCTCTGAACGTGCACTGACGCTCCAATCGCTAGCCACAATCGGTTCGGCACCGGGAGCAAGCATAGCCAATTCAGCCGCTTGTTCCGCCATGCGCAGTGAACGGGGTGCGGCCGCCGCGACGTCGTACGTAGCAGCCAGCGGATGCAACCATGCGGTGCCTGAAACGGAAGTTCGCGATGAATTTCCGGCAGATAGGCCGCCAAAGCCAAAATCACCCGTCGCGGGCGCAGCCGCGCCGGCATCGTGGGTCGCGCGCGTCATGCCGGTTGCGTCGATGAGACCGCGCCAAACGTTCATGCGCCGAGCAGCAACCAAACCATCGCCATGTGTCGTTGAATTCAGCGGATTCTGGCCGCGAATGGCGGCCGCGCTGGTGCCAGCATCACGTGCCATGGGGTCACGCGACCCCGGAGCGTCCAGACCGCGGGTGTCCAATGGCCCCAGTTTGGCGGCCATCGCCGGATCTCCCGAGCCCGGAGCGCCCGCACCACCCTGCTCGCCGATTTGCACTGGCCTCTCGGTGCGGTCGCTGTGGCGGGCTGCATCGGCGCGCGCAATCTGCAATTCAGCGAGCAACTGCCGAACCGCTTTGAGTTTTGCCGCTTGTCCCGGCGCGACACGCTTGGTGCCGCCGCTATTTGAGCCCTTGGCGGTATTTCGCGCTGCGTTTGGCCGATTCGCTGTAACTGCAGCATGCTTAGCGACAGCATTCTTAGCTACATTGGCGTTTGATGCAGCCGCTTTGCGCGCAGAACGGTATTGGCCTTCAGCCGCCGCCAATTCGCTGCCATCGGCCGGTTCTAGTTCTTCCAGGACGACTTGAATAAGATCTGCAAGTTCAGATACATTCAACGAACGAGATTGCAAACCCAAGCGGCCCAAAAGCTGTGGGCTGGACGCAATGGATCCCGCCATCTCCCACGCTTGCTTGCCAAAACTGCCGCCGAGCGACGCCAAGCCGGGCAGACCGGCAATCATCTGTTCTGCAGCGACAACCATCCGACCGGCGCCAAGCATATCCAGCCGTTGCAGCATCGAGCCCGCTTCGCCACCCGACCAGCGACCGAAAATGCCGCGGTGCAACGTCAGCACGTCCTTGCCCGCAACCTCGGACGCGGATTGACTCCCCGATGCGATTTGACCTGCTTGGGCTAGCGGATTTTCTGTCGTCGGGTCGGCCATCGTTCACCTCACTCGGGCATCGCGCCAAGAACCTGCAAGCACTTCACACACAATCGGTCCAGAACCGTCGCCAGTATCAACCCGCTGAATACACGAATTTATCGTAAGCCATGCGGATTTGCTCAAAGCCGACGGAGCCGGACATCGAGTTGAACGCAGGGCCCGTGTATTCGATGATGAAACAGTTGCTCAAATCGTATTTGCCGATTTTTTTGTAAGTGCGATCAAGCACTTCAATCGTCAAATTGACCCGACCGTTGCCCTTGCGCGGCTGACTGCCCGCCAGCGAGGCCAGCAACATCTCATAAAATTCACCGCTCGCTGCGAAAAAGCCGCGCTTGAGCGTCAACGGGTCGAACTTGCCAGGACCCCGCATGTTTTCAGTGTATTCGTTGTTGCCGCCGACGCGAACCGGCACGGCTTCGGCCTTCCACGACAAACCACCGACTTCGCTAAAAGTCACATAAACGCGGTCGCCGATCTTGACGTTGAACGAATATGCGACATCTGGGTCACCGGCTCGGCCCGTCGAATGCGAAGCAAAAATGCCAGCATGTGTCGGTGTCGGTGGGTCGATGGCGTCCTGTTTGTCGGCTTTGCCCTTGTTTTTGCCGGCGCCCGTGACGAGTGTGCTGTTTGGCGTCGCTTTGGGCTTGGCGTTGCTCACCGGTTTGGGTTTGGCCTTTTTCACCGGGTCGCCCATCGCGGCAGATCCGAGGACGGTTTCTGAATGTTCTTCAATAATTTCAGGAGCACCAGCGGGCAGAAATTGCATCGAGCCGACAGAGCCCGTAAAAGCCTTGCTGCCAGCGCGTGCGGATTCCGCAGCTATCAATTTTCCGATGTTCTTGCGGGCTGTTGAGGCGGCCATGGCGTTGCTCCTTCTTCCTAATCGCAGGTTTTCAGTTCGTGACTCAAAGTTCGGTGGCGGCAAATCTCGACGCGAAGTCAAAAACGGGTCGCTGAGCTTTATCGCTATGCACGTTGCGTGCCATCCTCTCAATTAGCGACAACCGCCGGCGCTTTTAAAAAAAATAGCTGCCAAGCGGGCCATCGGGCACCATTCTACGTGCCGTCTTCACGGGCAAGCACGTCGACTTCTTGCACGACGCGCACACCGATAAATTCGGCGGGACGAAATGGCGCCAAACCAATATCGACCAACATTTGCCCGCGCTTGAGCACGGCGGGCGTATTCAACTCCGCGTCACACTTGACATAAAATCCCTGGTCGGGGGTTGTGCCGCTCAGATATCCGGCGCGCCACAACTCTTCCAAGAAGAAGTAGACGTCGCGCGTCATCGTACTCCACAGCGATTCATCGTTGTTTTCAAACACGACCCATTGCAAACCGACCTGGAGGGAGCGCGCGATCGTGGAGATCGTGCGCCTGACGTTGACGAATTTGAGCAAAGGATCCGAAGAAGCCGTGCGCGCACCCCAAATGCGGATGCCGCGCTGCGGGAACGCTTGAATGCAGTTAATGCCCTCGTTGTTGAGCGAACCGATGTCGGCCTGCTGTAAGAACAATGCCAAATCGACGACACCGCGAAAAGGTTCATTGGCCGGCGCGCGAAACACGCCTTGATCTTCGTCACAGCGCGCGTAAATTCCCGCGACATGACCCGACGGTGGCATCGGTTTGCCGCCGGTGCCCGAACTGGGAATCACATACGGGTAGTAAAACGCGCAAAAACTGCTGTCGAAAAGTTGGCGGTATTGCAGCGCTCCCGTCGGATTGCTGTCCGGTGGAAAGTCGAGAATCGCAAACCGATCCTTGCGTTCCTCGCACTGGGTAACCGCAGCTTGCTGAACAATTTCTACATCTTTGATGGACTTGAATCCTGCAGATCGCTCGACGCACCAAGCCAGGTCCGGCATACACAACAAGTCGATGAGTTCCAGATCAGCGATACCCGCCAAACCAAAGCGCTGGCCGGGGCCATTGTCGACACCGATGAAATCTTCGGCAGCGACGGTGAATAGACCATCCGTGCCGCCGTCCAACGCGACATTTGAAATTTCCGCCGGAAAACACGTCGGCACCGGCGTGAGCGCCTCCAGATTGGTCACGGTGATTAGGCGCGACGTGCCGTTGACGACGCGCTCAATATAATTGGGTGACTGGCGCGACAGGTTGATGTTGCGAAAATTCTCTTTGGTTTTATAGGTTTCTACCAGCATATCAAAGCCAACCGGTTCGACCATCGTCGGTGCAGACGATCGAAATCCCGTTTCCAGCGGTTCTTTCTCTGCCCATGTCAGGGTTCGACTCTCAACCGCGGTAAGTACGCGATATGCTGCATGTTCATCGTCAAAAATCTTGACCAATGTGCCGCGGGCAAAGCCGTGGGTACTTTTCACCATGATGCTGCGATCGCCCGGATGGCCGTCCACAGTAATGAAGGTCGAAATCCGCGACGGCACATGCTTGATCGACACGCGGATTTGATTGCCCCACATGCCTTCTGAATGCGCCTGAATTTGCAGGGTGTTCTGCTTTTCGCTGTCGCGAAGGCGTGCCGACGCCTTGGTCGCGATCTCTTTGCGGCCGCGCTCAAACAGATGCGCAATTCTCACGATGTAGCATTCACGGCCGCCGTTGAGGAAAAATCCATCCACCGATGGCGCGAGGTAACTTCCGACGTCAAGGCGTCCAAAAGTCTCGTAAAATTCTTCCATTCCGGTCAGACGCACCGGCTCGTTGGTCGGCCCGCGTTCGGCCAGACCCAGAAACACGGGAATCGCCGTATCCAGCAGGCTCAATGCCGCCGCGCGCGCCGGACCGCGCTCGATGTGTACGCCGGGGGGTCGCAGCATCACCATGAAAAACCTGCCTTTTGTCTCGCGGCACTGACTTCCGTTCTGACGTTTCGACGCGCCTGTTCTGACGCTACAACCGCGAGCTGCGGGGCGGCGGGCCCCCAGCCCTTACCGCTCGCGCGTCGATCTGGTATGCGCCACCGCGCCACGGTCGGGCGGTGCTATTTGCGGGACTTATTGATCTCCTTATTGATATCGGAGATCTCCTTGACCCACAGTTGGCGCTCTTTGTGTTCCATGTTGAGGATTTCCTCAAGGGTCCAATGAAAGTGATAGCCGATATAGGCTACCTCCTGGTAGAGCCGATCCAGGGGGTAGCTCACGATTCCCCCAGATCACCTCCGGTATCAACTTCAAATTGATGCCCACATTCTGGGCACTTGGCTTTGATGACGGCGGTGCCTTCTTCATTGATGCGGCGATAGAAATCCTGCAAGTACGCCAAATCGGCTGAAAACATCGATTCAATAATCGACGGATTGATCGACTTGAGCGAACCCAAGGTCTCGATCACGCGTGACAGCAGAATGATTACCAAATACGCGCGGTTATTTTGCACGCGGTAATCTTGCAGCGGCAGGATTTCGTCCTTGGCAGTCGCCAAACGCATGACGCCCTTCTTGTGGACGTTGCCGTCTTTGTCGACATAGCCGCGCGGCAGGGTGAATTCAAATTGTGTGCTAAACGCCATTGCCAATCTCCATTCATGGGGAAAACACAAATGTTCATCAAAGGTTACAAACCGCGAATGCCGTGACCGTAGGCCCCGAACACGCCCGACGAGGTGCAGATAAACACAATTGCGCGCAAACGGCAACCCGCGCGGCTGCCGCAAACGGAGCGGTGTTGAAAAGCCAAAGCCGGTGAGGCGGCCAAGCCCCAGCGGTCCTGATGACCAATTCTTGACCTAAATCCCTTGACCCTTTTGCCGAAAATTGTATTCTCTGCACCGCACGCCGCTGCGCGGCAACCTGGAGAATGCTCGTGAAAATTCGCATGGTCGTAGGATCAATCGCCTTGTTCGCGGGCTGCAGCAGCAGCGTACCGACACCGGCGCCGGTCTGCACGCCGCCGACGCTGGTCGGCGCGGCCTGCTGCGACGGCGGCTTGTGCGGAGTTGGCCTGCAATGCATGGCAAACGTTTGCAAGGCGGCGTTGGCAAGCAGTTGCAGCGCCTCGGGCGATTGCGCTGCGGGCGTGTGCACGGGCAACAAGATCTGCGAAATCTTGCCGACTTGCACCGACTCCAAGCGCAATGGCGATGAAACGGACACCGATTGCGGCGGCACCTGCCCGCGCTGCGGCAACTCGAGCGTTTGCGCGGGCAATGCAGATTGCGCGTCGCTTCATTGTCGCAAAGGAAAATGTGTGGCACCGGGCTGGCTTATCGGCAGTGGCGGCGACTCGAAGTCCGTCGGCTTGGCCACTGTTTTCGCCGACGAATTGTACGATCCAGTGGCCATCGGATTTAACCCAAATGCTTCTGGCGAGTTATGGATCGCCAACCGCAGCGACGATTCGCTGACGATCGCAACGGGCGTGGTAGGCAAGGCGCCAAAGTCGATTTTCCATTACGTCGACGCGCAATTCCATTTTCTTGAAAAAGTTTCAGCAATTAGCTTCTCTGATGACGGCAATTTTGCCACCTGCGGCGATTCGCGCAACGACTACAGTGGCCAAGATGTTGCCAATGATTTCATGGGCCCGGTGGAATGGCCCGCCTCATTGGCGGAATTCGAGAAATTTGGTCCCGACGCGTCCATGGTGCATCTCGACATGATGCATGACACCCCGAATTGTTCGGGTATCGCGTCTGCAGGTGGTACCAATTACTTCGTTTTTAACGGCATCCTCGGTGCAATCGACTGGTACGATTTTGGCAAACCTCACGAACACGGCGGCACGAATCACACGGACGGGGCCAAGAAGCGTTACAAGGGCTTAGGCCTCAAACGGGTTGCGGCGGTGCCGTCGCATTTGGCGCTGGACAAGAAAAGCGGTTGGCTTTACATCGCTGACACCGGCCACGGTCGCGTGATGCGGCTGGATACAAAAACGGGAAAATCCGCTGAACTTATTGAACTATATGCTGATGAAGTAAAAATGCAGGTGCTCGTTGGCGCCAAGATCGAAGTGGTTTTGGAAGGCTTGAAACAGCCGAGCGGCTTGGTGATTTTTGAGGATTTTTTGTATATTTCTGATGCCAAGACGGGGATCATCACGGCGATTTCGCTTGATGGTTCGCAGACTTCCAGTTTGGACACGCAACTGCCCGCTGGGGCCCTGGCCGGGATGGCGGTCGGGCCGGACGATCGGCTTTATTTTTGCGATCGATTGGGGCCGAGAATTGTAAGGGTCGATTTGCCTTAGGCCTCCCGGCGGGTGTTCACTTGCAGTTACTTGGCTTTTGGCCCTGCCGGCGGCGGCGCTGCGCGCGGCTGCAATTGCGCTGCGCGCGGCCCGGCACGCTCAAGCGTGGACGAGCGGCGCTTGCAAGCGCCGGTTGCGCGCTATCGCGCTGGATCCAAAGGGGCGAACCAAAGCTCTTTGATTCCGTGCTTAGCCGCTGTGGTTCGCCCCTCTGGACTCCCCACTCCTTTGGCAACCGGCACGAGCTCGTCGCGCCCAAGGGCGCAACATCGCGTTGAATTCCCGCTTCGCGGCTGCATGGCGCGACGGGGCTGACGCCCGACGTCGCCAAGGTTTGGAAGGAAGCCATGCAACCATGGACAGCGCAAATTGAAGTGGACGTGGCGACCGCGCGGCGGTTGATCGACCAGCAGTGGCCGGAGTTGAGCGGGTTGCCGCTGAGGCGGCTTGGAAATGGCTGGGATAATACAGTTTTTGGGGTTGGGGCGGAGAAGGTGTTTCGGTTTCCGCGGCGGGAAATTGCTGTGGCGCTGGTTGAAATGGAAGCGAAGGTGCTGCCGTGGCTGGCTCCGCAACTGCCGGTGGCGATTCCGCATCCGCGGTATTTTGGTGTCGCGAGTGTGGAGTTTCCGTGGCCGTTTTTGGGCTATGGCTTTTTGCCTGGACGTACCGCCTGTCAGTTCGGTTTGAGCGTGGAAGCGCGCACACAACTGGCTGGGGCGCTTGGGTATTTTTTGCGCGTGCTGCACGCGCTGGATCCCGCGCCCGCGCTGGCGCTCGGGCTGATGCCGGATCCGTTCAAGCGGTTTGACGTTGCCGCGCGCAATGAAAAGGCGATGGAAAGGCTGGAAAAGCTGCAAAGTCGTGGGTTGTTGCCTGACTTGGGGGCGTTGCCGGAGGCGCTTGACGCGGCGCAAGGCGTGCGTTTGCCGAACGATTTGCGCATCGTGCACGGAGATCTGTATGTGCGGCATCTGGTGATCAATCAAGGACTTTTGGCCGGCGTCATCGATTGGGGCGATATGCATTTGGGGCAACCGGCGGCTGATCTGGCGATTGTGCATAGTTTTTTGCCGCCGGCGGCGCATTCGCGTTTTTTCGATGCGTACGGGGCGATTGATGAAGCTGTTTGGATTTTGTCGCGTTTTCGGGCGATTGGCCATTTGGCGGCGGTAACCGATTATGCGCGGGAGATTGGGGATGCCGCGCTTTTGCGCGAGGGGATTTTGGGGCTGGGGTGGATTGCTGGCGAAGCGTAAGCGGGCAGAACTGTGAAAGGAATGCCGATTTTCAACGTTCACTCGGAAATTGGCCGCAAAAGCACGGTGATCGGCACCTTGTCCAGCGGGACCTCGACGATTTGGTCGACGCCCGACTGACACAGCACGATCCGTGGAAAGTCTTGCACGCCAACCTGTTCCACGCGAAAGTCTTCCGCTTGCAAATCTTCAGGCCAATAGGGCGGAGGCGAAGGCCCCTCGTCGCATGGGAAATAGCCACGACCAAAATAGATGCCGCAGTTGTGGGTGAACTTTTCAAAATTACGTAGCAAAATCTGCTCGGACTTGCGCCCCAGCAGATCCTGCAGCCGCAGCGGCCGTTTGTGTTCGTCATCAAACGTCCGGCAATGAAAGGCGTAATTGTAGTGTGCCGCGCCTTCATAGTACATTTGTTCGCCAACGAGAACAGACACGTAACCAAAATGCGCCCTGACTACAGTGATGTATCTATCGAATCGTTCATGCGGATCGACTTTGCCTTTGCTCGGTGGAATTAGCCATTGATCTCTGTACTTCAGGCTGTCTTGACAACCTCTGACATCGCAATTTGTCACCAGTTCAAGGTTCATCGACACGACCTTGCCGGGGCCCCGTCGCCGGAACTTTCGTGTACTCGGATAGTTGACCGATGCAGTCTGCAAATTCGTTAAAAAATCAGCCATATGCCGATGCGGAAACGGCACGTCGCCCTTCAGTTCGACCACTTCAAGTTCCTCCGGTTCTGCCTCAACCGTGGCTGATTCGGCAACGGCAACGGCGTTGCTCGCTGTCGGCTGCGGCGGCAACGGAACGGCAGGGGTTGCCGAGATTGCGGCGGCAGAATGCGAAGTAGCGCGGTCGCTCGCCCGAGTCGCACGCGGCACTGTCGCGGATCTGGGACTTGGCAGCGATTGGCAAGCGGCGATAAAACTAAGCAGGATCAGAAAGATGTCGAAGCGCAGCATGGGCCAAACGGTATAGTAGCTGCTTGCATTGTCGAGTTTTTCGCGGCGACGTGGCCAGCGCGCTGTTAGCTCGCGGCCGCCAACGTTAACTCCGCCTCAATCCAAGCCATCGCCTTGCGCGCAGAATCGACCATCCGCATTACGTCAGCGTGCGAAGTACCAGACGGCAGCAAAATCGGATAGCGGTCGGCGACAGCAAACGTTTGCAACGCATCAAGCTCGCTCAATTCCACGGGAAACCCCAAAACCGCGAAATTCGCCAATTCCAAGATTTCGCGCAGCAGATGCGTTCGCGGCGGTTTGACATTCGCCAAAACCAGCTGCGACTTCATGCACTTTTCAACGCTTTGCTGACAGTAAAAGCCAATCACCCAGCCCGCCGCGCGATTAGACTCGGCGAGGATCTCTGCGGAGATGAAATCGCCGCGCGCTTTGGCGGCCCAAGCCTGCGCCAACTCGATTCTCAAGTCAGGCGGCATCGAGGAGCACCTTGCCTTCTTCCGCGATCGTATGTTCAAAAGCCAATGGAAATACGCTCCATTTTTGCCAGTACGCCTCGTCGAACACGAGAATATCAAACGGCGCGTGCAGCCCGCCGACGACGCCGTAGAGAGCGGACTCCAATTTCCATTTGTCTTGCACGTGCCCAACCACGACCGCCAAATCGAAATCCGAATCGCTCCGCGCCTCACCGCGCGCGCGGCTGCCAAAAAGCAGCACCTTGCGTGGATGGCAGTGCGCATCGATGCGGCGAACGGCTTCAGCTAGGATATCGGCGTCGCTCATCACTACAGTGTAGCACAGCTGCAGAACCGCCGCCAACAGCCGCTTTTCCCATCCCAAGCCAACTTGTCTTACGCTCCAAAACCCCGCCCACGCGTTCAACAAACGCCCTTCAATTACCCCCTAATTCGCGCCCAATTCAAACCGACTAATTGCCGCATTGACAGCGCCGAAATCAACGCCGAAAATCGCTGCGCGCAATGCCTCCGCGCCAAGGAAAAACCCATGGAAAATCTCATCAGCGCAACGATGGTTACCGACAACGAACTGGACGCCGTGATCCAGCACCTCCGCACGCTCTACAAGCAGCATTCGCTGTCTTACGCCGTCGCGACGGGCCAGTTCATCGTCGACAAGTTTTACAATGGCGATTTCACTTCGGCGCGGGATCGGAACGCGACGAATCACTTCAAATTCAATGAACTGATCGAACGCCGCAGCAGCGAGCTGCGCGACTTGGATTTGAATGTGCGCAGCCTTTCCCGCTACGTCGCCGCGACCGAAGTCTGGAACGAGTTGCCCGAACACACCCGCGCGCAACTGCGGATTGCGCATCTGGATCGCCTGGCGATGGTGGGCGACATCGACGAACGCAAACGGCTGGCCCACGAGGCCGCGACGATGCATTGGACGGCGGAACAAACCGGCCTAGCCGTCGCCGACTACAAGAAAAAGCAGCGCGGTCACAAGAAGAAAGCCGGACCAAAGCTCAAACCGGCGGTGCTGAAGGCGGCGATGGCGCTGCACCGCGACGCCAAAGCGCTGCGCAAATTGCACGGCGCGGCGGCGAATTTGAATGAGCTGCACAAGACGCAGTTAGCGTTGGAAATGCTGGGGATTCAGAAGGCTTTGGCGGGGCTGGCGTGATTTGGACAGCGGCCGCACAAGCGCCATCAGCCGTCGGCGGGCCTGCCCCTGCCATCAGCGAACGCGAATCTGTTCACTTTGAACCATGAGTTGCGCATCGGCTTCGCCCGGACGATCAATCCAAACCTTTGTAATCAAGCGCGGGTCTGCTTTGAAGCGGACCAAGTAGTCCGCGACGTAGGGTGTCAGCATTCGCTGCAGCATCGGCCGTTCAACCCCGGTTGCTTGGATGAGATCGTCTTCAAGCTCCATTTGCTTGCCAGGCATGTACTTTGTAATCAGAGCGTAATTCCAGTTGAGGGCTGCAAGTTGATAGATCCGGTCCAATTCTTCGTCGCTGACAGTCTGGCGGTCCAGGCCGACCAGCATCGGCGCGGCAAACCGAATCAGCACGTCGCTCATCGATTGCCCAGGGCTTGAACGAAGCGACTGCAAATTCAACTTTTGTTTCCGCTTAAACTTCCGTAAATTGCCCATCTATCCCAATCTCCCGCAAATCCAGCGAGGCAGGCGCAAAGCGGCGCGACGAGCGAGCTTCCGTCCAAAATCCCAACCTATGAAAAATCCCCCGCAAAAAGAAACCCCCTCTCTCCAGTGCGTTGGAGAGAGGGGGTGCCACGAAGTGGCGGGGGTGAGAGGCGGCGTGGACGGCATTTTCCGGTCGGGCAGATGCCGGCCGCGCACGCGACTAACCCCTCATCAAAGCGAGCAACTTTCGCTACTCAAAAAACTACTCAGAAACATCACCACCCGCCGGCATCTGACCGATCCGGAAAATGACAAATTCCGCGGGCTTCACCGGGCACATGCCGATTTCGCAGACCATTTGGCCGGCGTCAATGACTTCGGGCGGATTGGTTTCATCGTCGCACTTGACGAAGAAAGCCTCTTCCGGGGTCTTGCCGAACAACGCACCCTGACGCCACAAGCGCAGCAGGAACGCGCCGATGTCACGCGTGACGCGCTTCCAAAGGCGTTGATCATTGGGCTCAAACACCACCCACTGCGTGCCCAACTCGATCGATTGCTCGACCATGTTGAACAACCGACGCACGTTGACGTAACGCCAGCTGGCGTCCGACGAAATCGTGCGCGCACCCCAAACGCGGATGCCGCGGTTGGGGAATGCACGGATGCAGTTGATACCTTTGGGATTGAGCAGGTCTTGCTCGCCGCGGGTGATGTTGTACTTCAGGCCAATCGCGCCGCGGACGATTTCATTGGCGGGCGCTTTGTGCACGCCGCGCTCCGCGTCGCTGCGGGCGTAAATGCCGGCCATGTAACCGCTCGGGGGCTGAAAGATGTTGCCTTTGAACGGGTCGTAGATTTCAACCCACGGGAAGTAGTAGCCGCCGTATTTGGAATCGCGCGGTTTGGGCAGTTTGTCGACGCCGCCTTTCTCAATCACTTCCGGTGAATCGAGAATAGCAAAGCGATACCGCATGTTTTCGCAGTGCGACAGCACGGCGTCTTGGATGACCGGGTCGGTTTGGCCGGGCGCGGCGACAATGTTGATTTCTTCAATGTCTTCCAAGGCTTTCAATCCCGTGCGCGTGCCGGGGCCGTTGTCGCTGCCGATGTACAGCGCGGCTTTGGAAGCGAATTTGGGCTTGCCGTCTTTCGGTTCGACCTTGGAAATCTCGTCCCAATTGCCGACGTTCAACACAAAAGCGCGCGAGCCGCCGTTGTTGAAAAAGCCGTAAACAGCGTGGGCGAGGTACTCTGAATTCTGGAAGTCACCAAAATGCTTGGTGTACTGCGACCAGTTGGTGCAGAGGATCGGCTCATTGACTGGACCAACCGTGGCTTCGCCCATGAAGGCGCAGGTGGATGTACCAACCATTTCAAGCGGTTTAGTACCGCGGTCGACTTCTTCGACGTATACACCAGGAGAAAGATAAGACGTTGCCATTGGAAACCCCTATACAGTTTGTCACCCGCTTTACCGATACATTAGCAGCGTTTGCGCCAATCTTTCGTGCGACAGTGACGGCCCCTTTGCGAAATCAAGCAGCACAGCGCCATTTGATTTCTTACACTGACCTAATGCAGTCAAAACCCTTCTTGCATTAGGCACTTACCAGCCGACGCGCGTTAGCCAACGCCGCCTGATATTTGTTCGAAGCTACCTGTTGACAGCAATATCTTTGCCAATCACGCGGCGCACTTCATTCGATCTGCGATCCGATTCGACGCGAAACTTGATGTAGTAAAACAACGTCGGGCGGATATCCTCGTTCAATGCGCGCCAAAACGACATCATGTCGTTGTGGTCAGCCTGAATATTGGGGTAAATGTTGACTTTGTCGTCGGGGTAAAAAGCTTCACCCTTCAGATCGGTGCCGGTAATAATCGTGTTCTCAAGCAGGGTTTTCACCACAAGCCCGAGCAGCAGATTTTCCTCCGCCGGCGAATTGCCCCAGATCGAAATCGCAAAGTGCGCGTTCATGTACACCGGCGCATCGCGAAAAAATTCAACGATATTACCTTGCTTATCGTGCGTCGACACCAGCGATTCACTGCGCTCACGGTAATTTTGGTCAAAAGCGAGGTGATACATATAGACGCTGACCATCGGCAGATTCTTGACGTTGTCTTTTTTGGGCCGTTCCGTCGACACGTTCACGGTCGTAAAGCCATTGGTTTTGAAGGACTCCTTTAGGAGTTCCTTCATGGTCTCGCCCAAATCGCGAATGACTTCAAACTGACTCATTTCACTTCCGCAAAGGCTTGGCGCGAATCGACAACCACGTTGATTTTATACAGATTTGCCGCGGTTTTCCCAACTGCTCGTTGCACGTTACGCCCAACAACGCGCGTTCGATCTAGCCGTTGTGCGCAACTGTGTCAATCGACGCTGCACCGATTGGCAGAGCAAAACCGGACTGCCGCTTCAGTAGCGCAACAGCGAGATAACCGCAGAATCATTGAGTTTGTCGCGGCCGTGCAAAAAATCCAACTCGATCATGAACGCGTAACCAGCGATAATCCCGCCGACACTGCGAACCAAATCCGCCGCGGCCTTGGCGGTGCCTCCGGTGGCCAAGACGTCATCGACAATGAGCACGCGCTGGCCGGGCGCGATGGCATCCGAATGCATCTCTAGGATATCACTACCATATTCCAAACCGTATTCCAGACGGATTTTTTGCGCCGGCAACTTGCCGGGCTTGCGCACGATCGCGACGCCAACACCGGCTGCGTAGGCCATCGGCGCGGCAAAAAGAAAACCCCGTGATTCAACACCGACAATAATGTCAGCGTGCAAATCCTTGGTCGCAGCCAAAAGATCGTCGACCACCGCGCGCAACGCCGGACCGTGCTGCAGCAATGGCGTAATATCCTTAAATAAAATACCGGGCTTGGGAAAATCGGGCACGTCGCGCAGCAACGGGACAAACTGTTCAATCGACATCGAAAACTCCTGAATTACGCAACGCCAGCGGCAGCCCGCACGGCGGCGATCGCGGCATGACGGGTTAAATCGTCGCCAAGCGGCGTGACTGAAATGTAATTGTCGCGGATCGCGTTGCAGTCGCTGCCCTCGATATCGGGCATGTCGACCTTCATCCCGCCGATCCAGTAATACACGTGTCCGCGCGGGTCGTTGCGTTCGACGACTTCGTTTGAATAGTAGCGCTGCCCCAGCTGCGTGACGCGCAAGCCAAGGAAAGGCGCCCGTTTTACCGGCGGCAAATTGACGTTCAAACAGCCGCCATATTGCTGTGCCAGCGGCAACAATTGCTTAAGAATTTCAGGTAGATATTCTGCAAGGCGCGGCAGTTCGTTCTCATGGCTGGCGCAATGCGACAGCGCGATCGCGGGCACCTTCCAGTGCGCGCCCTCAAGCGCGCCTGCAACTGTGCCTGAATACAGCACATCGTGGGCCAAATTCGGTCCTGGATTGACGCCGGAAAGCACGATATCCGGCTGAATTTGCATATGATTCAACGCCAAATACACACAATCGGTCGGCGTGCCGTCACAAGCGAACCAACGGGGCTGCACTTCGCGCAGTCGCAGCGGCTTAAACAGTGTAATCGCATGAGAAACGCCCGATCGCTCGGTGTCGGGTGCCACAACCCAGACCTCACCAAACGCGGCTGCAGCAGCAGCGAGCAGACCGATGCCCGGCGCGTGGATGCCATCGTCATTGGTCAGAAGAATCCGCATCTGTTTTCCAAAAAAAAATCGCAGGCGCAAGTAGCGCAACTGTCAGGCGCTGTAAAGGACGTGTCCGCGAATTGGAAATATGTACTTAAACATCAAGTCATTGCAAACTTGCGGAATTTTTGTGCGTAGACAAAAAGCGATTTTTTTGCGCGTTCTCAGCAATGGCGTAACGTAAACAGCAAGGTCAGCGGTTCCGTCTCAACCGCAGCACTAGGCCATGAAAAACACGCATCTGCAACCTGATCTGCTGTTCTGCCGCCAATGTCGCCGCCACTTCCGCGGCAATCGCCGCGTTTGTCCATCCGACGGCGCGGCGCTGGAACTCGTCACTGCATTTTTGGGTCAAGCAGGCGATGTACTCGATCAACGCTATGTTTTAACACAACAAATCGGCGTCGGCGGCATGGGCACTGTCTTTCGCGCCAACGACTCGATTACGCGTCGGGACATCGCACTAAAACTGCTCAAATGCGAATATGCCTCTAATGCCACGAGCGCACAGCGCTTTTTGCAGGAAGCCCGCCTTGTCCGTTTGGTTCAGCATCCCGGCGTGGTCGCTCTGCATCGCTTTGGCCGTACCGCGGAAGGCATGCTGTTGATCGACATGGAATTGGTCGAAGGTGAAAGCGTCCGCGATAAAATCCTGCATCAAGGGCATGGCTTAGACATGGTGACGGCGCTTTTGGTGCTGGACAATCTTTTGGCCTCCCTCGCTGCGTGCCACAGCGCGGGTGTCATCCACTGCGACGTCAAACCTGAAAACATCATGCTGCTCAAGGGCGGTTCGCACGGCCAAAGCAAACTCGTCGATTTCGGCATCGCCCAAGCCCCCGGCCCCATTGTACAAAACGAAGAAATTGGCGTCGTCGGCACCCCCGCCTACATGAGCCCCGAACAAGTGCGCGGCGTCAAAGTAGACTGCAGAACGGATTTATACCTTGTCGGCTGCGTCACTTACGAATTGCTCACTGGCGAACCGCCGTTCGCGGGCAACACCCCGCTCGATCTTTGCCACCACCAAATGCTCACACCGCCGCCGCCTCTGAGCGATCGCATGGATACCTCATTGCTTCCCGCCGGTTTTGAAGCTTGGTTGATGCCCTTGCTCGACAAGGACCCCAACCGCCGCCCGCCCAGCACCCGTGGCGTGCGCGATCAACTGCGCGCGATTCGCGTCGCCCACCGCCGCCAACTCGCCGATCAAGCCAAGTTCGCCCAACGCAGCACCACCCTGCGCCCGCCGTCAGCCAGTCTGTTGCGGCGCCCAATCGGCGTCATCGAACCGCAGCCGCCGCGAGAAGGCCAATTTGAAGGCGTTCACGCCTTGCTGGAAGTCAGCCAAGTCGCAGGCGCGGGCATCGCATACGGTGCCGAGGCCATCGAGCAAATTTCGCGCCACGTGCTGCAGGCATCGCTGCACGATCTTCGCGAATGCGGGGCGAAAATCACCGGTCCGACCGGATGTCATATTGAAATTCGCATGCCGTGCGACGGTGACGAGCGCGGCGCGGTTGCCCATTTGCTCGATGCCGTAGCGGACATGCACGCCCAGTTGGCCAGAATCCCTGAACCTCGCTTAGAAATTCGCGCTGCCCTCGTCGCCGATCGCCAGGGCCACGGTGCGGCGAACCTCAATCCGCAAGAATTGTTGCTTGTGAGTCCTGTGAGCCAGATTCGCGTTGACGAACATGTGGCCCGTTGGGCGGGGCGCCGGGCGCTAGTGCGTTTGACGAGCGTTCCTAATGGTTTGTATGCGTCTCCGACGGATATTTATGCGACTAGTTTGCATCCTGTCTAGGCGCTTGCGTCCCAGTGGCTGCGAAGCGGTCCTAACTCCCTGCTGCGCAGTGCATCGCCTCCTTCCGGCCGACTCAGCGACTGCGAAGCGGTCCTAACTCCCTGCTGCGCAGGGCATCGCCTCCTTCAGGCCGACTCAGCGACTGCGAAGCGGTCCTGACTTTATGCTGCGCATGGCGATTGCCTCCGGCAGGGGGATGACGCGACTGCGAAGCGGTCCTTTCATTTGCAATGGCTAATCTTGCGCCTACCGGCGCGCGGTTGTAAGGCACTCTTTATCAAGGACAGCTTTCCGCCTGTCGGCGGGTCAGAACCGCCTAGCGCGGCGGTTCCGACACCTCCGCGCGCTTTTGGTTTTAAGTAGTTAGGGTAGTTTTGGGCCGGCGCGCCGTCTGTCTTTTCTCTGCCTTGGGCCGCGCGCTGCACGCGCAA
>CAMDBH010000038.1 GCA_945889325.1 Klebsiella pneumoniae
TCAGAAAATACTTTTAATAATTCAGCGATTGTGTTCCAAACCGTGCGCCCCAATGTCCGCAGATCACCGGTTGGCGGTAACCAGGGCTGATAAAGTTGAGAATATCTCTCAAAGTGTCAGATGGTTACCGTTCTTGCGATCGCCCTGAAGGTCAAGGCGACAGGCATAGGCGGAGCCGACAAAACGCGCTACGCTAAACCATGCCCAGCATCAGCCAAGACAAAAACGACTATCATTTCACGACCGAAGTCCGCGTGCGCCTGAGCGAAACCGACGCCGTCGGCATCGTCTATTTTGGCAATTACGCCACTTACATGGACGTCGGGCGGATGGATTACCTCAATCAATTGGGCTTGCCGCACTACGGCGGCCCTGTGCGCGATTTGATTCCGGGCGCCGTGGTCAGCGCGGCGCAGGACTTTTACAATCCCGCGCGATACAACGATATTTTGCTGATCCATGTCCGCTGCGCCAAGGTCGGCAAGACCAGTTACACCTTCCACTACCTGATCACCGACAAGCGCCGTCCGCGGGTCTTGGCAACAGGCGCAGTGACTTTGGTCTGGTTGGACGCGAATTTTTTGCCGACGCCGATCCCCGACGATTTTCGCGCTGCGGTGCAAGCGTTTGAAGGCATTGGCTAAACAGCGGCCGACACGGCGCCCTAAGTGCGCGACAGTCTACAACTTCACGATCGTGACCTTGCCGTCGCCAACTTGCACACCCGCACTATTGCTCGGGTTTGCCCCCGCGTTGAAAGACCCTGCGCCGCCGCCATCGCCGTTGCAGGAGTCACCGCCGCCGCCGCCGCCGCTGTAACCGCCGCCGCCGCTGCCGCCGCCATTGCCGTTGCTGCAATCCCAGGCCTGGGCCGTGCCGCCGCCAGCACCGCCGAAGCCGCCAGTACTCAGGCCGCCCATTGCGCCGTTCTTAAATGCTTTTCCTGGGTTGGTCTTGGTGCCCTGGCCTTGGCCGTCGCTCAACCAACCCGCGCCGCCGCCGCTGTTGTTGAAGGTGCCGCCGTAGGAACTGCTTGAAGCGCCGCCAGTTCCGCCGACGCCCCCCGCGCCTGCGCTGCCGAGATTGCCGCCGACGCCGTCGGCCGTGACCACAGCGTGAGATCCACCATAGCCCAGGTAGCCGCTGTGGCCCGCGCCGCCACCTCCGCCCGCGACCAACAGCGGCGTTTGCGCGTTGATCACGACAACAAAACTGCCACCGCCGCCGCCTGAACCAAAGCCTTGGAACAAGCCCTGTTGGCCCACCACAATTTGCACGACATCGCCTGAGTTCAGGGCAAAAGTCCCTTTCATGCGCGCGCCCTTGCCCGCGTTGTTGCCGCCTTGGGCACCAAACGCTTCAATGGCGAAATTGCCCGACGATGGCACAGTCCATTGTTGAATCCCGCCAACGACTTTGACCACAAGTTTCTGCGCGGCATACGCTGCGTCGCACTGCGCCTGATCAGGCCCGGTGGGGCCCTTTGCGCCGCAAGGTGTCAGGATGAAATTGACGATAACTGTGCTTTTACAGGCGTTTGTGCAGCTATCGTTGTTAACGACGTTGCCGTCATCGCATTCTTCAGTGACTTGGTTGACGATGCCATCGCCGCAAAAGGCCTTGGGCTGGCATTTGCCGCTCATGCACCATTTTGCGCCGCCAGAACATAGGGTTTTGTCCACGACGTTGGCCACCTGGCAGCCTTTGACGGCATCGCAAGTGTCCAACGTGCACTCATTGGCGTCGTCGCAAACGACGGCTTTCTTCACGCATTTCAGGTCTTTGCATGTCTCAGCCGTGGTGCACGCGTCGCTGTCGGGGCACAACGCGATGTTGGCCGCATTGACGCAACCCAGCTTTTTGTCACAGGTATCGTCGCTGCAAATGTTGCCGTCGTCGCAATTGACCAGTGCCCCACCGCACACGCTGTTTTTGCACGCATCGCCGGTGGTGCAGGCACTGCTGTCGTCGCAAATGGCCGAATTGCTGCTGTAAATACAGCCTTTTTTCGCGTCGCAGGCGTCATCGGTGCAAGGATTGCCGTCATTGCAACTGATGGAACTGCCTTCACAATCGCCGAATTTGCAGATGTCGTCCTTGGTGCACGCATTGGCGTCGTCGCAAGCTTTGGCGTTAAAATTCGGGTTGCATCCCTTGACCTTGTCGCACAAATCGTCGGTGCAAGGGTTGTTGTCGTTGCAATCTTTGACGATGCCGACCGCACAAATGCCGCCTTTGCAGTTGTCGCCCAAAGTGCAGACATTGCCGTCGTCGCAAGGGGTGCCGTTCATGCCAACTGCGTCAAATACGCAAGCGCCAGACGTCTTGTTGCAACTGTCGGCGGTGCACAACACGTTGTCTTCACATACTTTGAGCGGTCCAGGGACGCAAAGTGCGTTGACGCAATTGTCACTTTGCGTGCAAGCGTCGCCATCGCTGCACGGCGATACGTTGTTCTTGTGGACGCAGCCCGTCGCCGCATCGCAACTGTCATTGCTGCAAGGGTTTCCGTCGTCGCAATTCAACGCTTTTCCTTGGCAAGCGCCGTCGCTGCAAGCATCGCTGTCTGAACACGCATCGCCGTCATTGCAAGGCGCGCCCGCCGCTTTGTTCTTGTAGTCGCATTTGCCGCTGATCAAATTGCACGTCCCAGCCACGCAGCTGGCTCCGGAATCGCAGACTTTGGCAATGCCCTTCTGGCACAGGCCACCTTTGCACAAGTCACTGACCGTACAAGGATTATCGTCATCACAGCCTGCCCCATCCAAATTTGTAGCGCTGCAGCCGGTGACTTTGTCACAACTATTGGCCGTGCAAGTATTGTTGTCGTCGCAATTGACAATTTTTCCTATACACTCACCGACTTGGCAGTGGTCCGCTTGGGTGCAGACCGTGCCGTCATCGCAAGGCACACCGTCCTGCGCGGATTTGCCAACGCATTTGCCGCTGGCGACCTCGCAACTCACTTTGCTGCAAGGGTTTGTGTTGTCGCACACCACCGGTTTGCCCACGGTGCACGCCGCGCCTTCGCAGTGGTCGCCGGTGGTGCACGCGTTGCCGTCCGCGTCGCAAGCCTTGCCATCGTCTACAGTTTTTGTGCAACCGCTGGCCGGATCGCAACTATCGGTCGTGCAGGGGTTGCCGTCATCGCAGACTTTGCCGGGACCGGGTACGCAACTGCCTTGTTTGCATTGGTCATTTTCCGTACACGCATTCTTGTCGGCGTCACAAGGCACGTTGTTGAGCTTGTTGTACTGACACCCCTGCTGCGGATCGCAAGTGCCGACGTTGCAAGGGTTGCCGCCATCGCAGGTCGCTTCATCGGTCAATCCGTCGCAATCGTTGTCTTTTCCATCGCAAACTTCGACATCGACTTCAGGTGCCGCGCAAGTCGTCAATCCGTTGGCGGCGCACTGGCGGACGCCTGCGCACTTGCCGATCAATTCGCCTTTGTCATTCTTATGTTCGACGTAACAGGAGGTTTGCGCTTTTTGCCCTTTGGCCAAATCGCTGCAAACGCATTCTCCGTACTTCAATTCCGGTGAAGTCGACGTTTTCACACACTGTTTGACCGGCGCACCTTCAACCGAGGTGACGGTTTGGCAGGCGTACCCAGCAGCACAATCGCCGTCGGCCGTGCAGGCGGTCGCACAAAAATTGCCCTGACCGCCCTCGCTCACACACGCCGAATCGGCCATGCCGGGCGACTGACAATCCTTTGATTTCATGCACGGATCGCACAGGTGGATAAACTTGGGCACGCAAATCGTCACCGAATCGCCGCCGCCTGAATTGACTAGCGCGCACTTGAAACCATCTTCGCACTTGTCAACGCACGGTGTGGCGCACACTTTGCCGGCGCCACTTTCCAAGCATTGGGCATTGTCGCAATCGCCATTTTCCTTGCAAGAACAGCCAGGTGCGCCGGGGCATTTGGCCTCAGCGTCGCTTGCGGCAACTTCTGCACCGGCGGCGACTTCGGCGGCGGCACCGGTGTCGGGCAAAACTGCACCATCGACAGCCACATCCGCAACCGCTTTGCCACTGTCCAAGGACGCAATTTCCCCTGTTGCCAAGTCATCTTGCGCGCTGCCTGTCGCATCGCCAGCACCGACAACGCTGCCGCAGCCGACCAACACCATACCGGCGCAAGTCGCCAGCACAAGTCCGAGATTCTTTGAACAATTTCCAAACATGGTTGGCACCTCCGGCACGCGGCCGATCGCGATCAGTGTGGCGATTTTCCACGGCAAACGCAAACGGTATTACGGCGGCGAATCGCCCGGAAAAGTCACGCGTTTGGCCTTGAACGTGCCAGAAATGCCGCCAACGCAACTCGCACTGGCGTACTTGCCTGACATTTCTGTCGCGGTCTTGACGCTGGCAATCACAATGCCCGTGCAGGGGCAATCGCCAGAGCAATGCGTCCACATCCTTGTTTCTTTGGGGGCTTTTTCGACATTGTCGATTCTGCCGCCGCACGCGAGAAAACCGCATTCTTTTACGGCCATGAAACCGCCGTCGTAAAAGGCGCCATTTTCCGCAAAGCACAGGCTCAAGTTTGAATCCCAATTATTTTGGTCGGTTAACAGCCAGCGTTCGCGCACGACGTTGCCTTTGGCCAAACGGTGGATGCCGCCGAACATCTCCTGATGAACAAAGCTAAGGATATCACCCTGAACGGCGGCACCGACGTCGGGTTTGACCCAGTTGGGCACCTTGCAGTTGGGGGTGCCATTGGCATTGAAGGTGAATTTAACGTTGCTCATTACGATGTTGCCGCCGAAAGTGCAACTGTCGACGCCTGTCCACGTGAACGAACCGTCGCCGCTGATCGCGACTTGGCCGTTGCAATCTTTCCAAGTGCCGATCAACCATGGCGGAAACGCGACGGCGGCATCGGACGGCACCGTTGCATCTACTTGCGTCGCCAACTCCGCCGCGGCTTGAATTTCTTGAACGATATTTTCATCTTTTGGGACGACGACATCGACCACGGCTGGCAAATCTTGCATCTTGGCCGTATCTGTCGCGGCTTGCGTGTCGGCCGCTTCGGTCGGCGTGGCGGAGCCGTCGACGCTGCACGCCGCGACCACGTTCGCGAATAGAACAACAATAATACTTCGCTTTTGCATGATGCAACCTTTGCCGCGCCCGTGTCGCGTTGCCGTCCACTTTGCGCAAAGTCGGACTTTGCGTCAAATGGCCGACCCACAACCCACGAAAAATGGCCTTGACGCGCGCCCGTGATGCGCATACACTATGCGTGCCAACTCGTGGAGGAAATCGTGCAAGCAGAAGCCGTAAGTATTTCACGGAAAAAACCGACCAACCTCACGATGAACGCTGGACTGCTCGCTCAGGCAAAGGCGCTGGGCATCAACTTGTCGGCGATTTGTGAAGCAGCACTGCAACAGGAAGTCAAACGCAGGCGCGATGCGCAATGGGCCGAACAAAATCGCGAAGGCATTGACGCTGTTAACGATTTCGTCGCCCGCAACGGCGTGTTTTCCGACGGCTTGCGCGGGTTCTGATGGCCCAGTTTGACGTGTACCGCAACCGCGCCGCGAGCAAGGGCCAATATCCATATTTGCTGGATGTGCAAAGCGATATCTTAGCCGGCTTGCAGCTTCGGGTTGTAGTTCCGCTGGCCAAACAAGGTGAAATCCACGGGCCACTGTTGCGCGTATTGCTGCAAGTGCTCGATATCAATGGCGAGCCTTGGGTGATGCTCACGCCGATGCTCGCCGCCATTGATCGCAGCACCCTGGGAGAGCCGGTCGGATCCGCCACCCGCCAACGCGCGGAAATCCTTGCGGCGCTGGATATGTTGGTTACCGGTGCGTAGTTGAGAAACGTTTTCAAGGCGCTGAGGGACACATGGCGGCATCTGAAATCCACAATTTCTTGGCTTCTGCTCCCGAACCGCAGCGCACCACCCTGCAAGCATTGCGCAAAACGCTGTGCGCTCTTTTGCCCGAGGCGGAACAATGCATCTCGTACGGCCTCGCCACTTTCAAAGTCGGCGGCAAAGGTGTCGCAGGTTTTGGCTTTTTCAAAAATCACTGTTCGTATTTTCCATACAGTGGCTCGGTCTTGAACCATCTAACGGATGATCTAAAAAACTACACACAAACCAAGGGTTCGCTGCATTTCCCAATCGACCACCCGCTCGACGACGCGCTGGTGAAGCGGTTGGTTGAGGTGCGTCTGCACGACATCGCCACGCGCAAGGTGACGAAATAGGGCCGTTTCTGCCCATCGAAGCTCAGCAGCCGCGAAGCGGGATCTCCCCATTGCGCTTCAGCGCAATACCGCCGGAGGCCCCTGCAGCCGCGAAGCGGGATCTCCCCATTGCGCTTCAGCGCAATACCGCCGGAGGCCCCTGCAGCCGCGAAGCGGGATCTCCCCATTGCGCTTGAGCGCAATGCCGCCGGAGGCCCCTGCAGCCGCGAAGCGGGATCTCCCCATTGCGCTTGAGCGCAATACCGCCGGAGGCCCCTGCAGCCGCGAAGCGGGAATTCAACGCGATGTTGCGCCTTTAGGCGCAACGAGCTCGTACCGGTTGCCAAAAGGAAGGGGGAGTGCAGAGGGGGAAACCTGAGCGGCTAAGCACGGAATCAAAGAGCGTTGGTTTCCCCCTTTGCACCCTCACGCGCGCCGCGCGTGGCCTCGCGCAGCGAAATAGCCCGCCGCAGGCGTGCCGCCCGCAGGGCAAAAGAAAAACTGCCTTAGGCAAAGCCGCCCGCAGGGCAAAAGAAAAACTGCCTTAGGCAAAGCCGCCCGCAGGGCAAACGAAAAAACTGCCTTAGGCAAAGCCGCGCGCAGCGCAAAAGCCGCCGCTTTGCACAAAGCCCCCCAATAAGCCAAACTGGCGCGCCGCCGCGCCCGCGGCCCCTTTTCCCGCACGAGCGAACCATGTTCAAAAAGCCCGAAACTTCACCGAATTTCCCTGAACTAGAACGCGAAATCGCCGCTTTCTGGCAAGCCAACAACACGTTCGCCCGCAGCGTGCGCGACGGAGGCAAAGGCGACTACGTCTTCTACGATGGCCCGCCGTTCGCCACGGGCACGCCGCACTATGGCCACCTTTTAGCCGGTACTATCAAAGACATCGTGCCGCGGTATCAAGCAATGCGCGGTTTTCGAGTCGAGCGGCGCTTCGGCTGGGATACCCACGGCTTGCCTGTTGAGATGGAGATTGAGAAAGATCTCGGGTTAAAATCACCTTCAGAAGTAAAAGCTTACGGTGTGGCGCGCTACAACGAAGCTTGCCGCGCGATCGTGCTGCGTTACGTCGACTTGTGGCGCACTACCGTACAGCGGATGGGCCGTTGGGTAGATTTTGACAACGATTACAAGACGATGAACCCCGAATTCATGGAGAGTGTCTGGGCGGTGTTCAAGCAGCTCTGGGATAAAAAGCTGATTTATCGCGGGCATAAAGTGATGCCGTATTCGTGGCGGCTGGGCACGCCGTTGTCGAATTTTGAAGCGGGGATGGACTATCGCAGCGTGCAAGATCCCGCAGTTACTGTAGCTTTCAAGTCCAGTCGCCCCGATGGCGCGTACTTGTTGGCGTGGACGACGACGCCTTGGACGTTGCCGTCGAACATGGGGCTTTGCGTCGGCGCGGAAATTGATTACGTCGTTGCCCAGGCCAAAGACGCACAAGCAACTGATCACAAATACATTTTGGCCCAAGCCCTGGCTGAGAAAGTGCTCGGCGCCGACTTCATTGTGCATGAAAAAATCGTCGGTGCGGCGCTTGTCGGCACGCGTTACACACCGCTGTTTGATTGCTATGCTGAAGCGGCCCAAGACGGCGCTTTTCGCGTTGTTTCAGATGCTTATGTCAGTGTCGCCGAGGGCACCGGCATTGTCCATCAAGCGCCCGCTTTTGGCGAAGACGATTACCGCGTCGCCAAGACTTGGGGGCTGCCGTTCCGCGATGCTGTTGACAATGAAGGTAAATTCACCGGCGACGTGGCGGGCATTGCCGGCGGCAAGGTCGTGGGGGTTTTGGTCAAAGAAGCCGACAAATTGCTAATTGCCGATCTCAAGGCGCGCGGATTGCTGTTTAAACACGATACATTGGAGCACGAGTATCCGTTTTGCGAGCGTTCGGGCACGCCGCTGATTTACAAAGCGATGCCGACTTGGTTTGTGCGCGTGGAATCCGTGATTCCGGGTTCGCAAGAACCGCCGTTGCGCGATAAGATGGCGGTCAACAACGCGAAAACCCGCTGGGTGCCGGATTACGTCGGCGCCAAACGCTTCAGCAATTGGATCAAAGACGCCCGCGATTGGGCCATTTCGCGCAACCGATTTTGGGGCACGCCCTTGCCCATCTGGCAATGCGAAGGCTGCGGCGCCTATCACTGCATTGGCAGCATCGCAGAATTAAAACAGAAATCTGGCGTGGACGTCCACGATCTGCACAAACACCACGTCGATGGCCTGAATTGGCCGTGCGAAAATTGCGGCGGCACGTTTGCGCGCATCCCCGAAGTGCTGGATTGCTGGTTTGAATCCGGCGCGATGCCATACGCCCAGAACCATTACCCGTTTGAGAACAAGGATCTGGTTGAAGCCAACTTGCCCGCCGCGTTCATCGCCGAAGGGCTGGATCAAACCCGCGGCTGGTTTTACACGCTGCTGGTGCTTTCCACGGCCCTGTTCGATAAGCCCGCGTTTAGAAACGTGATTGTTAATGGTCTGATCTTGGCGGAAGACGGGCAGAAGATGTCCAAGCGGCTGAAGAATTACCCCGATCCGATGCAAATTATCGAGCAATACGGCGCAGATGCGTTGCGGGCGTACCTCGTCACCTCGCCGGCCGTGCGCGCCGAGCCGATGCGCTTTGCGGAAAGCGGTGTGCGCGAGGTTGTGCGTTCGGTGGTGCTACCTCTATGGAATGCTTACAGTTTTTTTGCGACCTACGCGGCTGCGGATCAGTGGCAACCGCCTGTGAGAGGCAGCGCTCTGCAGGAACGCGCGTTGCTTGATCGTTGGATTGTCAGCGTTTTGCAGACACTGATGCGCGACGTGAACGCGGAAATGGATGCGTATCGGCTGTACAACGTCATCCCGCGGGTACTGGGTTTTATCGACGATCTGACCAATTGGTACATTCGCCGCAGTAGGCGGCGGTTTTGGAAAAACGACACTGCGCTGGATCACCAACACGCTTTTGAAACGCTGTATGAAGTCCTGTGCCTATTTAGCCGTTTAATTGCCCCGATTTGTCCGTTTATCGCCGAGTCGTTGTATCGGCGTTTGGAGGTTGGTCAACGGGCCGATGCACAAGATAGCGTGCATTTGGAGGATTTTCCGCAATTCTCCGCCGATTGTGTCGATGCCGACCTGGAAGCTTCCATGGCCGTGTGTCGCAATGCCGTCACTTTAGGCCATAAATTGCGCGAGCAGCACAAGATCCGCGTGCGTCAGCCGTTGCAAGAAATCACTTTGGCGGGCAGTCACGCCCATCTGCCGCCGGAAGTGGCGACGATTCTGGCCGATGAGTTAAATGTCAAGTATATTCAGCAAGTTCAGGATGTACAGGCGCTGGTGCAACTGTCGGCAAAGGCGAATTTCAAGACACTTGGGCGGCGCGCGGGGCCAAAAATGAAGGCGATTGCCGCGGCAGTGATCCAGTGGGATGCCGCGCAAATCGTGGCTGTACAAAGCGGTCAAGCCATTGAAGTAGAAGGAGAACTGCTGACAGTCGACGATGTTGTGGTCCTGCAACAGGCCAGAGACGGCCATGTCGTCGCGACAGAAAACGGGCTGACGGTGGCTCTGGACACCGCCCTGACGCCAGCTTTGCTCGACGAAGGTTTGGTGCGCGAGGTGATCAGCCGCGTGCAAAATGCACGGAAAGATGCGGGGTTGCAGGTGGAAGATCGCATTGAACTCAGTTTGCGCACCGACTCCGTGCCGCTCGGACGCGCGATTGCGGCCGGCAAAAGTCTGATCAGCGATGAGGTGTTGGCTGTGCAACTACATGATCTAGCGATGGAACATCATCTCGTCGATTGCGCAGGTGAGCCGCTGCACATCGCTTTGCGGGCCGCAAATCGCGGTTGAGTTTCGGACTTTTGACGCCGTGCCCCGCGTGCCGTAGAGTTTGTGCGACGCGCAGTGCGCGATAGGCTGGTGTGCGATCCAACTGAATCCTCCCCCTTTGCCGCTTTTTGGCTCCTTCCTTTTTGTCGAAGACGAGGGCGTCGTTCTGCGTTATGCTTTGGAAAACGACCATGTGCGCATCGGCCGCGATCCCAGCAATGACATTTGGATCGACAACCCGGCTGTGCGCCCGCACACCCTGCTGGTGTACCGCCGCGAGGACGAGTACAACATCAAAGTCTATGACGGTGCTAAGGTTTTGCTCAACGGAGCTCCCGTCACCGGCATGCACAAACTCTATAGCGGCGATCGCATCGGCGTGGCCGACCGCGAATTCTTATATGGCCGCGATGACACGCCGCCTGCGATAGCCTTGGGTCTAACCGTAGTTATGGACGGCGCCGTCAGCCACGCCGTGGCGTTTCGCCGCACGCGTTTGCGTGTCGGCCGCCGCGGTGCCGATTTGGTCTTGAACGACCCAAGCGTGGCTGATCAACACTTTGAAATCGAATGTTACGGTGCCGACGCCACTTTCATCGCCTGCAGCGGCAGCGCGCAAGGTGTTTTTGTCAAAGGTGTCAAAGTCGACGGCCGCAGGCGATTGGGTGAAGGTGCCATGATTACGGCCGGTCGCGTGACGTTGCGGCTGCACCTGATGCCCAATGAGGCCCACGGACTGCTGCTAGCCGAAGGATTGCCGGACAAACCCAAAGTCCCAGTCGGTGCCCCGTCGCCGATGGATCGCTCTGCGGGCCTGCGCCACGATCCGGGCGCGCAATCGCCCCGGCAGCGCGCGGGCGACTCTCGTCCCGTGCAAGGCGGCTTCATTCGGCCGCTGCATCAGCAGAATTCGGTGTCGTCTCCGCCGGTTTCGTCGCCGCAGGCGATCGCGCAACGCAGCCCGCCGCCGGAACCGAGCGCCGTTCCGGTGACCGAGATCGGCTCATTGGCGCAGATGCTGGTTGCACAGAAAGCGGCGCAAGGTCAGCCGGGACCGACTGGCTTGATTCGCAAGACGCCGGGGCAGCAATCCTCGCCGCAACAAGCGGTGCCGCAACGCCAAGCGGTGCACGTCAAGCCCGAGGTGATGGCGGGCGGGCATCCGGATCCGATTGCGGAACATCTGCAGCAACAAAATGCCCGTCAACTGCGCGCGCGACCGCGCGAGGAAATCGGCGACATGCAAGCGGTGAGTCGACTTTCGGTCGATGACGATGAGGAGATGCATCGCCTCAAAACCAACGTGCTGGACACAAATCTCGTGCGCGATCATAGCTTTGAACGGCAGCGCGATGTGCCGCCACCGCTACCGCGTTCCAGCAAAGGCGGCAACACCCAAGTGCTGGATACCATTGCGCCCAGTCCTGAACCGCGGCGCAACAGTGGCTTTGACAAACCCGCCCAGACGTTTACCTATGACCCCAATACCGGCGCCCGCATTCCGGAACGCCGAGGGCCGCGCGTCGGTGACGACGCCTCACGCCCACCGGCCCTGCCGCCGCTGCAAGCCGCCGAGCCGACCGATCGGCCGCAACAACGCCGCGGTCCGCGCGTCGGCGAGGACGCGTATCGTCCGCCTGCCGTGCCCGTGCCACAGCGTCGCCGAGATGACGAGTAGGATCGAAAAAAGGGTTCCCAGTTGCAACTATCTATCTTCGATGAAGAATCTCGGCCACTTTTGCAGGCGCCCAAAGGGCAATTGCTCAAATGGGTGGGCAACAAGCAACGTTTTGCGCCGGCCATCGTTCAAGCGTTTCCGCGCAAATTCAACAGCTACTTTGAACCCTTCTTGGGCAGTGGCGCCGTTCTTGGCACGTTGGCACCTAAGAAAGGTCAAGCATCCGATGTGCTTGCGCCGCTGATCGGCATTTGGCAATGGTTGCAAAACGATCGCCAAGGTTTGGTCGACGCCTACGCGGAACGCTGGCACGCGGCGATGGCGGGGGATAAAGTCGCTATTTATTTAGAGATTCGTGCGCGCTACAACCTCAGCCGCGATCCCGCCGATTTTCTGTTCTTGGCCCGCACCTGCTATGGCGGCGTGATTCGCTTCACCAAAGACAGCACGATGAACACGCCGTGTGGGCCGCATCGCCCGATTCCGCCTGAAGTTTTTGACAAACGGTCGCAGATTTGGCAACAACGGGTGGCCAATGTGGCCTTTATTCACCGCGATTTTGAAACGGCGCTCGATGCGGCAAAAGAAGGCGATTTGGTCTACTGCGACCCGCCGTATGCCGACAGTGAAACAACGCTCTATGGCGCACAAGCTTTCTCGCTCACTCGGCTTTTTGCCGCGATCCTGCGCTGCAAAGATCGCGGTGTGTTCGTGGCGCTGAGCATCGACGGTTCGAAGCGGTCGGGGACACATCTGTGCAATGTCCCCATTCCGGAAGGTCTTTTTGAAACCGAAGCCCTTATCGACGTCGGGCGCTCGATGCTGCGGCGTTTTCAGATGCAAGGGCAAACGCTTGAAAGTGAAGTCGTCGCCGATCGCTTGCTGTGTACTTGGCTGTAATTACTCGCTTACATATCCGTCTGGCTGGCATCGCTGCTCAAAATAACTTCGCTGGTCATGCTTGAGTCGACCTTCGCCCCTGTGTCAGCTGTGGTTCCATTGTCGACGCTCGATGCGTAGTCGGTGACGCCGGCGTCTGCCTTGACGGTGACACAGGCGCCGTCGCATTCCTCACAGACATTGGTGGTTTGATTGCATTTGTGGTGGCCGTCGGCCGCGCATTGGCTGTCGCTTGTGCAAGCGACGCTAATGGGTGTGCGGGTGGCCGAACAGCTGTCTAATCCACCGAAAAGAGCGACGGCCAGCAGGCTTAGACTGAACATGAATGTGAAAAGACGCTGCATTGTTGCTTCCTCGTGTGACCGCACATCGGTTTGCATCTTACCGTCGCCGCGCGTCGCGGCAAACAAATGTGCAACACCAAATGTTACTTAAGAATTTCGATGGTCGCCGCCAGCGCCCGCGCCTCAGCGTCAATCGGCAAACCGGCACCCGTTGCCGGCAAACGCTGGTGCGGCGTCGCCAGGCTCGGCCCCCACATCCCGATATATACACTGATTTTGCCCAGCGGCCAATCGATGGGCACGGTCCACTCGTGTTCATCTTCAATGATGTCACCCACTTGCCAAAGTTTGGTCGGATAGCCGCCCTTAACGGGGATATGGCTGTCGTTGAGGAAACGCTTTTGCTGGCCCACAAAATGCACAAACAAATCGCAGAATTTGGGCGGCACGCGCAAGACTTGAAAATGGTAGCGCAAAACTACCTTGTCGCCGCGGTGCACCTTTTGCCCGTCGCCATCCACAGCAAACACCCGCACTGCATCGCCGAACACGACCTGCAGCGGTTGCGGCCCCACAATCGGCAGAGGATGCACGTAACCTTTCAATGCAACAGATAGTTTCTTGTAGTGTGCCACCTGAGGCTTGGGCGGGCGGTCGGCGTTGTGCACGGTCCACTCGCTTAAATACACGCTTTTGTCGACATCGATCGGCAGACCCTTGCCCGCGACCAAGCTCCGCTTGTCGCCATCGTCGCTATTATAAAAGCCGATGGTTAAGTCATACGTGCCGCTTGGCGCACCGGTATCAACACGCAACCACGCGTGATCGGTTACATATTCGCCTTTTTTCCATTTCGACACGGGATACGATCCTTCGACCGGCACGTGATCCAAGCGCAAAAATGCGTCATCCGGACCGTTTAGGTGGGTGAAAAACTGCCAACCGGGTTCAGGATCGCGCAGGACTTGGAAAATCAGGGTCGCCCACACCGCGTCCCCCGCCTTAACATCCGTTTTTTCAACATCATAGCTGAGCAGCCGCGCGAAATCGCCAAAAACAATGTCGGCGGGATGGGCGATCTTGGGCGCAGACTTCGAGACAAACGGCGCTTTTCGCAGACTGGCTTGCGATTCCCACCTCGCGTTGCTTTCTGCTTTCCAGCGTTGCATCCGCGCCTTGCGCTCCTCCAAAACTTTTGCGTCTGTCGCGGTCGCCACATCGGCCATTTCCAACGGATCTTTAATTAAATCATACAGCTCTATCGGCTTGCGATCGTAATTCCACAGCGTCTTCTGGGTCAAACTGCGCAATCCCAAGCCGAATTTGTGGTGCCAGCAGGAGAAGAACAATTCCTCGTGGCCTTGGGTCGACAGCAGGCTTTTGCCCGGCAACTCGCCTTTGACAATAGGCAATTGCAGCGCATCGAGCACCGTCGGCAAGACATCGATATTTTGCCACAACCCAGTTGCCACGCGTGGCTGCTGCCCCGGCGCAACGACCAGCAAGGGAATGCGCAAGATCTCATCGTACAACGCGGAATCATGCTGAAAAACCCCGTGCTCGCCGAACGCCTCGCCGTGATCCCCGATGAACACCCACACCGTTTTGTCATTTAACCCGCGTTTTTCATAGGCGTTGTACAAATCTTGCAAAAAGGCGTCCTGATACGCAATGGCGTTGAGGTAGCTGTTGAGGGTGCCATCTTTGGCAAAATCTTGCTTTTTCCATGACTTAGGTGTCACGTACGGATGATGCGGCGTCAGGGTCAGGAAGGCCTGAAAAAACGGCGCACCGTTTTGTGCATCCACCCAGCGCATAGCGGGCGCGAGCAGCGCGCGATCTTCATAGCCGAAATAGTTAATTTCTTCCCAGCCTTTGGCGTCGCCCTTGGCGTCCAATTCCTCCTTGGCGACCAAGCTGTCAAAGCCAAATTCGGCGACCAAATCGCGGTTGCGTTCAAAGACCGATTCGGACGACATGAAATAGCCGGTGGCCCAACCTTGGCGGCGCAAAATCCTGGCGAGGCAATCCGTGGGAATCGAGCCGGGACTGGCTTCATCAAATGTCGCTGAAATCTTGGGGGCAATGCCGCAGTGCACCGGCAAAAGCGACTTTGTGGTATGCGGGATCGTGGTGAAAGCGAATTCCGCGCGCACGCCTTTTTTCGCCAGTTGATTCATAAACGGCGTTGTTTTCAAAGCCGGATTGTACAACGTCGTCGACAACGCCCGTGTGGATTCAAGCACCACCAGCACGACATTGTAGGGCTTGGTTTGGGCATTGCGCACCACCAGTAGGGGCGCGATTGGCGCAATTTCTGCAACAGTCTCATGACTTTGCTCAACACCGAGACTAGATTCAATAGCCGTTTGCACCAACCCCGCCATCGGCGAACCGCGGAGCGGTTGCAACTTTGCGGGCAAGGCGTTGGGCAGCCAATGGGGGACGATCGCAGCGACGGCGGCTAAGATAAGCCATTTCCAAGCCAAAGGTTTCTGCACAGCATCCTTGCTCGCCAGCCGGCGCCGGACCGGCGGCAACGCCAAAAGGACAACCGGCAGCAACGCCGCTGTGCTCACGGCGACGATCGACAACGGGCCAACCTCGCTCATGACGATTTTGCGCAGCATTGGAAAATTTTGAAGTGAAAATACCAGTATCGATGCGTTCAACAGGGCGCCCGTCGTGATCCAGAACGCGTGTTCGACCACGACCAGGACCAACCACAGCACGGTGAAACCCTGCGCCGTGCGGCGCAGCCACGTTTGCGCTGTTCCGCGCGCTCGATAAAGAAAGATCAGCCAAAACAGGGCCCAAAGCAGGCTGAAACGCAGATCGGCGATGAGCGCAAACACAAGCGCAATCGGCTGCAACGGCGACGATTGATGAACAACTTTGTGGGTCTTGGTCGCCAGCGTCAGGAGGGTCGGCGCAACGGTTAGCAGCGCGACGAACAACACTTGCGCGTGCGAGGGCGCAAGCAGGCGCGCGCGCGCATGCCCCACGAAATTGCGCAGATGGGTGAGAAATTGCCGCAAGCCAAACCGATCAGCCACACAGCAGACGTGGGCAAGGTCGGACAGCCTATCGTGAAAATGCAGCGAACGCTAGCGATGGACTAGTTCCAAACACGCAAACCAACGGTCGGTCCGCCGAACGCTTGGTCGCCGATCCACATTTTGTGGTAGCCGCCGTAAAATTCTAGGGCGCCGATGACAATGCCTGCGGATGCGCGCGCTTCGGCGGCAAACGCGTCGCCGACGTTGCCGACGTCACCGCGAATGGACAAAATCAAAGGGTCGGTCGGATAAAAATCCATACCGTACAGTAAGTTGATGCCCATTTGGTTGTCGAGGTTGGTCGGCATCATGCGCACGCCGACTCCGGTGCGAAATTGCGCATGTTCACTTTGCGCAAAGACAAAGCTGGCGTTGATGGTGCCGATCCATTGGCGATCAATGATGCCGTCGGCGTTTTCTTGGTAAAACGACCAATCTGTGCCGATTTCCCAGCGGTGATTGCCTGAAAGCAATGCGGAAAGGCCAAAACGCTGCATATTGCTGTCGACCCAAGTGCCCTCAGTCGCCACGCGAAACGCCGTCGAATGGCCGAGCAAGATGCGGCCGTCGGACGCGCGCTCGGCGCCGGGAATGCCGCCCGTAATGCCGCTGGTGCGGACATAACCATTGATGCCGCCTGCGTAAGGTGCTGAGGGGAATGCGTAACTTAAGTCGTAATTATCGCCCATGGCGTAGTGCGGCAACGTCCACGGCGAAGCCAACATTTGCCACATCCAATAACCGCCGCCCCCGCCGTAGCCATAGCCGAAACTGGAATTGCGAAACGCCGATGATGAGGAACCGGACGACGAACCGCTTGAATGCGAAGATGAACTGCCTGAAGAGCCGCGGGACGAGGAACGCGAACTGCTCAAACGACCGGCAAAGGCGTTGCTGCTAGCCAGCGTGGCCAATACTGCGATTGCGCACGCCGAGAGGACCCGTTGGCGAAGGGCGCCGCGGCAATGTTTTGAGCAATGCGTGAGCATAATAGGCTCCAAGCGCGAGCCCCGCGGCCCGACATTCCCATAACGGCGCAGGCGGGCAATTTGTTCATGCGCCAGTTCACTTTTATTTTCACGCGACAAATCAGAGATCTAAAATCGAACCGCGGGGATCGGCTGTGCCCTGTTGCGCCGCTGTGACCGGTATCAATTCACTGTCGCCGTGAATCGAAATGTAGTCCGAACGCATGCCGTGACAGTGCGATCTCACCACGCACTGCGCACAACTATCGATAAATACGCCTTGTTCGATGCTAGAAGTCTCCAGCTTGAACGCGTGGCCGCCGGGATTGACCACCAACAGTTTCATGCCCACGGGATCGAACTGCATTTCCCAGGCTTCCACCGGTACCGTGCAATGCGGTGTATTCAAAGAGCAAACTGTCGCTCCGGCTTGTTTGGCGACGGCCAGCGCTTCGGTCATAAATGGCATGGCGTCCGCAAGTTTGGGCACAAGGCGGCGCAAATCGACTTCCCCTTGATCGACCAGAGAAAACAGCCAAATGTTGAAATGCTTCAGACCGCGCGCCGTGTAATAACGGACTAAATCAGGTAATTCCTGATAGTTGCGCTGCGTCATCAGGATGTCGCCTTCCAACCGCAGCGGCCGAATCTGCAGAACGTCGAGCGCTTTGTGCAGCAATGCGTGAGAGTTGGGCGTGCGGTTCAGCGCATCGTGGACCCGCGGGTCGAGGCTTTTGAGCAGCAAATTAACTTCGGTCAGCCCGGCCGCCACGGCTTTGTCGGCAAATTCTGGATACGAAAACAGCATCGCGTTGGTCTGGACTTTGATGCGCTGATAGCCCAAATGTTTTGCGGTGCGCAGAGTTTGAAGGAAATCTTTGCGCAAAGTCGGTTCGCCGCCAGAAAGCCAAAGATGTTGCGCACCTTGACGCCGCGCCGTTTGCAGCCATTGCAGGACCTCAGGCGTGGACATTTGATCGCGGGCTTCGGCGCTGCACGAATAGCAGCCCAAACAACGACAATTGCAGGCAAAACCCGGCGATAACTCCAACCAGCGCATTTCGACCTCACGTTTCCAAGTAATTGAGATCGGTAGCAAAACTTTCGCGCAACGGCAAAAGCGCCAGCGCCGCGACCGCAATACACACACCGCCGACGAGCAGCGCGCTGTTCATGAGCGAGAAGTTTTGGTTAAGCGCGCGAAAACTCAGGGTGATAACGACGACTGAGCCGCGGACAAAGTTTGGCGCGGTGGTGGCCACCGTGGCGCGCAAGTTGGTGCCGAATTGTTCGGCGGCCATGGTGACAAACACGGCCCAGTAGCCGTTGGCGAAGCCTAGGAAGAAAATCGCGTAATAAAACGTGGATGTCTGCATACCGCGGCACGAAGCGTACGCCACGCAGGCGAGCACGTTGAGCGCGACGAACACGGCGACCGCTTTGCGCCGCGAGCGCAACCATTGAGAAAGCAAGCCACTGGCGATGTCGCCGAGCGCGAGGCCGACGTAGCAGTACAATACGGCACTGCTGGCGGTTACTTTGCCGACTATCGCTAATTCTTTGGCAAATTCAGGGCTAAATGTGACCAGCACGCCGATGGCAAACCAGATCGGCACGCCGATCAAAATGCACGCGATGTATTTGCGCACGCGCGCTGCGGGGGCGAGCAACATGCGCAGGTCGCCGCGGCGCACGCTGCCAGACGCCACGGTTTGATGAAAAAGCCCTGATTCCAAGGTGCCTAAGCGCAGCGCGAGCAAACAGAGGCCCAAGGCGCCGCCGATGAAATAGGCGGTTTGCCAAGTGAAGGCATCGCCGACCAGCGCGGCGACGACGGCCCCGCAAATGCCGACACCTGCTACGATGGTTGTGCCGTAGCCTCTTGTTTTAGCTGACATAATTTCGCTCACCAGCGTGACCGCGGCGCCGAGTTCGCCCGCTAGGCCAATGCCGGCGACAAAGCGCAAGGCGGCGTACATCGGCACCGAAGTCACAAAACCGTTGGCGATGTTGGCTAGTGAATACAGCAGGATTGAGCCGAAAAGCACCGAAACCCGGCCCTTTTTGTCACCCAAAATGCCCCATAGAATGCCGCCGATGAGCATGCCGATCATTTGGCTGTTGATCAGGCGCACGCCGACGTTGAGCAGTTCATCGGCGGGAACACCTAGCGACTTGAGGCTGGCGACGCGAACAATCGAGAACAAAATCAGGTCATAAATGTCCACAAAGTAGCCAAGCGCAGCGACCAAAACCGTGAACGCAATGGTGCGGCGCGAGGCAACGGCAGGTTCAACGGCGGACATGCAGGCTCCAAAAATTACGAATCTATCTGCACTTGCGTGACATCGGCGTCAGTGGCGGGATCGGTTACCTGTTCGCCTTGGTGTTCCGCGGCTGTGGGCAAAGTCAGTTGGCGCACCGGCGGCACTTGGGCTACCATTGCGCCGATCTGTTCGGTAATGCTCGGAATTTGTGCGGCTTCCACGTGGGCTAACAAGGCGGCGGCGACCTGATCGCCATCATCCGGCCGGTCTGCTGCTACGTGCGCGAACAACTGTCGCAACAGCGCGTTGAGCTCCGCGGGCAGATGCGGTAAATCTACAAATTCAGCGGCTTGGACACGCGAAAGTGTTTCGAGGCGGTCCTGACCAGCGAAGGGCGGCGAACCTGTGAGCATCTCCACAAATACCGAAGCCAGCGCGAACAAATCGCTGCGGCCATCCAAGGGATCGCCGGCAATCTGTTCTGGCGACAAGTACGCGAATTTGCCGCGCAAACCCTGACCGTGGGTGGTCTGCGCCATGCCGGCCACGCGGGCAATGCCAAAATCGAGCAGCACAACCGATCCGTCGACCAGCACTTGGACGTTGGTCGGCGACACGTCGCGGTGAATCACGCCCACGCGGTGTGCGGCCGCCAGCCCTTGTGCCATCTGCGCAGCAATGACCAACGCGACGTTCAAAGGCAATGTATTTGTAGTCAAATCCTCGCGGTGTGGCTTCAGCAACCTGCGCAGCGAACAACCGCCGAGCAGGGGCATGACCAAATAGGCCGCACCGTCGACCTCACCGGCATCCAACAAACGCACAACGGCTTGGTGGTCGATGCGCTGTAACGCGCCGACTTCGCGCAGAAAGAGCGACGCGATCGCAGGATCTTCGGCGAACATCGGCAGCAGTCGCTTTAGCGCCACGTGCGCTGGCGCGGCGTCGCGGCGCATGGCGCGGAACACTTCGGCCGTGCCGCCGACGCCTATGCGTTCCAGCAGCCAGTATGCGCCAAATACCCGCAGCTTTTGCACGATCGAAGCCCCTAATTTTGGCCATCGGCGGCGATGGTCGCAAGTTCAAACTTGTGCGCCGCTGCCAGCAGGGCGTCGACTTCAATCGCATCTTCGGCATCAAATTCTACATCTTGTGCAATGGCCGCGTGTTCCATCTGCCGTTGCTTGACCAGCGCGACCTGTTCCGCATCGCGCTTTTGCAACAGTGCCGCGACTTCACGCTCCATGTGCAGCGTCGGTTGCAATGGATGATCAGGCGCTGCGCCGTGGGCCCATTTTGCAAAACGCTCTAAGATAACTGGCGCTTCTGGCGCCTCCAAACCCACGAGCGCGGTCACGGCCAGCGCGGCTCCCGACCAGTAACGTCCGGCAACGGCATCGCCCACGATCCGCGCAAGCAGCACAAAATTTTGCGCAACTTCGTAATGCTCAAAGGCTTGTTGCGCGGCCGCCCACACCAGATCTTCCACGACGGTTTGGGTGTAGATGCGTTCAACGGCAAACCCCGCCGCTTCGGCGTCGCGCAGACATTCAGCGGCATACAGACGCGATAGCAAGCCGTGTTCGGCAAACGCGACATAACCTGCCAATTGGGCTGCCAATTTGCGTGCAACGTGGTCGTCATTGGCCGCCGCATGGTGCACGATGCACAGCGCCGCCGCGGGCTTTTGGGCAAGTCGAATAAACAGCGCACCTTCAAGCCCTTCGCTCGCCAGGGCGTCAAAGATCCATTCGCTCAAATCGTCCCAGCGTTGCAGCATATCGTCGCGTGCGCGGGTCTTGGCGTCGCTCGTGACTTGCGTGTTGTTCGCCATCTGCGTTTTCCCCCGCGCAATTGCCGCAGCCGCACCATGCCACAGAGTTGCGCCGACGTCATCCTCGTCGGGTTTTCCCTACCGCAGCCGATTGTAAATTGTACTGCGGTCAATGCCTAAACTTTCCGCGGCTTTGCGTTTGTTGCCGCCGAAGCTTGTGACGCGCGCCTGCAACAGCCGCGTTTCAATTTCCGCAAACGTCGCGGTATCCCACCAACTTTGCGCGCCGGCGCTGGCACTTTGCTGCGGCATGCCGCCGGCGCGTTCGCGCAAGATCTGTTCAAAATCAATAGGCTCCAGCACAGACCCTTGCGCGAACAGGCAGGCGGATTTCAGCACCGTTTCCAATTGGCGCACGTTGCCCGGCCAGCCAAACTGGCGCAACTTGCGCAACGCGGCCGGACTCACGCGGTCGACTTTGCCTAAACCTATCTTGCGGTTTTCGGTCAAGAAATGTTCGATTAGCGGCGGCAAATCCTCTGGGCGCTGCCGCAGCGGCGGCACTTCCAAATCGACTACGCGCAAACGATAAAGCAAGTCTTCACGAAAAAGTCCCTGAGTTACCATACCTTGCAGATCGCGGTGGGTCGCTGCGACAACGCGCACGTCGACCTTGCGCACGATGCTGTCGCCAACCCGCTGAATTTCACCTAGTTGCAACACGCGCAGCAGGCGAACCTGCATTTCGGGCGGCATCTCGCCGATTTCATCGAGCAACAGCGTGCCGCCGTTCGCGGTCTCAAACAGGCCCCGGCGTTCGGCCAACGCACCAGTAAATGCACCGCGAACATGGCCAAATAACTCAGATTCCAGCAAATTTGACGGCAACGCGCCGCAGTTGATCGCCACAAACGGCCCCGCTTTGCGCCGCCCAGTGAAATGGATCGCCCGCGCCACCAGTTCCTTGCCGGTACCCGATTCACCGTGAATGACAACGGGAAAATCGTGGTCACGCACCCGTTCCATCAGCGCGAAAAGCCGATGCAACAACGGGCTTTCGCCTTTAATTTGGCCAAAATCGCCGCGGCGCTGCTGTTCAAGGCGCTGCACGGTCAGGTCGCGTTTGGCGTCCTGCAATTCATTGGCCGTTGCATCAAGCTGCTGTTGCAGTTGTTCGTTCAACTGTGCGATTTCACTTTGACTTCGCACCAGTTGCTCCGCCGTTTTGCGCTGGTTGGCTATCACCCGCGCGGTTTGGATCGCGATGGCGGCTTGATCGGCCAAGGCTTCCAGAACAAGGGCGTGTTGTGCACTGAAAGCGCCGGAAGTAAAGCGATTATCTACATACACGACCCCGATCGTCCGGCCCTGACAGGACAGCGGCACGCAGAGGATCGACCGCAGACTGGCCGTGTGCACACTGGCTTGCGCGGCAAAGCGGTCGTCGTTTTGGGCGTCGGTGGCCAACACGCGCTCGCCCGACTGAAAAACCCGCAAGGCTATGGAATGGCTTAGTTTATGCGCAGCCTTGCGCAAGTTCTCGCGGTCTAAGTTGCGCGCTACTGCCACGCGAAGATTGGCCGTGCGCCGTTGCAGATCGCTTTCGTCCTCTGGGTCGAGCAGCAGAAAACCGCGTTCGGCACCCGTCAGAATCACCGCGGAATCCATGACAATTTCCAACAGTTGTGCCAGATCGTATTCGCCTCCCAGCCGGCGATTGATCGTCAACACGGCCTGCAGCGCCCCAGCCGCGTGGGTTGGCACTTCGGGCAGCGCTTGCCCTTGGCCCAAATGCGCCAGCAGATCGAGTTTTGCCCGCATCGCAGCGTGAACTGCGGCGTGAACAAAGGCCAATCGGCGTTCTGTGGGCAGCGTTGCCGCGATCTGATCCAAGGAAATCTGCTGCTGTCGCGCCAAATCCTGCGCGGCACCCAATTGGCCCTGTCTGGCCAGCAGCACAGCATTTTCAGTAGTCAACTGCGCACAAAGTAAAGGTTTTGTTCGCGGCGCCAGCGCCAACGCGGTCTTCAATTGCAGTTGCCAGTGCTGCAACCACGCCGGTGGCGCGTCGGCATTTTGTCGGCGTGCAATCTGCCACTGCACAAGGATTGCACGGGCTTGCAACTCATCGCTCGGCAGCTTTTGCGCCGCTGTCAGCACGTCGTTTGCCACCGCAGTCGCTTCGACAAACTGATCGCGATCGAGGTGCGTCAGCGCGTGTTCCAGCCGAATTTCAAGCAGTTCATTTTTTGCCCCGGCTTGGCCAAGCGCTTGCTGAGCGATTTGCAAGTGCGCATCGGCGCTGACAAAATTGGCAACGCGGCGATCCAATTCGGCAAAAATGCAATGCACGTTGCCCAGCAAATAGCCATTTTGCGCCGAATCGAGGGCAGCCAATGCCGCATTCAGATCCAAGCGCGCCGGATCATCAAGCCCAAGAAGTGCTAGTAAATTCGCGCGGTTGTTCAGCGCCCGCGACAGGGCCCCGGCGTTGTCCAGACGCTGCGCGGCGGCAACGACCCAATCATACCCTTGCAACGCGCGGCCGAGATCACCGATTTCGTGGTCCAAAACCGCAGCGTTCATCACCATGTTGAGGGCGCGGCTGCGGTCGCCAGACTTTTCCGCCAGCGCCCGCGATTGATCGTACCATTGGCGCGCGACTGGCAACTGGCCGCGGCGGTGGGCAATCAGGCCCAGAGCCCCTGCCGCAGCTGCCTGCAGCGCGCCGCGGTGGGCCGCGTACAAATTTTCCGCAGCCGTTTGCGCAGCATCCAATCTGCCCTCGTAGTAGTCCGCCAGAGCCGCGAGGTACGCAAATGCAGCCTGTTCCGGGGCATTTTGCCCAGCCGCCAGACGCTGGCCATCGCCGATGAGCACACGCGCTGCGGCGCGATCGCCCTGCCATGTCGCGGCAAATGCTTGCCACAAGCGGGCTTGCAAAGAGCAGACGCGATCTCCACTGTCGATCGCTCGCTGCGCGACTTCGCGACATTGCGGGTAATCACCGCGGTGAAATGCCAATTCACTTGCTGCTAGAAGCACTTGTGGAATTTCACGTGTCGCTGCGTCCGCCGCAGCCAAGCGTTGTTCGGCCAGGGACACGCGGCCAAGCTGGGTCAGGGCCCGCAGTTGCAAGGCGAGCATCGATCCTGCGAGCGGCTGGCTGAACTTGTCTAGGAGATCCAGCGCGCGTTCGGCGTCCCCCTCGCGCAAAAGTTCGTCCAGCGCAGGGGCCGACTCCGCGTCGGCTTGTAGGTCCTCGTTGAGCAAATGCGCTGCAAATGCCCGCCACTCCGTGGCCAAAAACCGATCGGATGTCGTGTCTGCCAACGCTCTGGCCGTTTGCGCCAGCAACGGTCTGGGCAACTCCGCCATTAGCCTTTTGCGCAGTGTGTCACTATTCGGCACCCAATGACCGTCGATAACGGTGCGCAGCCATTGGCGAATATCGGCGTCTGCCCCGAGCACGCTGCGCGTGCGGCCGGCGATCGCGGCTTGCGCGAGCGCTGCGTGCCAGCGCGCATTGGGCAACTGCAGGCTCTGGCGCTGTGCGGCGATCTGCGCGCACAGATCCGCGGAAATTTCATCGGTCCACTCCACGCGATCTGGCAGAACAAGCAGCGCGTTGCGGCGCAAAAGGGCCGCAGCCAGCGGCAAGATTTCAGCGCGAACGGCACCCGTCGCTGCGGCGATGCGCTTGCCGATGTCGGCGTCCCAGCGGCGGCCGTGGGCAACGCGGCGCAAACCTTCAAGCACCTCGATCGCTTGAACTTGCGGCAGGTTCCAGACCACGCCGTTGGCGCTCGGCGGTTGTTCGGCCGCTGCGACAACCGAGGCGCAGGGCAACTCCACCTCGACGACTGCGCGTTGCGCCGCTAGGGGCAGCATCGCAAAGTCATCGACGAGCAAACAACCTTGTGGTGTCAAGGCTTGGCCTACCTGCAAAAGAAAATCGGCCCAGCGGGCAACCGCCGCGCCGCGGGCATCACCCAGCGCCGCCAGCGGCGGTGCCGCGAACGCCGCCCAAGCGACGTCTGGCCAAAGCCGACTCGCTTCGCTCACAAATGCTTGTGGATCCGTCCCTTGCAGCAAAATCGTTGGCTGGTCTAACCGCGCGCCGCGCGCGGCCAGTGCGACAAGCGCGCCCGTGCGGCCACTGCCGTGCGGACCGACGAGCCAAACTCGCCTTTCCGCTGCTGGCCAATCGCCGGTGCCCGACCAGTTTTGCCAACGCCAACGGCGGGCCGCTAGTTGGTCAAATTCGTCGGCCAAAATCGCCGTATCGGCACCAAGTGTGCCGCAGAGCTGCTGCCAAGAACGCAGCGCCAACTCCGCATCGGTTGGGCGATTCTTGCGCGACGGCGCTAGCCAAGTCGCCAGCAATTGCAGCAAGGGCCGCTTGGCCTGATCCAGCCAATCTGGTAAGGACGGCTGTTGACTTTCATGAGGCAAAACAGCGGGATAATTCTCGTACGGCGGCGGCAGACCCAGGGCCAACCAGATCGCCATCGCGAGCGAAAACAGATCGTCGCGCACATCACCCGCACCCGCCCGCAGGCGATCGGGCGCGGCGCAGGCTGGTTGGCCAGGCCCGCGCACGGGCGCCGCGACGGCTTGGGCAAGTCCCAGATCGAGCAGGGAAACTTCGACTTTGTCACCGCGCAGGTCGACCAAAATATTGCCGGGATGCAGATCGCCGTGCAACAAACCGGCGGCGTGCAAGGCTGCCAGACCGTGCAGCAATTGCCTAACAATTTCCTCAATTTGCTGTAGATTCGCGGTTGGCAGAACGTCAGACAACGGTTGGCCTGGGCGCATGGCCATCAGAAGCCCCGCACGCTCGTTCGCCGTGGCGGGCAGCCAAGCCAAGGGCTCGGGGAGCAGCGGACTGGCCACATCGTGCAGCGCAAGCCACTCAACATACAACGCTTGTTCTTGTTCCTGTTGGGCAAGTTTTAACACCGCCTGCTGGGTCGGATCGCCCGCGGCATGCACCAACCACACTTCGCCGCCGCCGCCCTGGCCAAGAACTTGCTTTTTCTGCCAAATCCGTGTTACTGGCCGTGAACTTTGCATGATCGATCTCCGCGTTCGGCGCGAAGGCACCGTACCGCGCAGGATGGCGCACTATGTGGAAAGATTCAACAGCGTGTGGAAAATTTCCACAAATTTGCTTGAAACCGCGGGTGACTGTCCAACAATAGCACCTATTTTCAGTAGTTTATATTTTCGCAAGCGTTGGCACGCGATGTGCATAACAACAAGATGAGTTTGGAGTGACCTGTGCCGATCGGGTGCGCCTCGGTCGGCACAGGTCACGATTTCACCGGTGGGGAGAGCAGGATCGCAATGGCATTGCCTCGGAACAATTGGCGATTAGCGAGCCGCAATCTGGTGTTGTGGCTGTGCTCGTTGTTGCTCGCCAACGCCTGCCTTGTCAATCCGGTGCCCACGCCCAGTTCAGCCGGCGGATCGACGGCGAGCGACGAATTTGCCGATGCTGCGAAAAACGATGTGTATTCGCCACCCAAGAACAGCGACGCCGCCGCGTTGACCGACACCGGCGAGCGCTACGGCGGAAGCGCCGATGCGACCGCTGCCGACGTTTCCGCCGCTGCCGACACAGGAACCGCTGACGACGCAGGTCCGGATGCTGCCGATCTCAGCAGCGGCAACACCAGTGACACCTCAGACGCCGCTGACTTGCCGCCCGATGCAACCGTTCAGACCGACTGACCTTGGGCGTCGGCCCAGCGGCGCAATTTGGCAAAAACCGTATGCGCCACCAAGACTTTCCAGCGTGACCGCGGCAGGCCGGCAAAATGATAGCATTTTGCCTCGACGCCGCTGGCCGTTGCCATGGCAATCCACACCGTACCCACAGGTTTTCCAGCAGTTGCCCCCGACGGACCGGCAATGCCGGTCGTTGCCACGGCGATGGTCGCGCCTGAGCGTTGGCGGGTGCCTTGGGCCATCGCGCACGCGACCGCTTCACTGACCGCGCCGTCGCTGGCGATCAGCGCCTGATCAACGCCCAAAAATGCGCTTTTAAATTCATTGGCATAGGCAACAACGCCGCCGAAAAGCGTCGCACTCGCGCCTGGCACTTCCGTCAAAAAATGCGCGATCAAGCCACCGGTGCAGGATTCGGCCAGCGCCAGCGTCGCACCGCCTTTTTGAAGCGCGCGCAGGGTTGACGCCGCGTGGCTGTCGTCATCGCCTTCGCCATAGATCCGCCACGTAAACGCCTTTCGCACCTCCGCCAGCAAAAGGTCGTAAGCCGCCGGATCGCTTTTTTCTGCGAGTTTGAGGCGAATATCGGGAAATTTCGGCAGCGATCGCATGGCCACATCGGGGTAATGCGGCAGTTTTGTCAGGATGCCCTGCATATCGCTCTCAGGCACGCCAAATAAGCGCAACGTGATCTCTCGGCGCACGACGGTTTGGATTTGCGCTTGCTGCAAAAGGCGATCGAGGTGAGATGACAGCATGCCAGAAAATTCAGACGGAACGCCGGGAAAACAAGTGATCAAAGAGCCGCTTGCGGCCAAAGCAAAGCCGGGCGCGGAGCCGAAATCATTGGCCAATACTTCGGCACCGGCGGGGAAATCGGCCTGACGTTCGTTGCTGGGATCCATGCTGCGGCCCAACGACGCATAGCGTTTTTTGAGCGCGTCCAGGGTGTCTTGGCGGCGAATGACCGCTAAATCAAGGGCTTGGGCGACAGCTTGGCGGGTGAAATCGTCGTCGGTCGGCCCCAAACCGCCGCTGACAATGACCAAAGTAGGCTGCCGCAGCAGGTCCGTCAGGTGCTGGGCGATAGCCGCGAAATCGTCCGGCAAAATACTAACTTGTGACAGTCGCACCGCACGCTGTTGCAGCTTTTCGCTGAGCACCGCCGCATTGCCTTCGCGCGACTCGTTGCGCAACAGTTCATCGCCAATGGCTAAAAATGAAATTCGCATGACAACCTTCACCACGCCGCGGTGATGTTTGGAGAATTTGCAAACGCGGCGGAACATCCTATCGTGTGAACCGCGGGCCAGCAAATGCTGGCGCTAAGGAGACGCTGATGCTTAGAATCGTTAAAGGATATGCCAACATTTCACTGGTCATGCTGGCCTGCTTGGTTGCGGCTTGCGGCACAACGGTGGCCAACGGCGGCGGGTCGAGCGACGCGGCAGCAGATGCTGCCAAAGCGGATGGCGCTGAAACCAATGGACAAGACGGCAATTCTTCTGGCGATTCCGCCGGAGGAAATGACATGGAGGATGCGGCTGGGACGCCCGATGCAGCGGATGGCGGCACACAAGATGGCAAAATTGCAGCCGATAGCCTCAACAACGATGGCGGTACAACCCCTGATGCCGCGCCGAGCGATGACGCGGCGGTCGATGTATCCAAGTCCGAGGTTAGCGATGTATTTCAGACAGATGGGTCAAAGGGCGACGGCGATGCTGGCGTGGCGGATGCAGTTGCGGCAGACGCGGTGATCGTCAACGATGGCGCGGGGGAGAAAGACGTTATCGTCCAAGATATCAGCGCCAAAGACAGCGCCGATGCGGCCGCTGTCGATGTGCCGGGCAATGGCTGCTGCACAAGCGACAAACAGTGCGCGGCCGATCAAAAGTGCGTCGTCGGCAAAGACTGTGTCAAAGGCGCGCTGGACCCCGGCACCTGCTGGAACGATGCCGACTGCGACGGCAAAGCCTGCACAGGTGCGTTCGTATGCCCCTGCAATGCCGATTGTTTTGCGGCCAACAAGCCGGGAACCTGCCCAGCCGACATCCCCAAAGGTTGCTGCGGCGCGGACATCGATTGCCTAGCGGGTCAAGAATGTGTCGTGTCGCAAAAGAGCTGCAAAGTTATAAAAGAACTGATGGCCGGCCAGTGCTGGACCGACAACGACTGCGTCGGCAGCGTCTGCAATAACCCCAATGTTTGCCCATGTATGGCCATGTGCCTGCTGGCGGACAAGCCCGGCACCTGCGGCGGCAACAAAGCTTGCAAGCAGTTGAACCCGGCTGCCTACGGCGCCTGCAAGAAATTGCTCGGTTTTGTATTTGACGGCAAAAGCTGCGTGTCAGCCGGTGGTTGCGACTGCGCCCCGGATTGCGCCAGCTTTTTTCCGACCCAAGTCGAGTGCGAAAAGGCGTGCGGTATCTGATTTGGGGTCTGCGTGCCTCACTTTGAAGCGCAGTCAGCAAATGAAGTTGACCCCGACCGCTTGTTCGCGGCATCTTCAGGGGCGCGGCCCTCCATGCTGGCGGCGACCTCGACCTCACGCGATTGAACAAATTTTGACACGGAGCAGTTATGGCACACGCAGCAGCAAAACCTGGACCCGAACAGGCAAAGAAAGCGGCCCCCGCACACGCGCCAGCAGCAGCTGGGGGCGAGGCAAAAGCGGCCGCACCAGCGGCTCCAGGCGCCAAAGGCCAAGCAAAACATGCAGCCAAACCGGCGGCGCATGTGCACATGCCCGATACCGTATCACTCGGCAGCAGTTCACCTGAAGTGCGAATTTTGCAGCTATCTTTGCAAAAACAGGGTCTTAACGTCGGTCCGGTCGACGGCATTTTTGGTCCGCTGACGCAAAAGGCCCTCATCCAATTTCAAGGCAGCCACGGCTTGGACGCAGACGGCATTGCTGGGCCAAAGACTTGGGCCGCACTGCGCGGCGGCGCGGGCGGGCAGCAACCCGTTGCCCACGCCCCAACGCCCGGTGGCGGCGCTCACGGTGGCGGTTCGAAGAACGGCGGCGTGCATGAAGGCGGCAAGCCGCAAAACCACGCTGGCGGCACAAAACCGAGCAACAAGGGGCCGACGGACGCCAAAGGCGCGGCGAAAGATGCCAAGTTGCGCGAAGAAATCCTGAAAATCGCCGGTTCTCAAGTCGGCACCAAGGAAAGCGGCACCAACCGCGGCGACGCGCTCAAGTATGCCAATTCGTTCGGCCGCGGCCCTGAAGCGTGGTGCGCAGACTTTGTGTCGTGGGTCTATTCGCAGGCGGGCAAGAAGACCAATAGCCCGTACTGCCCGACATTTGTTGCGCAATTGAAAAAGCAGGGCAAGTGGAAGGGCAAAAAGAATCCGCAGCCCGGCGACTTGGTGTTTTTTGACTGGGACGGCGATGGCTCACCGGATCACGTCGGCATTGTGCAAAAAGCCAACGGTGACGGCAGTATTGAGACCATTGAAGGCAACACGCACAAGCCCGGCAGTTCGACGCAGGAAGGCGTGTACGAGAAACACCGCGAAAAAGATACGGTTCTTGGGTACGGTGCTGTTTAGGCTGTCCGCGGAAGAATCAGCTAGAGAATCAACGGCGCCGCGGCGACTATTTGCGATTTCGCAATAGAAATCGCAGGCCAAGGGCGCCGCCCAACGCCGATAGGATCGCCCACGGCAACCATTGCTCTTGGCCGCCGTCGGGGGAAGGGCCCGACTTCGGGGCTGCCCTAACCGGCGACGAATCGCAGGTCTGGGCTTGGGCCAAATCGACCGCAGTTACTGCTATCTGCGCGACAACGGCGGTTGGTGTCGAGGCATCCGCTGGCCACACGCTGCCCGCGAGCACGACGGGCGATGCCGTTGTACCGCTCTGATCTTGCGGCAAAAATGCTGGTCGGTCGGCGCCGGGCTTCTCCCAGTCTGGCGGCAGTTCACCGCGTTTCAAATAGCCCAGAACCGCGTTGGCGCGGTCGGCCTGATGTTGCAGCGCCGGATGGCGAGGCCTTGCGGTAAGGGTGTTGAATCGCTCCAGATCTTGAAGCGCCCGCGGCAGACTCAGCGATCGCGCGATCTGCGCCCGCACCAAGTACAGCAGCGGTTCATCTGGATCGCGGGTCAAAGCGTTGTCAATTTGCTGCCTTGCCAGCGTCGCCTCGCCCAGCCAATGCGCGTTCAGCGCGCGGTAGGCGTCGCTCACCGCGCCATTTTCTTTCAGTGTTTCCAGAATTTTCGCACTTTGCTCAAGCTTGCCTTGGCGATAAAACACAATTGCACTAGCTAGTTGAGCTGTTGGGCCCTGAATCGCGCCGACTTTGCTCTCAAGCGTTTGCAGGGCACCGGGATCTTGATCGGCCAGCGCTTCGATGGCGAGAGCCAGGCGGACGGCCGCGGCACGCGCGGGTGCCACTTGATTGAGTTGCAACCAAGTAAGTGTAGCCGCAAGCAAATCGCCCGCGCGCTCTTGACCGCTTGCCAGCACCTCAAGGCCAATCGGGCTGTCGGGCTGCTGCGCCAGCATCTTCTTGGCCAAACGCAACTCCGCTTCCGAATCACCGGCGAGCGTCGCCAAACCATAGCGCAATTGCAGCCATTCGCCGCGGGGAGATAGCACGCTTCCAAACGGCCAAGCGTCGAGTAAAGCCCCCGCCTGTTGCGCGTCGCCCACTGCGGTCAAAGCGTGCACCAATGGCAAAATGTCACAAGGTTCTGTGGCTTTTAGGCATTGAAACCCGTCGGACGCAGCTGAGTCGTCGTGTTCAAGGGCCCGCACGGCCAAACGCAGGGCTGCGGCGTATCTGGCGTCTTGCGCCTGCGCTTGGGCACCCACTGGATGCTGAGCGACCCAACGACGGAGCGCTTGCAACGCTTCCGACGCAGCTCTGGCATCACCGATCGCAGTGGCGAGCAGGGCAAGCCGAAAAGCGGTCGCCACCGGCCATTGCGCGACCGGTTGCGCCAGCAGCGCCGCCTGAAGGTCCGCGGCGGCCAGTGTCTTTTCGTCGGCCGATAGGCGACTTTGCGCGCGGTCCAGCGCCGCGTCGGGCGCAGCACCCGACCCTTGCGCGGGCGCCGCGCGTTGCCAAGGAATGCGCTTTTCAACCGCCCGTACGCGCGCCAGCAATGCGCTGATCACGGCCGCGTGTCTGGCCGCGCAGGCCGGGTCGCACGCGGCCGCCCAAGCCGCTGGAAGCACCGCCAAAAAATCTGCGGTCTGGAGATCGGGCGCAGCGACCGCAGCGGTATTTTTGGCGACCAACCGAATTTGCAGGTTTTCACCGCCGCAAAGCACAGAAATGCCCATTTCTGTCGGCTGCAAGCGAATGTCACCCAGACGGCATTCTGCTGTCAGATCAACAGGCTGACTCAGCCCCTTGTCGATAATTTGCCCAGCTTCTGGGCCCAATACGCGCTGGCCGGTCGCACCGTAAACCAAGTCAAAGCCGGCAAAAGGCGGCGGCGGCGGCTCGGCGGCCACTGCGACCGTGGCGATCGAGACTGCGACGGCGCAACTGAGCCCCACGAACCGCCCGAATTGCGACATGATTGGCTTTCCGTTTGTGTCAACCGCGATCGGATGAACTGAAATTAGACTTACGGAATAATTTCAGCACTCTGGATGTAGTCCAAATTCGGAAATTCTTTCTTGAGGTAGGCGTTGCCCTCAGATTGCACTTTCATCTGGTTGGGTCCGCGGCCTCCCGGCGCGCCTTCGCCGTATTCGGTGTTGATCTTGGCCAACACGTCGTCGCCGGTGGCCAATTTGCCGATCGGTGTGAAGCCCATCGGGTCCAAATTCGCGTTGTTGTTCAGGTTGATGAAGAACTGCACCGAGCGCGAATTCGGTCGGCCACTTTTGGCAAACGTCAAAAAGCCGCGGCCGTTGGATTGCTTGCCGCCCGGATCGTCCTGAATCGTCGCCTCACGCCACACCGAGTTCACGGCCGGATCGCCGTGGATACCAAACTGGGCCATGAAACCAGAAATGGCGCGGAAATACGCGACATCTTTGAAGTAACCGATCTTCACCAAATTGTACAAGCGATCCACGCCGTTGGGCGACCAAGCGCGGGTGATGGCAAAAACCATGTCGCCTTTGGTGGTTTTGAACTTGACGCTAAACGTTTCCGGTGCTTTTTCCGCGGCCTTGGCGGGATTTTTCATCGGGTCGCCGCTGTCGGCGCCGGCGGCAGGTGCGGCCTCCGCGGGGGCGACGGGCTTGGCGGGTTCCGCAGGCTTGGCGGGCTCGGCCGGCTTGGCGGCTTCTGGCGGCTTGGCGGCTTGCACGGTCTTGTCTGCTTCCGCGGGCTTAGCCCCTTCTGCTGCTTGGGCCGAGGCGACGGGAGCGGCGTCTTTTTTCTCACAGCCGGCGGTGCTCAGGCACAGCGACAGGCCGATCAGGCTCAATTTCATGCGATTCATCTTCATTTTCCTTGCGTTTGCAGTTGTTTCATTGGGTCGCGATCGCCAGTCCAGCGCCGATCGTGCCGGCGCGTGGTAACCGAAAACGCGGCGGGTTGCAAGTAGCGAGCCACCAGAACCCAGGGCGATCGCAAGAACGGTAACCATCTGACACTTTGAGAGATATTCTCAACTTTATCAGCCCTGGTTACCGCCAACCGGTGATCTGCGGACATTGGGGCGCACGGTTTGGAACACAATCGCTGAATTATTAAAAGTATTTTCTGAA
>CAMDBH010000039.1 GCA_945889325.1 Klebsiella pneumoniae
ATCGCCGTGGCGGAAGGCGATGATCCGAAATATCAAATTGCGATCACCGGCGCTTTTCGCTCCGGAACGAATACGTTGAATGTTCTGCTGGCCGACGGCACAACCGATCCAGACGCACACTGGACGAAGGTCGAACCTGCGCTGGGAACAGCCATTCTTTCAACCGGTTTGGACGCCGCGGGCGGCAAACAAACCACGCTGCGGGTCAACAACCCGGGCGCCGCGGCGCGGGCGCATGGCATGTGGCTGGTCGTTACACTGTCCAATCCAGCGTTGCCGACGACGATTCAGTTCGAAGGTGGCCAAAAACATGTTGTGCGTTCAGGGATTCAAGCGGATGCCGCGGGTAACGTGTGGCGCGTGCCGGTTGACGCCAAATTGCTGCGCCAAGGTGACATGACCGCTGACGTACAAGTCAGCGGATGCAATGCCGGATCTTGCCCGGGCACAGCCAACGTCACCGACGCATTTTTGCTCGTCGAGTACAACGACGAAGCGCGGTTTTGCTTAACATCTGAAGAAATCTGCGGCAATGCCATCGACGACAACTGCAACGGCGCGACCGACGAAACCGGCGGCGACTTGTGCGATGGCGCGGACGCGGACGGCTGTGCGCTGGGCACGCCCGCATGCGCGCCCGCGGTCACCTGTGCGGACGCGATGCCGGCGTCTACGCTTGCGCCAGCCCCCAATTCGTTTGTCGTCTCCTTAGCTTCCGTTGACGCGGTCTTCAACGACGGCGATGTCGTCGCTGTTCCTCAATTTCCAGCAACCCTCGATGTCGTCTCGGCCCTTACCAACGGCGCCCACATCGCGCATTTCGACGGCGTGCAGTCGTACCACGGCAGCCACACAATCGTGAAATGGATCCTACACTTAACCGGTAATCCGACCGTCACCGGCAACGGTGCCAGCACGCCAGTTTCCATCCGCTCCTTACCCAACGCCTTGGCTGTCAACACTTTCTTCGGTTGCCCGGGCGGCGAGATCACATTCCCATCGCACATCAACGTCAAAAACGCTTGCGATTGGACGGGCGTCGACTGCGGCGCTGTCACCGGCGCCGGCTCAGCCTGCGACAACAGCCCACCATCCATTCTTTGTCCAACGTGCACCGGCGATTACGATGGCTTCGGACAGGGTTATCGCCTACCAGTCGGCGTCAATGGCGCCCTTGTCTGCGTCGCCGACGACGTTCTTGCGGCGCGATCGCCGGTCGCTACTTCCTTAACTGTGTCGATCGCAACGGCAACCTTTTATTTCAGCTCCGGCTCGCCGGTCACGGTCAACATCAGCCAAACGCCGTTCGACTTGTTCGCCAAATTGTCCAACGGCGTCAATGCCATTCCCAACCTCAACGCGCCCAACCCACCGGCTTACGGCGCAAAAGTGACCGCGATCCGCCTGACTATGGCCAACAACAGCAACGCTACCATCCCAACCAACCAAATCGTCGTGGCAAAATCAGGTGATGAAGACAGCGGGCGCGACATTGACCTGCAATATCCGGCGGGCGGCACGGCCTTGACGCCGGGGCAGCCGGTCAAGGTGATCGGACAGGCTAACTCCTGTCCCGATGGCTGGCAGGCGACTTATGCTTGCGACAGTGGTCAGAAAACTTTCCTGCGGCGGATTGCTGTCGTCAAACGGTAGGTTGGGGCTGTTGATGCAGGGAAGGGCGCGCGCCACGCGCCCCTACGTTTTGCGACTTTTTAGCCTGGGTCCCCGCCTTCGCGGGGATGAGGAAGTTGGGTGGCGGGGGGCTCGCAATGACCCCAAATCACCCGATTTCGAAATCAGCGACTGCCCCGCGCGACGTCGGGCGTCAGCCCCGTCGCGCCTTGCAGCCGCGAAGCGGGAATTCAACGCGATGTTGCGCCTTTAGGCGCAACGAGCTCGTACCGGTTGCCAAAGGAAGGGGGAGTGCAGAGGGGGAAACCTGAGCGGCTAAGCACGGAATCAAAGAGCGTTGGTTTCCCCCTTTGCATCCAGCGCGATAGCGCGCAATCGGCACCCGCAGGTGCCGCTCGTCCACGCTTCAGCGTGCTGGGCCGCGCGCAGCGCAAAACAAAACCTGCCTTTAGGCATGCCGCGCGCAGCGCAAAAACGCCACTGCCTGCAAGGCAGCACCCGCAAACTGCGTTTGCGGCGGACGGCGGGCACGGAGACCCGCCGCTACACAAACTTATTTAATATCAGCAAATTGTGCGCAAAAACGCCACTCCCTGCAAGGCAGCCACCGCCGGCAGGGCAAAAGCTGGACCGCTTAGGGCAAAAAACCACGCGTTAGCGCGCATCTACTGCGCAAAAAACCGATTACCCTGCCAAACATACCGAAAAACCGGCTTAGTCGGCTTGGCCAACTTGCCCAACATCATCTCGACATCGCAGGTCACTTCAGCGCTCTCTGGTTCAGATTCACCTTTAATTATGGGCGCTTGACAGACTTCAGCCTGATTGGTCGCCGGGTCAGTCGGGCTTTTGAAAGTCGTAGAGGTTCGCTCAAACACGACCTGCGGCCCAGTGCCCATTTCCGCAACCAGCGCCCAATGTTGCGAGTGTTCTGTGCCCTTGGCCATGGCGTCATAGCGCGCTGTGCTCAGGCGCAGTTGCCACGCATAGCGCTTGCCACCCATTTGCACGCGCGACAGCAACGTGTCTTTGCCTTGGTCGGCGCGCGGACAAACCGTGAATTTTACGCTAGATTCGACTTTGCCCGGCGAGGAAGGCTTGCCCGCCAGCATCAGCAAATGGCACACAGGGTTGCCGCCATCGGAGCCATCATCGACGCGCACAATCGCCGCGGAGCCATTTGCGCTTTCCGCATTGTAAGGCACCGCCACCGCCATCACCTTCAAATCACGGGCTTTAGCGTGCAAATAGTCGGTGGCAACTGCGACGATGGGGCCGCCACCTCCACCTCCACCGCCGCTGGCCTTGGCGTGTCCGGCCAGCACGGGCGCGGCCAGCGAGGTGGAAATCAAAAACGCAATCGCGGCGATGCGCGGAAAATTTACCATGGCAAGTTCCTGAAGTGGATGGCCAAAAGGCCGATTACAAAATATTGGCGGCCAATTCAGCCAGCGGCGACCGTTCGCCTTTGCTCAGCGTGACATGGGCGGCCAACGATTCATTCTTAAATTTTTCAACCAGATAGGTCAAACCATTGTTCACACTGTCCAAATACGCGTGATCGATCTGCTGCGGATCGCCTGTGAAAACGATCTTTGTGCCATGGCCAACGCGGGTCAAAACAGTTTTTACTTCATGCGGCGTCAAATTCTGCGCCTCATCGACGATCATGAATACCGACGGCAGCGAGCGACCGCGGATATACGTCAAAGCTTCAACCTCCAGCACACCTGAATGCAGCAAATCATTGTAGGTATTGACTTTTTGCCCCTTGCCAGCACTCAGGCCGGTCAGGAAATCGATGTTGTCGTGAATCGGCTGCATCCAAGGATTGAGCTTTTCATCGACCGTGCCGGGCAGAAAACCCAAGTCGCGACCCATGGGGAAAATCGGGCGACTCACCAGCAATTTCCGGTACTTTTCGCCATCGGTCACACTTTGCAACCCCGCTGCAATCGCCAGCAGCGTCTTGCCGGTGCCGGCTTTGCCCACCAACGTGCACATTTGGATGTCGTCGCGCAGCAGCATGTCCAGCGCAAAAGTTTGTTCACGGTTGCGCGGTTGCACGCCCCACACGCTGTTTTTGATCCGCATCACCGGTTCAACGCGTTCGCCCGCCACACGCGCCAGCACGGTGCGGTTGTGGGCACTCGCGCTGCGCAAGGTCAGGTATTGGTTGGGAAAAACTTTGACGTCGCCCAAACGCAGTACGTCAAAGCCGCCATCTTGGTACAACGCGTCGACCAGCGCCGGATCCACTTCCAACTCGGCCGTGCCGCCGTATAACTCACTGAGTTCTTTGCCTTCGCGGTCGTAATCTTCGGCATACAAACCCAACGCATCTGCGCGAATGCGCAGATTGGTGTCCTTGGTGACAAAGACCACCGGCACGTCTTGTTCGTGTTGGGCCAGATAAAGTGCTGAAGCTAAAATGGAATCATCCATTTTGTGCTCGACCGAAAAATCGGCCGGCAATTTGGCTTTGTCCAAAACCACGCGGATCGTGCCGCCATTGGCCATCGCCACGCCTTCACGCAAGTTTCCGACTTCACGGCAATTGTCGATTTCTCGCGCCACCCGCCGCGCGTTGCGTCCCAATTCCGATTGATCTTTCTTAAAGGTATCCAGTTCTTCGATCACATAAATCGGAATGTTGACAATGTTGTCGGCAAACATGCGCAAACAGTTGCTGTCGTGAAGCAACACATTGGTATCAAGCACGAAATTTTTGCGCATAAGCGTTGTACCTTAAAAGATCTGGTTGTTGCAGCTGCCGACGTCCGCAACATCGCACAGCGGGCGATCGCGGTCAACGAATGGCAATTTGCGGGTCATTGACAGTAGGCTGCGCTGCAAGTGTCCAAATCGGCATTGTTTAGAAGCTCTTGCGCCGAGCCCAGCTTCTTGCAGCCTTCTGTGCATTTGGCATCGCCCACTTGGCATGCTTGGATGCAGCCGCGAATCGCAACGCAACCCGCGCCCGCTTTGCACAAGGTCGACTGCTTTTTGCAGTATCCCGTTTCACAGGCATCGACACAATTGGCGTACTGCGGCCCCCCGCCAGCGCATTTCTTGCCCAGCCAAGCATTATTGATGCAAAACGCTACACTGCAAGCGTTCAGCGCCAAGAACGCTTCCGTGGCCGCATAGGGTACTGCGTTGAAACATACGTTTTCGCAAGCCTTGTCGGCGCATTTGGCGTTACAGGCTGCGAGCGACTTGCACGCGTCGTCGGCGGAACACGCCGCCGATGCGGCTTTGCACTTGGCAGTTTGGCAATCGGCGATGCAAGTCTTTTCACTGTCTTTGCAAGCACCGCCGTCGACCGAGCAATCGGCCGAACAGCCGTCAGGCGTTTCCACCAACGCACACAAACCGTCGCCGCAGTCGTCCGGCAAACACAGCCCGACCACACATAATCCCGCAGCGCATTTTGCGCTGACGACGGCCAAATCGTGCGCGCAGCCGGTATCTGGCTTGCAACTATCAACGGTGCAATCATTTTTGTCGTCGCATTTGGGCGGTGGCCCAGCTTTGCACACGCCCTGATCGCATTTGTCGCCGACGGTGCACAAACTGGCGTCGCTGCAATCGGCCGTGTTTGCGACGTGGGCACAGCCTTTTTTCAGATCGCAACTGTCCACGGTACATGCATTGCCGTCGTCGCAGTCCTTTGGCTTGGCGTTGCAAACTCCATCTTCACAAAGCCCTTTTTCGGTACATGCATCGCCACCGCCGCACGCGTTTGGCGTGTTGAAATGCTGGCAACCGGCAGCTTGGGTGCAACTTTCATTGGTGCATACGTTTTTGTCGTCGCAGGCGTTGTCGGGGGCATCTTTGTTGAACGCTTTGCCGGAACAGGTCCCGTCGCTGCAAACGTCGGCCGTGGTGCAGGTATTGTCGTCGCTGCAAGCGATGCCGTCGTTGTTTTGGTTGCTGCAGCCGTTCGCTTGCTTTGTACAAACTGCCATGACGCAGGGCGCTTTTAGCGATGGCGGGCAGATCAGCGGTTGCCCGACGCAGACTTTGGCTGCGCAAGTGTCACCCGTCGTGCACGAATTGCCATCGGAGCAAGGTTTGCCGTCGCCCACGTCATCGTGCAAGCACCCGGTCAATTTGTCGCAACTGTCTACAGTGCAAGTGTTTTGGTCATCGCAATTGGCCGGACTTGCGCCCTTGTTGCACACCCCTGTGCCGCCGTCCTTTGCGCTGCCATTGCATTTGTCGTTGATCGTGCACGCGTCGCCATCGTTGCAAAAGCCTGCGATCGCCTCATTTTTGCAACCAATACCCGTGACGCAACTGTCGTTGGTGCAGAGGTTATTGTCTTCACAAATCTTTCTCGGCGCTACGCAATCGCCTTTTTGACACTGACCGGAGTCGGCGCAACTGTCGGCCGCGATCGTGCAAGTCGCGCCGTCTGCCATGGCCACGCCGCTGCATAAACCTTTGGAAACATCACATTTTCCCGTGCCACAGTCCCACGCAAAACCCAAACAATCGTCATTGACCTTGCACCCTTTGGCCGGCAGCGCATCGGCTCCAACCACGGAATCGACAGTTTTTCCGATGTCTGCAGTAGGCGTTGCATCGTTGGCCGGCACATCGACGACGCCCCCCGAATCCACCGCGTTGTCGCCGTCGGTCGGCGGGCTTTCAACGGCGACGTCGGTCGCTTCGGTCAGACGATCCGGCAGACAGGCGCTGACGCCAAACGCAAAAGCTACCAGCAAAAGCGAGAAAAAATAGTTCATTGGGCGACGCAGCTCCCTTTGCTGCAGGCCTTCTTTGTGCCGCAGTTGGCGCCGTCGGCCAGCGCCACGTGGCCGCAGCCCGTCAACGGGTTACAAGCGTCCGTCGTGCAAGCGTTGCCATCGTCACAAGATATTGCTTTTCCTGCGCATTTTCCGCCCGCACAGGCGTCGTCGCCGGTGCAGCCGTTGCCATCTGTGCATTTGGCGCTGTTGTTGGTGGGCGCACACCCTTGGCCGGGTACGCAAACCGCGTCATCGGTACAGGGGTTGCCATCGTCGCAAACCACTGGAATTTTACCGGCTTGGCATTTCTTCTTGACGCAGGAGTCGCCGCTGAAGCAGATGTCACCGTCATCGCAAGGCGGTGTGCCGGCCACCGCGTCGTTTTTGCACACACCGGTTGAGGCGGCGCAACTATCCAGCGTACAAGGGTTTTTGTCGTTGCATTTTTCCGTCACCACGCAGCTCAGGCTGCCGCTGCCTGTGTCCGTGCATTTGCCGGGCTTGCAAGGTCCGTCGCTGCAGTCCTTGTCCGGCGTCATGTAACTGGCGCATTTGCCAGCCAAACACACGTCGAGGCTGCACACATTTTTGGTGTCGCACAAGTTGATGCCGGCGCAACTGCCCTTGGTGCAAACCCCGGGGCCTCGACAGGGCAACGGGTCGTTGCATGGGATCTTCGGCTCATCGGGCAGGGGCAGATTTTGATCACACAATCCCGTCGTCGGATTGCACTTTGGCTTGCGGCACGGATCGCTGCCCAAGCCACAGTCGATCGGCACCGGCACGCAGACGCCCGCCGCACATTTGCCGGGCGCACAGATCTGCTTGGACTCGCACTTGATCGTCAGCGAAGTGTCGTGAACACAGCCTTTTTTGGGTGCGCAGCCGTCGGCGGTGCAGTCGTTTTTGTCATTGCAGTCCACCAGCGGCCCCTTGCAAACGCCAGCATCACAAGTGCCACCGACAATACAAAGGTTGTCGGGACATTTGGTGCCCACGGCTAGGTTTTCCGGCGGGTCGCACACGCCTGTCTCGGCGTTGCATTTGGACGGCGCTTGGCAACTATTGTGCAAATAACCGACACAGTCGACATCGCTTGCACAGCCGCCGCCCCCAGTTGCGATCGGGGTGTCCTTGGCAATTCCACTGTCTTCAGTAGGTGTTGCGTCGGCAGCATCGTCGATTGGCGTGGCGTCTTCGGCCAAACCAGCGTCGGGCGTCAGGCCTGAATCGATGGGGCCCAAATCCAGAGGTCCAGTGTCTTTGGACCCCGTGTCGCCGCCCGCATCCTTGGGCAATGCCGACGTCTCACGCGCAGCCGGCAGACAAGCGACACAGCCAAGTGCGATCAGCAGCAAAAAAACTGCGCGCAAAGCGGGAACAGATGGGCAAGGTAACTCAGAATCACCTGAAATCACGGACACCTCAGTAGCGACACCTGCAAATCAGCAAAAAACAATGGCGACGCGAACATCTGGTTAGCGCACCGCGAAGTGTATGCACCGCGCCCGCAGGCGTCTACATGGCCGCCCGCACAAACTGGCATATTTGATGCGCGCGGCAACCTAGCCTACGCTCACAGCATGGCCGCACCCGCACCTCACTTCGGAACCGCAACGCGCTCATGCGAACGCAACCGAGGCGCGTTCATCGCCCTGCTGTGCGCACACACATGGCTGTGCACGGTCGGCTGCAGCCGCACGCCGAGCGTCGATTCGGCGCTGCGGGCCAATGCCGCGATTTTGGCTGAGAATCCGCCGAGCGACCGCAGTTTTGCCTTCGCAGGTGGCGGTATGGAATTTCTCGACCCAGCCAAAGTGGCAGAAACGGCGGGTCATCATTTGATGATGAACATTTTTGAAGGCTTGTTCGTCTACAACCGCGGCGATGGACCGCCAGTCCCAGCGATGGCGACCGGCCGCGAAGTCTCAGCGGACGGCAAAATCTGGCGCATCCATTTGCGCAACGGCATCACGTGGAGCGACGGCGTGCCGATCACCGCAGCCGACTTCGTGTGGAGTTGGCAGCGGGTTCTGGACCCCAAAACGGCCTCTAGATCCGCACAATTGCTGTGGTTCCTCAAAGGCGGCAAGGCGTTCAATGAAGGGGCCGACAGCGACCCGAGTCACGTCGGCGTGCGCGCGCTCGACGCGCTGACGGTTGAAGTTGAACTGGAGAATCCGACGCCGTTTTTTGATCATCTGCTGTGTGAAATGCCGTTTGTGCCGACGCCGCGCCATGCGGTTGAGCGCTTTGGCGATCAGTGGGCGACCCCCGAACACATTGTTTCCAATGGCCCATTTTTGCTGGATAAACATGAAAATCGCGTGGTGTCGGTGCTGAAAAAGAACCCGCGCTATTTCGATGCGAAAAATGTGTATCTGGAAGCAATTACTTTGTATCACACTGAAAGCGATCAGACGGCGTTTGACTGGTATGAAGTCGGCAAGACGCAGTGGCATGGCGACGTCGCGCTGCCGATCGATAAAATTCCGATCTTGCTGCATTCCGGCCGCGCGGATTTTCACACCGATCCAAAATCCTGTAGTTATTACTTTAGCATCCGCGTGGACAAGCCGCCGCTGGACAACCCGCTGGTGCGGCGCGCCATCAGTTTGGCCATCGACAAAGAGCGCCTCGCGCTGCACGTGCTCAAGGGAGGGCAACCGGTGGCGACCAACGCCGTGCCGGATCTTTTTCAAATTTCACATGGTTACAAAATTTTTCGCGGCGAAGGTTTCAATCCGCAAAAAGCGCGCGAACTGCTGGCAGAAGCAGGCTATCCGCGCGGCATCGGGCTGCCGCCGATAGAATTCATCTTCAATACTGGCGAAGGCCACCGCGTGATTGCGGAATACGTCCAGCGCAACTTGCAGGAAAACCTAGGGATTCGTATGCAACTTGCCAACATGGAGTGGGGCACGCTGCTCAAAACGCTTCTGTCGGGCAACTACGCCATCGGTCGTTCATCGTGGTGCGGCGATTATCCGGATCCGCTGACGTTTTTGGAAGTGTTTCATTCCGACAGCAAATCCAACTATTCTGGCTATCATTCAGCGGAGTTCGATGCGACAATTGCCGCGATCAAGGCCGAACCGGACCTGCAAAAACGCAACAACCACGTCCGCCGCGGTGAGGAAATTTTGGCCCGCGATCTGCCGTTGCTGCCGATGTACCACTACACGTGGAGCTATTTGGTCAAGCCGTATGTGCTTGGTTATGAACGGCATATGCAGGATGCGCATCCGCTGAAGTACATTCGTTACGCCAACGACGCAGAACTGCTGCAAATGCGCGCCGGCCAACCGCTGCATCTGCCCGCGTTTGCGGTCACACCAACGGCGGTGCGGTGAATGGCCACTTTCTTGTTACGACGATTGCTGCAAGGAATCGCGACGTTGTGGGTCGTTATCACCATTAGTTTTGCCTTGATGCGCATTGCGCCCGGTGGACCTTTTGACAAAGAAAAGCCACTGGCTCCCGCCGTAGTCGCCAATCTAAAGCGCAATTTTGGCTTCGCCCGCGACATCGCAGTCGGCCAACCGGCCGTGCTGCAGGGCTTTGCCGTTCAGACCGGTCAAGCCGTTGCAAAAGGCCAATTGATCGCGAACTTGCGCGCCGACGGGCGACCGGTTGAATTTCGCGCCGCCGAGGATCTGGTCGTGACCCAGACGGTCGGCGAGGCGGGCCGCCAACTCAAAGCCACCGACGTGCTGCTGGTGGTCGAAACGTCGCTTTTTCAGCAATACATCGCGACCTTATGGAGCTACCTTCGCTTTGACTTTGGCGTCACCTATGCTTCCGAAGGCAGCAAAACCGTAGCCAGCATCATCGGCAAAAGTTTTCCCGTCTCCTTTGAACTCGGCATTTTTGCATTGCTTTTCGCTGTCGTCGTCGGCGTGTCAGTCGGCATGCTGGCGGCGCTCAAACGCAACACGTGGTTGGATTACCTGAGCATGTCCGCTGCTTTAGCGGCAGTTTCGGCGTCGTCCATTGTCGTGGGACCGATGTTGATCTTGTTTTTCGGCATCTACCTCAAATGGCTGCCTTGGGGCGGTTGGACTGTGCTGGCCTACGACTGGACCCATTTGCAAGTCAAGATTCTGCCGACACTAACGCTCGGCCTCGTGTACGCCGCGTGGTTCGCACGCCTGACCCGCGCCGGTGCGATTGAGGTGTTCAGCCAAGACTACATCCGCACTGCCCGCAGCAAAGGTCTATCAGAATGGCAAGTTGTGACTCGTCACGCCTTGCGCGGCTCGGTCCTGCCCGCGGTTAGCTTTTTGGGACCTGCGCTGGCGGGCATCGTCACCGGATCGGTGGTGGTCGAACGGGTTTTTGCCGTGCCCGGCATCGGCGAAAACTTTGTCACCTCGGCGATCAACCGCGACTATCCTTTGGTGCTGGGCACAGTTGTGCTGTATTCCACCTTGCTGATTTTGGCCAACTTGGCCGTCGACGTGGCCTATGCCTGGCTCGATCCGCGGGTGCGACGGCCATGACGACGCCTGCAACCACGTTGAATTCAACAGCATCTGCGGGCATTTGGCAGCAGCCGTGGCGCCGCCTGCGCAAAAACCGCATGGCGATTGCTGGCCTTTTTGTCGGTGCATTCATGGCCATTGCAGGCCTGACCGCACCTTGGACATCCGCATATCTACTGCATTTTTCCCCTGAGGAACAGCATACTTCGTTTGCGTTTTCCGCCCCAGGCTCGGCCGACGTCTCCTTTGATTTTATCGACTACGATGGCGACAACGCCGCGTTTGCAACCGTGGACCTAGACGAAAAAGGCATTATTGCGTGCACCCTTGTGCGGCCGCCGGGCGTGGAAAATCGCGCAAGCGCGCAAGCGCTGGTGGCGCGCGCGTTGCGCGATCCCGCGTTTGCTTGGCCGCAGGCGACGCAAATTGAACTAGGTCCGCTGGTGCAAGCCTGGGCCGGCAGCTACCGCTGCCCTGAAATCGACGCGCTGCGTCAAGCCGAACGATTTTACGCCTTTTTGCCCGACAAGTTCGACCGCCAAACCGGCACCGCGCCGCTGGGACCCTTGCAACTCGCGGGCCACGGCCAGCCGGACGGCCTCGTCAGCCGGGCCGAATTTCCAAACCATGCCAGTGACTTGGATGATGAAACGCTGGGCAAACTCACACAACGCTTGGGTCTTTTGGGGCCAGCTGCCTTTGCGCGCTTGGACAGCGACGGCGACGGCATGGTCAATCGTGCTGAAATTACAGCCAATACCCGCTGGAGTCGCCTGTCCAGCACCGATCTGCTGCAGCGCTTTGACGCCAACCGCGATTTGATCATCAGCAAGGCCGAGTTCCCCGGCCTGCCTGTTCTGCACCCCTTTGTGTTGGGTACGGACCAAAAAGGCCGCGATTTGGCGGTGCGCTTGTTGTACGGCGCGCGCATTTCGCTGGCGATCGGACTGTTGGCTACACTAGTAAGCCTCATCATTGGGCTAAGTTACGGCGCAATCGCGGGTTACATCGGCAAAGGCGTCGACAGTTTGATGATGCGCATCGTCGATGTGCTGTACGGCCTGCCATTCATGTTCATCGTCATTCTTTTGCTAGTGATCGTCGGTAGATCGACATTGAACCTGTTCGTCGCGCTGGGCGCTGTGTCGTGGCTGAGCATGGCGCGCATCGTGCGCGGGCAGGTCATCAGCTTGCGCGAACGCGAATTTGTGCAAGCTGCTCAGGCCATCGGTTTGCCACAATGGCGCATTTTGATTAAACATATCTTGCCCAACATTTTGGGGCCCGTGATCGTTTACGCCACGCTGTCGATTCCCGCCGTGATTTCCGAGGAGGCTTTTCTGTCCTTTCTTGGCTTGGGCGTGCAACCGCCCGCCGCGTCGTGGGGCACGCTCATCGCAGAAGGTGCCCGGCTCATGCGCGATCAGCCGTGGCTAATTGTCTTTCCTTCCGCGGCTTTGGCTCTGACTTTGCTGGCGCTCAATTTCGTCGGCGACGGTTTGCGCGATGCGCTGGACCCGCGCGCTTCGCGGTGAAAAGGTTTTTTCACACGCTCTCAACGCGCCTGCAATTTGACCACAGAAATCAATGGCCCACTGACCACTTCCAGTTCAGAAATGCCCCAGAACAACTCGCCGTCGATGACCGGATCGAGCTTGCAACCGTCGCGGGTCACCACACGCAAATGTAACGCAGGACTCTGAAAGTAATTTTTGATCGCGAGCGGTTGACCTGAAGCCATCAGCGGCAGGTTGCGCACCACTTCGAGCACCGTCGGATTGCCAGCCTGCACGTGCAAAATGCCCGGCTCGCGCGCCAACGGAAAAAACCGAAACACCCCAGCCAGATTGATATCGATCGCGCCTACGTCCACTGAGCGAAACTCGCGGATCGGCAGCAACTTACCGTCGACATAGACATCCAGCGGCATCGGTTCAAACACGTCGGTTGAATAGCCGCGGTAGCTGTCGGGCACCGGCATTTTTTCCAGCATCGGCGCGCGGGTTATCGCCGATCCCAGAATTTTTCCAACCACTTGCATGATGCCGAGCGGCGTGTGGTTGTCGTGCGCATACCATTTGCCAAAAAAACGCTGACCAACACCGGCTAGCGATGCGGCAAAGCCAAGCCTTTCAAAGGGTTTGTTGGGAAAATCGCTGTCAGCCGCGTGGACACCCGACGCCAAAAGTGTGCCGATATGGCCGATTTCGGGCGTGCGTCCGTCGAGCAACTGCCGCGTCAACGCGTGCAGCAGGCTGTCGCAGTCGCCCTCCACCTCGGCCTTTCGTCCAATAAAATCAATAGTTCCAGCATTCGTCGGCATCAAATGCGGCAGAGGTCCCGTCTCACCGCGTTCGCTGCGCACTTGCCACAAGGTATTGAGCAGCCAGTGAAAAGCCCCATCGCCGCCATCTGCTAGCCAATACACCACGCCGCTATCGAGAAATTCGCGCACCACGTCGGCGATCTCGCCTGTGCCCTGCGTGCGCCGCACCAAACCCAGATCGCCGACCGTGCGCTTGAGCATGTCATAGCGCTTTGGATTTGCGCGGTTTTTCTTTGAATTGGGATTGGTCAGCACGCCAATCAACGGTCTTTGGGCCATTTTTTTTCGCCTCTGTCACCGCGGCTGGCGGCTACATCAATCGCAACTGTTCAATATCGTGCAATACTTCTACTTCGCAGGCAGCCGATTGGCAGCGATCGCGCAGCGCTTGCGCGCCCGGTCCGAGCGCTAGCACCCGCGCGATCCTGGACGCCAAAACGCATTGGGCCAAGGCCTCTCCGCTTGTGGCGCGGGAAAATAGCAATTGTTCCACGCCATTGCCTTTCAATTCTAGTGGCGTCGCGCTTGGGGACCGCCAGTGGACCGAGGGCCAATTTGCGGCAAACGCCGGCACCCTCGCGCGGGCCAGCGCGGGCCAGATAGCCAAACGCGGCATTTGGGGCCGCGGCGCGGCTGCGGTTAAATTCGCACGCTTTATCAAAGCATTTAAGGCCGGCGCAAACCGCACACCCTCCGCCCCGTCGCGGCAACTGGCGAAGTCCAGCGCCAAGGTCGGGTCGTCCAACAACCACAACTCTTGCGTTGCCTTTGCCAATTTATCCTTCAACTCTGCGCTGTTGAGCGAATTCGCCTGCTCCGGACCAGCGTAAACCACCAGCACCTCAGCTTCGCGCCAACTGAGTTGCTCAGCTGCAGGCAGCGCGTCCAGTCGCATGCCATCGACAAAAATCCATGTCGTATTGCGCGTTTGCAACCGCAGCATCGCCGCGCCGCGGCCGATGCCGCTGGGCAACAGTTCCAGCGCCATGGTGCCCAGTTGCACAGGTTGGGCATAGGGCAGCGGCAGGACGCGGCGCGTTTGCAGCGCCCACAGAGCGGCCAGTTGGCTGTGGCAGAGGATTTTGCTGTGATTGCGGGGCAGTGTCGCGGCATAGCCGATGAAGCGCAGCCCGTTGCGCGGCGCCTGACCGGTGAGCCACAAACGCTGCGCGGGCAAATGCCAACCGCCGCGGTACACCAAACCCAACTGCTCGGCCAAAGGTAACATTTTGTTCATCTTCGCGATGGCCAAGCGCCGCCGCGCGCCGTTGTAGCGCAGCCACGCGTGTTTGGGCAATTTTCTATACGCGGTCTGACGCAGTGCGCCTTGCGCTTTGCCGCTGGCGGGTTCAGGATTTGCCGACGATGAGCGATCTTGTCCAGCCCAATTCGGAACCCCCTGAGCAGAAAAGCGCGGTTACCCCTGCGCCCGCCTCGCCGGTTTTCCGCCACGCGACGCAATCGCGCACGCTCAGCGACGGCCTGCGCGACGCCGATCTGCATCATCCGTCGGCGATGGTTGAGCAACTTGGTGTTTTTCTGCGCTTATTTTCGTGGATTTTTTTCAAACCCGTGCAGTTCGCGCCGCGTCTGAACAACGAATTGGCCTCCCACGCGCGTGAAGGCGTGATCGTCTACATGATGAACACGACCAGCCTGCTGGACTATCTTTACTTTAATTACGCACTGTTGCGGGCAGGTCTGCCGCTGTCAACGTTCAGCAATGGCCTGTCGCTCACGGTGTTTCAGCCGTGGCGGCGCGCGCTGGTGAGTTGGTTTCGCCGCCGCATTTTGCACATCTCGCAGGTATCCGACGTCGACGTGATGCGCGCCCAATTGCGCCGCGGTCGCGCGATTTTGCTGTTTCTGCGCCGCGCCTACAGCTTGCTGGACGTGATCAATCCGCCGGCCGATATTCCGTACTTGCGCGAGTTGATCGAAGCCCAGCGCGAAGGGCAGGTGCGCTTGCTGGTGGTCCCTCAAGTGCTTGTTTGGCAACGCGATCCGGACAAAAGTCGTTCGAGCATCATCGACGAATTCTTTGGCGATCCAGAAGCGCCGGGGCGGATCCGCAAACTGTTCAGCTTCTTGCTCAACCATCGCCGCGCATTTGTGCAAGTGGCAGAACCGATTGATCTGCAAAAATTTGTCGCCGATCACCCGAGTTCTCTCGACGACGGCTTGCTGGCTGAAAAACTCAGTTACACGGTCATCCAATCGTTCAAGACCGAACACCGCGTGATTCGCGGCGCGCCGATCAAATCGCCGCACCAAATCCGCGAAGAAATTCTGCAAGACAATGAAGTGCAGATTGAATTGCAGGAACTTGCCGTTAAGACTGCCAAACCGCTGGCCAGCGTCCGCGCTGAAGCTGCGGCGAATTTGGATGAAATTTCGGCCAATTTCAAAATGACCATGCTGTCCTTTTTGTCGTTTGGCCTCACGCTTTTGTGGGCGCGCATTTATGAAGGCATTGAGGTCGACGATGAAGGCCTGGAACGCATCCGCGACGTCGGCCGCAAATCGCCGGTCGTGGTCGTGCCCAGCCACAAAAGCCACATCGATTACCTGATCATCAGCTACCTTTTTTATCGCAACGGCTTGATACCACCGCACATTGCCGCCGGTGCCAACTTGTCGTTTTTTCCGCTTGGCTGGGTTTTTCGGCGTGCGGGTGCGTTTTTTCTGCGGCGGACCTTTCACGGCCAGCCGATTTATGCCGCGATCTTCAGGCAATACATGCGCAAGCTGCTCAAAGAGGGCATGTGGCTTGAATTTTTTCTTGAAGGGGGGCGCTCGCGCACCGGCAAGCTGCTGCCACCTAAGTATGGGTTACTTAAGCATGTTTTGGAAACGGTCGCCGACGGAACGGTGCCGGATGTGGCGCTGGTGCCGACCAATTTTGGCTACGAGCGTTTGATCGAGGAAAAAGCCTACCGCAAAGAACTGGAAGGCGGTGAGAAAAAAGCGGAATCACCAGTCGAAGTGCTCAAGGCTACGAGCGTCTTGGTGCACAAGTACGGGCGCATCCGCATCCAATTTGGCCAACCGCTGTCGGTGCGGCAGATTTTGGGGCAGTATGAAGCGCTTGACAGCAAAGCCCCCAATTATGCAGCTAATTTTGAGCGAGCGCTCAAAGTCTGTGGTTATCAGATCTTGGGTGGCATCAACGCGGCCAGTGTGATTACGCCTACTTCGATTGTGTCGGCGGTTTTGCTCACAAAGATTCAACGCGGGATTTCGCGCGATGATCTGTTGGTGCGCGTCGGTTACCTGCTCGATATTGCCAGCCGCCGCGGCGCAGTCCTTTCCGATCCACTGGTTACGGCGATTCGCACGCGGCGCCAACAGTTGCAAACGGCAGAAGTCAAAGACGCCCACCGCCACGCGGCGTCGGGCGGCATCCCCGATCCCTTCGGCGCCCAATCAGAACGTGCTAGAATAATGGGTGAATCCGTGTCTAGCATTGTTGACAAAGTGCTGGCGCTGTTTGAATCGACGCAGTGGCTGGTCTGCCGTGACTTTGACGATCAACACGTCTACATCACCAAGAAGGCTGGCCGGTTGCATTTGGATTACTATAAAAACAATATGATCCACCTGTTTGTGCCCGATGCGATGCTGGCGGCGAGCGTATTGGCGCTGCGTGAAGAACACGAAATCTTGCGCGCCGACGAATTGCAAGACATGACCAAGTTCCTGTCGCGGTTACTGAAATTTGAATTTGTCTACGCGCCGGGCCTGAGTTTTGAGGAGCAATACAGCGGCACGCTGCGCGATTTTCGCGCTGCGGGTTGGCTGGTTGAGGATGCGCCCGGCACGTTTCGCCTGCGCACTACGGTGACGCCCGTGGTGCGTCTGTACGCAAAACTTATCCAAAATTTTATCGAATCCTATGCTTTGATGGGCCGCTCGCTGATTGTGCTCGAGAAAAATGCGTTGAGCGAAAGCGCATTTTTGGATCATGTCCAGACCGAAGCAGCCATGGCTTTTGAATTAGGTGACGTGCAGTGCTATGAATCTATTTCCAAAGTGAATCTTGGCAATGCGCTCAAGATTTTCTTGGAACAAAAATTTGTCCGCACGTACCACGAGGGCACTGGCAAAAAGCGCGTCAAAATGTTGTCGGCCAAACGCGGCGAAGGCACGGGCGCGCAACTGGCTGGATATGTACAACGAATTCGCTCGCTTCATGCGCCGTGGCGTTTGGATAAATAGGCCCTCTGGCGCAGCTGCGGTGACAAATACGACACAAAGCGATTGGGCCGGGGCGAAATGGGCTATGCGGCGCATCTGAGTTGTGTTAGATCGCTGCGCCTCGCGAGCACTTTTGCCCCGCCAATTGGGCGGCCAAAGCGCAAAGCGTCAAAAGGCATGGAGAATTGCAATGAGATTGTACCCGGGAAAAGTGGCAGCGATAGCGCAGGACATGGTGACACACCTGTGTGAAAACGGGGACATCGAAGTGCAAGATGCCCAAGCATCTGAAGTCGTGCTCGACATTGAGAGCGTCTTGCGCGAATACATCCGCGCCGAACGCGAGATCACGGACAAGGCGCGCGACGTCATATCGCGCGACGGCTTGGAATTCAATCAAGTCAATAAGATCAAAATGAAACTCGCGGAAGAGCGCGAATTTGGCGTCGGCGATCGCGCTATTGATTATTTGACGCGTCAGATCATCGGTGCTCTGTTTCACAGCCGCCATGTGGAAGAAGTGTTTGCCGAGGACCATACGCTGCGCAAGTCCTTGCGCGAAGTGCTCAATCGCCATTTGCACGTCGAAGACGATTTGGATCAGGAAGTGCGCCGCCGCATCAAAAACTTGCAGGAAGGCACAGCGACTTGGGAAGTCGAATACCACAAGGTCATGTCTGATCTCAAACGTATCAAGGGGTTAGATGCATAACTGCTGCCACAGGGGCGGTTGATTTTGTCGGCAATTCGGCAATAATCTCGCTCCTTGGCTGCGTCTTTCGGCAACATTTGAACCACGAGCCAAACCGCGAACCGCTCAACCCGATTAACCCGCAATAAGGATTTGCTATGGCGTTTCACCTTCACCGCAACGGCCAGTCGACACCGTTTGATCTCATGACGTTGCGCGATATGGCCCGCAAAGGCGACCTCGCGCAGGACGAATACATTTACGACGACAAAAAAGGCGAATGGATTGGCGCGGCACAAGTGCCTGAAATGACAGGCGCTTGGAATATCGGCGAAAGTGAAGCGACTGTCGCCATGGAGTTGCCCCCGGATTTTGGCGCGATGTTTGATGAAATGGCGGCGAAAAAAGCCGCTGCCTCCGCGCCCAAGGCAGCCGAGCCGGCACCGCGCGCACCTGAGCCGATGCGTGCGGCTGAATCTCTCCCCGCCTCAGGGCCGCCGCGCCAGCCTGCGCCGCAAGCGCCTGCACCCCGCCCACGCGAACCCGAAATGCAACGGATGGATGGGGGCGGGGGCGACGGCGGCGGACGCGGTCAAGGCGGCGGTCGTTCCGGCGGCGGTGGCGGTCGCAACAGCGGCCGGACGCCCGGCGAGATTTTGGATCCCATCAAGACCACCGGCATGAACGTGATTTGTTTCATTTTCTCCATTTTGTGGATCATGAAGCGCTTCAAAGAAATCAACGCCTTTCTCGGCGAAGATCGCCTCGTGTTTTGGCACATGTTCATTCCGATTCTCAACCTGATTACGCTGTGGAAATTTTTCAAATCCGTCAGTGAAATGGCGGGCTTGGTCGGTGCGCAGGTGGAGGATCGCGCGGTGATGTACTTGGTCGGCCAATTGTGCACCGGCGGTATTTTGACGTTCTATTTCATGCAAACCGATCTCAACGCGGTTTGGGCCGCTGCCGGTGGCCGTCCAGCATAAACCGCTCTGCAGCACGTCCCTGTTACGCAAGCAAATTTTTCGGTTCCAGCGAGGACTCCATGACCAACCTGCGCGCGACAGCGCTTCTCTGCATCGGCATTGTGCTGCTGACTTCGACTGGCTGCTACAATTCGTATCGCGTGCCGTCGGATGAATTCCGCAAGTTGCAATCCGCGCAAGCGGTGGCAGACGACGGCAAACTCGAAGGGAAAATTACCACCGACGAGCGCACCAAGCTCGTAGCGCGCGCAGAAAACGAGTCGGTCGAAGTCAAGAGCGAAAAAGAAGAAACGGTGCGCGTCGCCCGCGATACCAAGTTGTTCGTGCGTTCCGAGGGTGGTCGGCGTTACCAAGTGACGCCTTTCAATTTCTCAATGGTCTCAAGCCAGTTGGTGGCCTCGGACCGCGATTATCTTTTGCCGTTGAATGAAATTCAGTCGTTTGAGGTAGACCATATGTCGACGACCAAGACCATCGCGCTGACGTCTCTGGGTGTGATCGGCGGGGTCGCTGCAATCGTTGTCATTATTGTGACCTCAGGCGTGAAGTCGACCAACTGACCTAAGAACGCCCGAGCACTGGCGGCGGAGCCACCGCGCCACGGCGCATGGTGTGTCTTGACCCGCGCTGGAGGCCATGCGCCCCGCAATTCGTTATACGATCCTTATCCTTATCGCGCTCCTGTTTGCTGGCGGCGGTGTGGCCTATTTTGCCGCCCCGACCTGGGTGGAAGGACAAATTCGCCGCACGCTGATTGAAAAGGCCGCTAAGCGCGGGGTCGATCTGCAGATCCATGAAATTTATCTCGATCCGCTGGCAAGCCTGACCATTGACGGCGTTGAGTTGCGTCAGGCCAACCACCCACAAGCGCCGCCGTTTGCGCGCATACCGCGGTTGACCGTGCAGTATGACGTCAACGGGCTTACCTCTCCGCGCGTGTATTTGCATAAAATTACATTGCAAATGCCGGAAGTCTACGCGGCCCGCGACGCAAGCGGCAAATTCAATTTGCAAAGCCTCATCGACCGCCTGATGCAACCCGTCGAAGATGAACAAAAGTCCGGTGGAGGTTGGCGCAAATATTTCTCAAAACATTTGCCTGACATTGAAGTGCACGGTGGACGCTTTGCTTTTGACGACCTCGGTGTGCACGGCAGCGCTGCGGTCGCGGGCGTGGATTTTCGCCATTTGCGCCTGTTTGAAACCGAACTCACGCTGACAAATACCTCACCAGTTCAGGAAGTTGCGCACATCGAACTCAAAGCGAGTACGCATTTGACGGGCATCGCCCAGCCGGTGCAATTGCGCGGCGACCTGCAGTGGCCCAAGCGCGAGGGCTCCCTGACGTTGCAGTTGCCGCCCAAGTTCAGTATTGAAGTCGCGGGGTATCGCCTGCAGGTCGGCGCCGCGACGCTCAAGACCGATGGCAACTTGTCGCTAGAACATGTTTTAGTGGCCAAAGCGGGGGACAGTGGCAAGTTTGAGCTCGATGTGCAGCAAATTATTGCGCATGTCAGCGCGACGGCTGGACCGGAGACAGAATTGCCGGTGGAAATCCGCGACAAAGTGCCCAGCCTTGTCAAAAAGGCGCTGCGTCATGTCACAGAAGTTACGGTATTAGAACCGGTTATCGTCGCCCAACGCCAGGCACTGGCCGCGGCGCCGACTGACACGGCCGACGATGAAGAAGAAGCGCCCGAACCGATTGCACTGCCGCCACTGGCCGCCGAAACTGCCAAAAAGGGCAAAGATAAAGCCAAGATCGCGCTGGGCAAAGATGGCAAACCGTTGGACAAGAACGCCAAAGTCAAACCAGCAGAAGCCGCGGATGGCGCGATTGTGCGCGAGAATTTGGCGCAATTTTTTGGCAAGAACACAGATCGCTTGGAAAAACAGCTGCTTCGTCTCAAGCCCCTGTTGGCGGCGATCCCGCTGCCGCTGGTGACCGTGCAGCACGGCCGCGCGCGTTTTCGCGACGAGCAGCAGGGGGCGGCCAAGGAAGTCAGCGATTTTAATATGACATTTCAGCACAAGCCGGGACAGGCCGCGGTGACCTTGGCGCTGGATTTTCACGTGCCCGGCAAGGAAAACGCCGTTCACAGCATCACCGGCAGGGTCGACACGTTGACGGGCGATGCAGAACTCAAGATATTACTTGAACAATTGTTGGTTTCTCCCTACGCCGCGCTGTTGCCGCCTGCCATCAGTCTTGAGCCGACAAGTGCGCTGAAAAACGTCGATATTGCCATTGGTTACAAAGTGGCCGAACGCAAACTCGCCATTGAGGGCAAAGGGACGCTTGCGCAGGTGCATGTGGAAGTCCGCCGTATCTCCCTGCAAAAAATGATGAATTTGACGGTCGAGGCCCACGGCAAGCTGGAGCTGGATCTGCAAAAGCAAACCGTGCAGTTGAGCGACGGCGAACTGACTGTGGGCAAAGTGCATTTTCTGGTTGGGACGACCATTGAGCGTTATCGCACCGCACCGGCCTTTGATTTGAAGCTGAAGATTCCAACAGTTGCCTGTCAAGATACGGTGGATTCGGTGCCGGTGGGCTTTGCGCCTCTGTTGGACGGGCTGCGCTGTGAAGGCGCCATGTCCTTTGAAATCAACTTGGGTCTGGACACGGCCAACATGAATTCGCTGAAATTCGACTTCGACGCGGCGCTGGGTGACGTCAAAATCACCAGCATGGGCAAGTACGTCCGCTTTGACATCTTTGACGCGCCGTTCACGCAACACGCGCGCCAACGCGACGGCAGCATGTTTGAATTTGAAACCGGCCCGGGCAGCGCCAATTGGGTGCCGTATGAATTGGTGTCGGACAATTTTGTCAAAGTCATCACAACCACAGAAGATGGCGGGTTTTTTGGTCACCGCGGCTTCATCTTGGACAGCATCAAGTCGGCCATGGTGGAAAACTTGAAACGCGGGCGTTTTGTCCGCGGCGCGTCGACGATCACCCAACAATTGGTGAAAAACCTGTTCTTTTACGAACGGGAAAAGACCATTTCGCGCAAAGTGCAAGAAGCGGTGGTGACTTGGCAAATCGAGCGCAGCTTGCCCAAGCAGAAGATGATGGAATTGTACCTCAACATCATTGAGTTGGGCGACAAGGTCTATGGCATTAAGAACGCTGTGGAATACTACTTCAACCGTCCGCCGGCTGAAATGACGTTGCTGCAAGCGCTTTGGCTAGGCTCGATCGTGCCCAGTCCGATTTCAGGTAAGTACCAGTTTGAAAAGAAAACGGTCAGTGAAAGTCGCCGCGGCATGCTGTGTTGGATCGCCGACATCATGGCCAAACGCGAAAAAATTACCCCCGAAGATCGCGTGCGCTTGGGCACGTGCAATGTGGTCTTCGGGGCTGGGTTGGATGGCAGTGAAGTGCCGCCCGATCCGGGACTTGGCCATGAAGGCGATCCGCTGTTGGACAATTTTGACGCCCCCGTCGGCAAAGACGGCCGGAAAGCGCCTAGCGTGCCGCAAGATGAACAACCGTAGAGGCAGCGGGCTTTTCAATGTACCAATACGACAAAGCTTTTTTTCAATACACCAGCGCTTCCAACGATGCGTCCGCCAAGCGCGTGGCTGCCCTGCTGCGCAGCTGGCTAGTTATTGATTCTGTGGCAGATTTCGGGTGCGGCGCTGGCGTGTGGTTAAAGACGTGGCAAGCGCAAGGCGTGGCCGAGATTGCAGGCCTAGACGGCGATTATGTCGACCGCACCACGCTGCCCTTTGACCCAGCGCTTTTTACGGCGGTGGATTTGAGTCAACCGATCGATTTGAAGCGACGTTTTGACTTGGTCCAATGCGTTGAAGTGGCAGAGCATTTGCCGGCGGCTGCCGCGGCCACAATTGTGCACACACTGACCAAACACGGTGACATTGTGCTGTTTTCGGCCGCTCCTCCCGGTCAAGGCGGCGAATACCATATCAACGAACAGCCGTACGCCTATTGGCGCGATCTTTTTGCGGCAGAAGGCTACGCTTGTTTTGATTGCATTCGCCCGCTTATTCAAAGTCATACGGACGTGCAGCCGTGGTATCGCTACAACCTGTTTCTCTACGTGAAAAGCGCGCGGGTGGCGACATTGCCTAGTGACATCACCGCGCAACGCATCCGGCCTGACCAACCGCTGCCCGATATTTCACCGCGCAGCTACCAAGCGCGCAAAGCCGTGCTGCGCCAGTTGCCGCCGATTGCGCTCAACGCGTTGGCGCGCTGGAATACGCGGTTGCAGATTTTGCGGCGGAAGAAATAGGCCGGCTGCACAGGCAGCACGCTGGGCCAAAGAGCCTATTCAGTCATCAAATGCGCGATTTGGTCGACAGCCTTGCGTTTGAAGATGCGCCCGCCCAAAGCCAGCGACATTTCAAATTCCGCCGCCAACTGCTGTTTGAGCGCGCGGTGAAGCAATTTAGCTGCGTCGCCATCTGGGCTGTTTTGGCGGCTCCACTGCTTAAGCGCCAGTAAATCGGTCACTTGGCCCAGTCGCCGTGTCAAATCGGTCAGGGCCGCCAGCCATTGTTGCTGCGGCAAACCGTCGGCCGCGAGCAGTTCTGCCTGATGGCGCAAATCCTTACAGCGTTTGCGCCAGTCGTGGATCATCACCGGACTGGGGTGTTTTTTCACGGCTTTGCGGCCTTTGCGCGCCCGCGTGTAGGTTTGTTGCATACCCAGCGCCAGCTGCGCGTGGCTCAAGTCGGCTGGCAGCGCAGTCGCCAGACCGTTGGCCAACTCGGCCAAGTGCGGCGCGCCTTCGCCCATGCGCAAGTGGGCCTCACTGGACTGGTGCATTTCATCGCGCTGTGCGGTGAGAATAGCTTGCAGTTGAACCAGTTGCCTGCGCGATTTCTTGGGCAGGGCGGCCAGCGCATTGGGCAGGATCTCGGCATCGCGCAACGCCCCGGTTGATCGGGCCACGGCGGTCAGCACGCGCAGCAGGGCGACTGCGCTCGGCTTGGGCAATGCGGGCCGCAGCAGCCGCACGATCGCGCGGGCGCGGCGCAGCGCGCGCCGGAACCGCCGCACCGCCAATGCTGGCGGTTGCGCTGTGCCTTGACCTAGCGCGACAGCAGTCTCAAGTTCCTGCCGAAATACTTGGACTATCGCCGCCCGCAGCGGCAAATCGGCGGAAAGCTCAAAGCTCGAATCGTTTGGCGGCACTGCAACGGTATAGGCGACGCGATCGTCGGGCATAAACGGCCTTTGGCGGATTTCCTTAGACTTGTCCGCACGCGTAAGCATACGCGCGCCCGCGGGGTCGGCAAGTTTGTGCTGGTGCTCTTGCGCGGCAGGGCCGGTTTGTGCAACCTTGCGCCGACTTCAGGAGAAGGCGATGCGACTTTATGTAATGCGGCACGGTGTAGCGATCGATCGGCACGATCCGGGGGCGCCGTCAGATCCGACGCGGCCGCTGACGGCCGATGGTAAAGAGCGAGCGCGCTTGGCGGCGCACGGTTTGGTCAGTCTGGGTTTGGCGATCGACCGGATTTGGACCAGCCCTTACCTTCGCGCGACAGAAACGGCGGATATTGTTGCTGAATCTCTTGGTGTGCCGCGATTGGCCATCGAACAGCGCGCTGAGCTGATTCCGGAAAATGATCCCGCGGCGACCGTGGCGGCGCTGCGCTCGACCAACCTGCGGGGGCTGATGTTGATCGGTCATGCGCCGCATCTGGATGAACTTATTTCGCATTTGCTTGGGTGCGCGCATAGCCTGACCGCGTTGAAAAAGGCGGGTGTCGCGGTGCTGGACCTGCGGAGCCCCGCCGATCGCGCCCGGCTGATTGCGCTTTATGAGCCGAAGGTTTTGCGGCAGCTGGGCCGACAGTAGCGGCGGCAGCCGCAAATGCTTTTGTTTTTGTTGGGTTAGAAGGTAGTTTTGCCACGTGGCAAATGTACGCGCTGCTGGGGCGCTGCGCTGGGCGGATTGACTTGCAGTCATGTGGCTTTTCAGCGGACAATTCACGGGTATTAAATAAATTTGTGTAGCGGCGGGTCTCCGTGCCCGCCGTCCGCCGCAAACGCAGTTTGCGGTTCCTGCCGAGCAATCAGGTGGCTTTTGCCCTGCGGGCGGCTTTTGCGCCTAGCGGCGCGGCTTCCAGTTGCAAGGGGTTATTTGCGCCTACCGGCGCGCGGTTATAAAGCACCTTTATCTTGGACAGGTTTCGCCTGCGGCGACCAAGGGGTCCCGAGGCGCGGACCCCTTGGAACCCCACGCCTTTTGTTTCTAATCGGGGATTTGGGACGCCCGCGCGCGCCTCCTTAACCGTGGCGGCGGCTGAAGCCGCCGGATCCTGACAGTCGGCGCTTGCGGGCGGTGGAGAAGGGGAAATATCTGCAATGAAGAGGCAGGGAACTGTGCGCCGCCCGGCTCCTTAACCGCTGCGACCGCTGAAGCGGTCGGATTCTGACAGTCGGCGAGTGGTGGCGAGAAGGGATTAGGCAATATCAACAAGGAGAGGGGCGGGGATTGTGGGGTAGGTTGGGGCACCGCTGCGCGGTCGGGAGGCCGGGATTTGCCTAATTCCGGGGTAGTCGCGGGCCTCTGTGCCCGCGTTGCTTAGGCAAGGATCTGGAAGAGTGGTGAAAGTGCCGCTGCGCGGTCGGGAGGCCGGGATTTGCCTAATTCCGGGGTAGTCGCGGGCCTCTGTGCCCGCGTTGCCTAGGCAAGGATCTGGAAGAGTGGTGAAAGTACCGCTGCGCGGTCGGGAGGCCGGGATTTGTCTAGGTCTGGGGTAGTCGCGGGCCTCTGTGCCCGCGTTGCTTAGGCAAGGACCTGGAAGAGTGGTGAAAGTGCCGCTGCGCGGTCGGGACGCCGGGATTTGCCTAATTCCGGGGTAGTCGCGGGCCTCTGTGCCCGCGTTGCCTAGGCAAGGATCTGGAAGAGTGGTGAAAGTACCGCTGCGCGGTCGGAAGGCGGGAACGCGCCTCCCCCCCGACAGCAGCTATGCCGCCAATGAATCTGGCAGCGGCAACTGGAATCTGCCTTCGACAATGCCGCGGACGGTAATATCCTCGTCCAACTCTTCCCAGCGCAACGCGGTGCCGTCGAGGCGCAAGACAACCTTGGCGATTTGTGCGTCGGAAGCGGCGGCGAGGATGCGGAAGCGGTCAACCGGGCAGCCGATCTGTCTGCCGTCGGTCAATTCGACAAACACAATTCGTCGCTGCGTCCAGACGCGCAATCCGTGGTATTCTAGTTCAACGTTTGAAGAATTCATGCCAAGCCTCCAAGCACATCGATCGACGTGCAATCACTTCGCGCTCGATTGAGCGTAGATCGCCGCCAGAGACGCGCACCGAACGCGCCAAGCGAACTGGTTGTAGCCAAAACTTGCATTCGCCGTCGCCGGTATCGACGTGGACGTGAGGCGGTTCAAGGCCTTCGTCGGATAGAAATGAAACCGCCACTTGCCCACGCGCAGAATCGTCGGCATGCATCCTCCGCGACCGCCAGCGCGGTCCACCATGGACCGCCCTGTTCAAAATGCGCGCCAACGGGCCGAGAGTCAAGGGCTAGGCGCTATTGACAGACCCCAGGCGTTCACGCGCGTGAACGCCTAGTCGCCCGCGTCGACGCCCAACGCGGCCGCGCAGATGGCATACATCACAGATTCCAGCGCATCGCAGCGTGTTTGCAGCGCAAACGCTGCGGAGCGCACTTGGCGCAGCGCCTCATTCGCCGCGGCGCACCCATAGGCCGCGATGTCCGCCGCGTCATCGCGCGGCTCGAAAATGAGTTCTGCACCTTTTCGCACCAAGTCGGCGCCGCGCACAAAGGGCGGGCGGCTTGGGCGGCTCACGGTCGGGCGGATTTTGGTGGCGATGTGCATTTGGACTTCATCGCGCAACCTGCGGTAGGACCAGCGCTGCGTCGCAGCCAAGTGGGCAAGTTCGCGTTTGCGCGCGACATCTTTGAGCACAAGCAACTCTTTGTGGTGGCGCAGCGTCAGCGCAAGCCCAATCTCCACTGGGAATAGGCCAAATTGCTCGGTCACGACGACGGAATAGTACAGAAAAGTGCGTTGAACGGTCAAATCTTTGCGCTTGGACAGCGCGAGAAATGAATTCGGGTGGCGTTTGGTATCCAACGTGCGCTGGCCATCGCCGCCGAACACGGTTTGGATCAGGTAATGGCCAATTTTCAGCGCCGTTTCCAAGCCACCTACTTGATACAGGCGGTTGACTTCCGCGACCAAATTGTTCTGCGCCGCTTCAGAATCCCACATGATTTCTAGGGGGGGGGGGAATCGGCGGTCACGGCCAATTGGCGTGAATCGGTCGGTAGGTCGGCGTGTTTCTCGTCGTCAAAGTCGTTGTTCATCCGCGGCCCCTCGCGCGCGCGTTGGCGCGCAAATACCACGAAAACACGCGGCAACTTGCCGCGGTTTTGCTGTGGTTTTTTTGCTGGCGCCCGGCGGTCGCACAAGTGAGTGCGGTGGGTGAGATGACTGGTTGGGATTTGTGGGGAATTGAAGCGGGTTGTCAAGTTTGCGGCACGCTGTTTGTCGGTTGGCTCATTTTTTCGCCCTGCAGAAAATCATTATTGACAAAATAATGTCATCACCTGTAGTTTTGCGATCAACAAAAGGACAAACCATGCGACCACAACCAACACTGCTACAACAACACACGATTACCATCGATGCCGACTGCGAATTTCGCTTGCCCATGGCGCAATTGCTCGACGTGTCCGCCGTTCAAACGCTGCGGCTTGAACTCCACATCGCCAACTTCGTCGGCGACGGCACGGTTCATTTTATGCTCAACGACGGAGAGGACGCGGACAACGTGCGCGCAACCGGCACGTTTTTGCTGGCGGACATTGGCGAAAATTCACGGCATGTCCTCGAATTCAACCGTGACGCTGAACCGCACAATTTGGCCGGTCGGTCGTTGTGCATTTTGTGCAATGACGCAGCCGTTGCGTTTGATCTGACGCTGCGCAGTTTGGCCGATGATGCGCAAGATCTAGCGACGGCAATCGATGTGGCGGCGTATCGCGAGGCGCAGGTCGTCGTGCTTTTTTCGTGCGATCGAGAAAAGCCGAAGGTCGAGGCGCTGGCGACGGGCTGGTTTGCGATGGCGACTTATTTTGAATGCAAAGAACCAGCGCGTGGGTCGATGTGGGTGAGATATTGATCACGGAAATGGCGGAGGTGGTATCTTATTGGAATAATGCGGCAATTGTTGGAAAGGCAACGGTTGGAATCGCGGCGAAAATGGGTCCGTTGGAAGTTTTTTTCGATGACAATGATTTATTGCTTGCAGAAATCATTTTGACGGCAATAATGGGGCAACAACCGGGTCGCGATGGCGCGGCTTTTTTCAACAGGAGTGAATATGGCTTCGCAATATCGGGATATGGGACTTTCAACGCAGACGTTGGCCGGCGGCGTGTCGATCGACTGGATTCAGCCGTTCGATATTTCAGATTGGAAAGACTTGGCGTATCAAATCGACGTCTTGCTGAATTCGCAGGCAAATGACACGGACACAAAGTTCAAGTGGCAAACCGCGATGTCGATCGACCAATACGTGGTGTGGAGCGACGTGCTTGCTGTCACGAACATTTCGCGCACGGTGGGCACGACCTACAGCGGCGATCTCGGCACCGGGCTGACGAGCATCGGCTTGACCGGCACGGCGTTGGTGCCGTGGAAGCGCTTTGCCAAGCTTGTTGTCGTCAACACAAATGCCAGTGCGACGACGGTCACACTGCATACCGCGTTTTTGTTGAAAGAACGCACGACTTGAGTCTTGCGGCGGTCGAGTGGTGGGCGTGAGGGGCGATTTTGGGTAGGTGCGCGCCCGCGGCGGTTGGTGGAGCAGGTGCGCGTGTGTGGGTGGAGGTGGGTGATGGGAATTTGGGCACAGGTAAAAAATCTCGACGCCTGGCAACCGCAACCGATCGACATGCAGAATAACCAACAACCTTTTGGGCAGTTTCACCATCTGGTGCGCGATCAAACCGGCGCACCGCTGGATGTTAGTGGCTGCGACGCCGTGTTGTTGCGTGTTCGTTCATCCAAAATCGTCACCATCGACGCCGACGTGTCTTCGATTCAAACCAAGAACCGGCATCTTTGGCCTCGCGACGACGGCCAGGCGAAAGTCAAGCCGTATTTGGCGACGATGATTCTCTCGGCGTTCACCGTCCCGAAGCCGGGCGCACCTTTTCCGGTGAATGCGCTGTTTGGCAATGGTATTTCTAGGCGTGCGGTTATGGGCACTTCGCCGTTTTTGCCGGTGTTTGAGGAAGGCTTGCCGTTCCCGGTTGACAGCGACGTGAAAAAACTCGACGCGACCTTTTTGGCCCAAATCTATGCAGCCACACCCGGCGAACTACGCACAGAAATTGACCCTTTGTTCAATCCGCCCCGGACAGTGGTCTGCGGTTACCCGCCTTTGGGCGAATTGCACTATACGATCACTTTATTTGAAGACAACAACAAGCAAGGCCTGCCGTTCGTTGGCACTTTTTCACACGAGGTTTGGCTGTGGACGGCTACCTAAAACGGGCCAATCCCATCGGCTCCGGCGCGATGGCCGGCGGTCGCTAGACGCTTGAAATGAGGTAACATGGGTTGGCAATGGGTAAAGAATTTGGCTTCGGTTAGCCAAGACGTGGTCAATGCCGAAGCAAACGACAAGCCCCAATTCAAGGGCGGGGCCCCAAACATCGGTTTGCAACTTGGGGCCCATTACGACAATCAGCACGAGCATGTCGACTCCGAGTTGGGATTTTACCATTTGCTCTCCGCAAACGGCGGCCCAATTGACCTCGACAAATGCGATGGCGTGTTGGTGCGCTTGGCGATGCGCAACATCAAGATTTCACAAAATGGCATCAACGACGTGGACATCGGCATGTCTCCTGCCGATTCTGCTCAGGCCCACTTCCGGCTGACGGCCTTCGCGACGCCGTTTGATACGTTTCAAAGTTTTGGTCACCCGCGGCGATATGAGTTGGGTCATGACCAGTTTCAGCCAGAACGCAAAGTCGGAAGTGTGATCCCGTTTGATACACAGATTATTGGTACCAAAAATTCCATGTGGTTTTGTGCGAGTGTGTATGCCACCAACAGCCAATTGCGCACGGCGCGTGACGAACTTGAGTCCAAGCATCTCGTCGTTCGTGGGTCGCCGCTGCTGGGAATTTTGCAATATTCCATTGAGATGACTGTCGATATTTTCGGCGCGATGCCATGGCGTTTTACAGCGGAAGTGCAGCATGATGTTTGGAAATGGCAGTCGCCCTGATTTGCTGGGCA
>CAMDBH010000040.1 GCA_945889325.1 Klebsiella pneumoniae
GATGGCAACTTGGTGGACAATGACGCTTGCACCAACGCGTGTGTGAAAACGGCTAAGCTTTACGGACCGAACCACACCTTTAACGGCCAGACCACTTCGTACTATGTTTCGACCGGTCAGGGGTCGTGTTCGGTTGGCACGGCAGCGCAGGACGCGGCTTACTTTTGCGCGCACTTCTATGGCGCTGCATGCACAGTTCAGCCGGGCTATTCGCAGACGACGTGGACCGGCGCTGTGTGGAAAATGCACAAGAATGGCGGCTGCACGTCCAATGGCCAAGACATTCCGGGCCTGACTTGCGACCAAGGGCCATGCAAGATCGGCAACTGGGTCGAGAATTTGTCCGGACTAACTGGACTTGTTTGCAGTTGCCCGTAGTATTGGGCGCGCTGAGGCTGCGGCACTTGCCCTTGTGGGCGTTGCTGCGGCCTCGCGCGCAGTTTCTTGCGGGGGCGGGTGCGCCCGCAGTAGCTTGGCCAGTTAGCACTTAACCGCCGACAACTCACGGTAATTCATGCACTCCTTCGCCTTTCGGGCCCTCTCACGCCCTTTTTCGCATGCCACCGCCGCTTTACTGTGCGCCGCCGCCGCGCTAACTGCCGCGCCTGCGTCTGCAGAACCTGAAGGTTCGGTGGAACTGGGCGTTTTCGGCGGTTATGACCTGTTTTCAGCGACAAGCGAGTTGGGCAATGCGATCGCCGCGACAGAAGTGCCTGGAAAATCACCGCTGATTGGCGCACGCGTCGGCTTTGCGCTGGTGGAACGGCTGTCTCTGGAAGCCGAAGCCAAATACGCGTTGGCGAAATTCACCAGCAACGGCTTGGCTTCGCCGGTGCTCGGCCTGCGGGCGCACGCGATGATCAACATCTTGACCGATGGCGTTGTCCGACCTTTTTTGACTTTCGGCTTTGGTACGGAACACCTGATGGCAGCGGCGCATACCGTTTCCGGCGTGTCGGCGTTGGACAATACGGACTGGGATTCGGCGACCATTGTCGGCGCGGGTTCGCGTTTTGAACTGGCTGAGAATTTTGGCATTCGCTTGGATTATCGCCTGCTGCTGATTCCGGCGCGGGAAAACAAGAAAACCCAGGAAAGTGAAGTGCATCTGGGCGTTTACTATCGCTTGGGCGGCAAGCCGCGCGACACCGATTTGGATGGTTTGCCCGATGTGACCGACAAGTGCCCCACGCAGCCTGAAGACAAAGATGGTTTTGAGGACAGCGACGGCTGCCCCGATCCGGACAATGACGGCGACGGCATTTTGGACGCGGCCGACAAATGCCCCAACGAAGCTGAAAACAAAAACGGTTTTGAAGATGACGACGGCTGCCCGGACGATCCCGACAGCGACGGCGACGGCATCAACGACAGCAAAGACAAGTGCCCGAAACAAGCTGAAAACAAGAACGGCTTTGAAGACGACGACGGTTGCCCGGACGATCCGGACACAGACGGCGACGGCATCAAGGACAGCAAGGACAAATGCCCGAAAGAACCGGAAACCAAGAACGGCTTTCAAGACGAGGACGGTTGCCCAGATGTGTTGGACACCGACGGCGACGGTATCCCCGACGACAAAGACAAATGCCCCAAAGAACCGGAAACCAAGAATGGCTATGAGGACGAAGACGGTTGCCCGGATAAGATTCCGGAAAAATTGAAAAAATTCACAGGTGCTATCCAAGGTATTGAATTTGATGTGGATAAGGCGACGATCAAATCCGCGAGCTTTAAGATTCTCGACGGCGCGGTGGAAGTGTTGGCCGAGTTCAAGGATACCAAGATCGAAGTGTCGGGTCACACGGACAACACCGGCGCTATTGATCACAATAAGGAATTGAGCTTGGCGCGCGCCAATGCCGTCAAAGCGTATTTTGTGACCAAGGGCATCGCGGAAACGCGCGTGTTGACCGTCGGTTATGGTCCGGATAAGCCTGTGGCCGAAAACAAGACCAAGAAGGGTCAAGCCAAGAACCGCCGCATTGAATTCAAATTGCTGTAGTTCATGACTATCATGATTCTGCCATGGGCCAATCGCGTGGCGGCGCGCGGCGCTGGGGCACATCTGCGCCCGCCAGTTGCAATCGGCCCGCGGAATCCGCAAACTGCTCCTTCACGGATGCACACAATTGAGCGCACGCCAACGAACACACCGAGGAAACCATGCTGAAACACAAACTTTTTCGCGGATTTGTCGCATTGGCTTTAGTGGCGTTGGGCGGTTACAGCTGCGGCGATGGCGTTGATGCTCAGGGCGACAAGGCGTTTCCTGGTGTGCTCAACACCGACGGCGGTTTGTTGGATGTCAGCGTAGATTCAGGATCTGCGGATGCAAAGCCGGGTGACACGCCGCCAGATACGCAGGCGCTCGAAATTGCCGATGACAGCGCAGCCGATGTGCAGCCCGATGTGCCACCGCTGGACAACCCGCCTACAATTGAAATTGTCTCGCCCAAGGAAGGCGATGTGTTTCTTGTGGGCAAAAATGCAGATTTTGCGGCAAAAGTTGCAGACGATCACGATGCAGCGGGCACGTTGAAAGTCAAAATCAGCGACAGCGCCGATGCCACCAAAGCGCTGTACGACGGTGTTGGCAACGACGGCGGGACGCCGCTGGTTTCGGCCGCGGTCAGTGCGGGATCGCACACGATTACGTTTGAAGTAACGGATTCTGCTGGCCAAAAAGCGACGGCGTCGGTGAAGATTTACGGCAAGACGGCGCCTGGCGCACCGGTCATCGCGATTGAGCCGGAGAAAGGCACGACCGAAGACATCTTGGTCGTCAAGATCATCGCCGACGCCACCGATCCTGACGGCAAGCCCGGTGATTTGACTTATACTTATCAGTGGTTCAAAGACGGCCAAGCCACTGACTACAAAGACGCCAAATTGCCTGCGGGTGTGGCCAAAAAGGGCGAAAAATGGAAAGTGGTCGTGACGCCCAAATCCGGCGGCTTTGACGGCACCAAAGGTGAAGCCCTGATTACCATTGCCGATGCCGCACCGACTGCGGCCAAAGCGGAGATTAGTCCAGCGGTTGTCGATTTGGCAGCCACGGTGACCTGCACCCTGCCAACACCGGCCACCGACGCGGATGGCGATGCGGTGACGTACAAATACGTTTGGATTGTGGATGGTTATGAGAACGCCACCCCGACAGGCGCCACCGTGTCTGTTATCGATCTGCGTTTGGACGCCAATGGCGGAAAAGTCAAGATCGGCAGCGCGCTGCAGTGCAAAGTGGTCGCCAGCGACGGCGAAAAAGAGGGACCCGCGGCCACCAGCGCCGGCATTTTGGTCAAAAGCTACGATGTTTGCGCCAGCAACCTCAATCCGTGTTCTGGTTCAGCGACTTGCGGCAATACCGATACGATCGACGTGGTTTGCAAATGCAAGGGCGGCTACAGTGGCGATGGAGTCAAGTGCGACGACATCGATGAATGTGTTGGCGGCGCAGCGGGTTGCGACTTGGCGGCGGATTGCACCAACAACGTCGGCGCGTTCACTTGCACCTGCAAAGGCGGCTACACTGGCGACGGCAAAAAGTGCGACGACGTCAATGAATGTTTAGCAAACAACGGTGGTTGCGCAGCGGATGCCGCTTGCACCAACGTACCGGGCAGCAACACCTGCGCGTGCAATCCCGGCTACGCGGGCGACGGCCTTGTGTGCGATGACGTCAATGAATGCCTATTGCTAAACGGTGGTTGCGCAGCGGATGCCGCTTGCAGCAACACCAAGGGCAGCAACACTTGCGCTTGCAACATCGGCTACACGGGCGATGGCAAAAAGTGCGACGATGTCAATGAATGCTTAGTGCTCAACGGTGGTTGTGCATTTGACGCCACCTGCACCAACGTGCCGGGCAGCAACACTTGCGCCTGCAATGCGGGATTTAGCGGCGACGGCAAGAAATGCGACGATATCAATGAATGTTTAGTTCTCAACGGCGGTTGCGACAACAACGCCACTTGCACCAACTTGCCAGGCAGCAACACCTGCGCTTGCAACGCGGGTTACAAGGGCGACGGCAAACTTTGCACGGATATCGATGAATGTGATGCCGGCACTGGCGGTTGCGACCTCAACGCCACTTGCGCCAACACGCCGGGTTCTAACACTTGCACTTGCAATATCGGTTACAGCGGTGACGGCAAGACTTGCGGCGATGTCGATGAATGTTTAACCAACAACGGCGGTTGCGATTTGGCCGCCGATTGCAGCAATACCATCGGCAGCAACACCTGCGCCTGCAAGAAAGGCTACTCAGGCGACGGCAAAACCTGTGCGGATGTCAATGAATGCCTTGTGTTAAATGGTGGTTGTGACCTCGCAGCCGACTGCAGCAACACCGTGGGCTCCAACACCTGCACTTGCAAGATCGGCTACACTGGCGACGGCAAGACTTGTGCTGACATCAACGAATGCTTAACCAACAATGGTGGTTGCAGCGTCAACGCCACCTGCGCCAACACCGTGGGCTCCAACACTTGCGCGTGCAAGGCGGGCTTTGTCGGCGACGGCAAGACTTGCAGCGACGTCAACGAATGCGCCGCAACCGTGGATTGGAGCAAAGATTTAGGCCCTTGGGTCGCGGTCAACAGCGATGTCAAAGCGGGTTGGAAAGTCAACGGTGGCAAATTGGTCTACCAGGACACCGTTGCGGGCAACTACGCCGGCGCAGGCAGCAACAAAGGCACGGTCACAGGGCCCTTGTATACATTGCCGAAATTGCCGGCACCCAGCATTTCATTCGATCTGGTCGCTGACGTTGAAGCCGACGCAAGCTACGACCTGCTGTATGTGCAAATTGTCAGCGCGGGCAACGTGGTGACCAATGTTTTGGCCAAACCGGCCATTGTTGCAGGCAAGGCGTCCAAGAACTACGTCATTTCTTTGGCGGCCTATGCGGGCAAGCCGGTGCAACTGCGCTTTAGCTTTGACACAATCGACGGCGCGGTCAACGCAACAAGTGGCATTGCAATCAGCAACTTGGTCTACCCGAGCGCCGCGTGCAGCGTCGACGGATTGTGCACCAACACGGCCGGCAGCTACACCTGCGGCTGCAACGCCGGTTACAGCGGCGACGGCAAAACTTGCACGGATGTCAATGAATGTTTAGTCGCCAACGGTGGTTGTGCAGCCGCGGCCACCTGCACCAACACGCCCGGCAGCAACACCTGCGCTTGCAACGCGGGTTACACGGGCGACGGCAAGACCTGCACCGATGTCAATGAATGCTTAGTCAACAACGGTGGTTGCAGCCAATACGGCACTTGCACCAACACGCCAGGTAGCAACACTTGCGCTTGCAAGGTTGGCTTTACCGGTGACGGCAAGACCTGCGCCGATGTCGATGAATGCCTTGTGAACAACGGCGGTTGCAGCGGCAATGGCGTGTGCACCAACACCGTCGGCGCCAATACTTGTGCCTGCAAAGCTGGCTTCACAGGCGACGGCAAGACTTGCACCGATGTCGATGAATGTCTTGTGAACAACGGCGGTTGTGCGGCAAAAGCCAAGTGCACCAACACGCCCGGCAGCAACACCTGCGCCTGCAACGCGGGCTACACGGGCGACGGCAAGACTTGCGCCGACATCAATGAATGCTTAACCAACAACGGCGGTTGCGCAGCCACTGCGACTTGCACCAACACCGATGGCAGCAACACCTGCGCCTGCAAAGCGGGCTACTTCGGCAGCGGCAAAACCTGCGCCGACGTCGATGAATGTGCCGCTGGCTTCGGTCAGGTCTACGCGCCAAACTGGGCGGCCGATTTGGACGGCTGGGTCGCGGTCAACAGCGCCATGCCGGTGGGCTGGCAAATCTCAGGCGGCAAGCTGATTTACGGCAATCCAGCCAAGGGCAACTACGATTCCGGCACGGCCAACAACGGCACAGTCACCAGTCCGCTCATTAACGTGCCGGCTGGCGCGGCGCCGCAGCTGTCGTTCTCGCTCATCAACGACACGGAAACGTCTGATCCAGTCAACTATGACAAGCTGACCGTGACGATTCTGAACGGCAACGTAGCGACCAACGTGTTGGTGAAAGCCAATTTCCCAGTGAGCAAAGTAGCGGCAACGTTTAGCGCCAATTTGGATGCGGCGTTGGCCGGCAAACAGATTCAGGTCAAGTTCACCTTTGACACGGTCGACAACCAATTCAACACCACGGCCGGTCTGGTCATCACCAGTTTGGTCGTCAAAGGCACGCTCAACGGCTGCAACGCCAACGCCAGTTGTGCCAACACAGCGGGCAGCTTCACCTGTACGTGCAAGGCGCCGTACGTTGGCGACGGCCTGTCCTGTTTGCAATTGAAGACATCGACATTCACTTACACGGGCGGTATCCAAACGTTTATTGTACCGGTCGGCGTAACAGCCATTGAAACCATTGAAGCCAACGGCGGCGGCGCGGGTGGCGGCGGTCAGGACTGCGTTGGCGGTGGCACAGGCGGTGCCGGCGGCAAGGTCGTCACCACGGCTAAAGTCGCGGTCAACGCTGGTGAAAGTTACGTTGTCATCGTCGGCGGCGGCGGTGCCACGGGCCAATCGGGCGCTACCAATGCGGCGGGCGGCGGCGGCGGGTACATCGGCGGCGGCACGGGCGGCAAAGCCGGCGGTGTTGGCAGTTCCGGCGGTGGCGGCGGCGGCGGCGGCCTATCAGGTGTGTTTAAGACCAGTTACGCCATTGGCAATGCGGTCGTGGTTTCTGGCGGTGGCGGTGGCGGTGGCGGCTCCGGTTGCAACAACGGCGGCAAGCCCGGCTCTGGCGGCTGCAGCGCGGCGGCCGGCGCCTTTGGCGTTGGCGCAACAGGCGGTGACTTGCCGGGCAACACCGATGGCGGCGGCGGCGGCGCCGGTGGATCTGGTTACGCAGGCGGCGCAGGCGGTCCTGGCAACGGCACCGGTTATGACACTGGCGGCACGGGCGGTGGCGGTGGTTCTTGCTATTCCGCAGTGGCTTCAACCAGTACGGTTGGTGGTGCAGCCAATGGCGGTGCAGCGCAAGGTGCTGGCGCGGCGGGGTCGGTGAAGATTTCGTATTACGCGCCGTAGCTTCAGGGCTTTTGTTTTGCGCCTAGCGGCGCGCGCTTCCATTGCAAGCGCCGCTTTTGCGCCTAGCGGCGCGCGGCTTCCATTTGCAAGCGCCGCTTTTGCGCCTAGCGGCGCGCGGCTTCCATTTGCAAAGGCCGCTTTTGCGCCTACCGGCGCTCGGTTATAAGGCACTTTTTGCGTACGACAGGTTCCGCCTGTCGGCGGGTCAGGGTGGCCCAGCGCGGCCACCCCAGGGCTATCGCAAGAACGATCAGTCTCCGTGGCGGCCTATTGCGCCGGGATCGATCGACGGGTCGCGTGCGATATCGTCAAATATATTGAATGTGCGAAGAAAAATGGGTCCGCTGGCGACGCGTGGAATGCCCTCCGGAACCAAATCGGCGCAGCTTGGCAATGCTCAGAAATACTTTGAAACTTCAGCACATCCGTCGGTCTCTGTCATGGTCGAGCTCCGCACGTCATGCGCCCGCGGCCCTTGAGTTGATCTGAATGGAAATTAACTGTCAGCTTGTCATGGCGTTGGCGTTCTTGCGATCGCCCTGTTGGCGAGGGCGGCCATGCTTGCGCGGGGCCATCGGATGGCGTAAAGTGCCCCGCCGGCCGCAAATGGGGGCTTGGCCAACATAGCTCAGCTGGTAGAGCAACTGATTCGTAATCAGTAGGTCCCCGGTTCAATTCCGGGTGTTGGCTCTTGATGATGGTGTGCGGATAGGCAAGATTTAAGGCGAAATCCGCGAGGGACCTACTGATTCCGGTTTTTTGGTTGCGCGAGCGGCCTTCAGCCGCCGCGGTGTCTGTCGCGCGCGCCTATGCGCGCTTGCCGGTCCCCGGTTCAATACCAAAATTCACAACTTATCGCGCTGGAGCTCGAGATGGAAATGCATCGCTACCTACCGCTACTGCTCATCGCCGCCTGTGCGGCGGAAGATCCGACGCCGGCAGCACAGGTTGCTGACGGTCAACAGTCGGACATATTCGCCTCAGATATCTCCGAAATTATTAACGACATCCAAGTCGCCGACACGAATCAACCCGCGGACACGCAGCCAAACGATGCCGTGCCAGATGCTGCCCAAGTATCTGACACAGTGGCCGATTCGGGTCCGGCAGATGCAGAGGACACGTTAGGCGGCGTCGCGGCGGATGCGGTCGATGCCGCCGCCGACGCAACGCCCCCGTGGGATGTCGGATTTGCACCGGCACCGGACGCGCAGGCGCTGCCGTCGGGCGCGACAAATACCGATCTGATCGGTGTCGATTGGACTTGCAAACCGCCGTGGCAGACTAAACCGTGTTTGATTCCAACGCTGCTGGACCCGGCGCTGCAGGACGCCGATCACGTCGATCTGCCCACGCCGATCACTTACGTCGACACACCGCCCAGTTCCGGCACCCACCGCCCGGCGTGGGCCAAATTCGGCGAATACGCGTTTTTGCCCAAACAGCGCTGGCTGCACAATGCAGAACACGGCGCAGTGATTCTACTTTATCACCCTTGTGCGCCCAAACAGACCGTCGAAGCATTGCGCGCTTTCGCTAAGACGCAAGTCGCCCAGCAAGGTGACTTCGCGTTTAGGCAGTTGATGACGCCGTATCCCGCCTTGCAGTCCACAATTGCAATGGTTACTTGGGGTCACGTCTATTTTGCAGAATGTGTCCAGCCCGAGCTTATGCAACAATGGTTGCTAGCCCATTACAACAAGGCCGCGGAAGACATGCCCTATTCGGGATCTTACGACGAATTGTGGCTGGCCCCGCTGTCGCTTTAGATGCTACGACGGTAACCTACTGTTCGCGCACGTACAATTCCTGCGCCACGCCGCTGCAGACCCAGTTCGTGGTGTTGTTGTACAAACAACCGCATTGCCCGTGGGCGTTGCCTTCATACAGGCAAGTGGCGTGGTTGGGCGCGGTGCCAATGCAGTAATTGGCTTTTTGCGTCACGCCTTTGCCGTAGTTCCACCAGATGCCGTTGCCGTACGCCCAGCCACCGACGTTGGTCAAGTTGAACACTGGGCTACTGTCATAGGCCCAACTGGCCGCTTCATCAGGGAAAGCGAACATTTTGTAAATCGTGCCATAAGGTCCGGGCGAGAATTTCACGACGGAATTGGGGACAGCCCCTTCCGGCGAAGCTTTGGCGACGTTGAAATACTTGGACAAAACCAAGCCGCCGCCGGCCCAATTCTTGGTGATAGTTTCAATGGTCTGCCAGCGATTCAGGGTGTCGCAGGTGGTTTTGTCACCTGCAATCATGACCATACCGCGCGTCCAGCCGCCGCCGTCGGTGCTCATGTCGCACCAAACCTGAAACGAGTTGCCGCCGCCAGGGCCATCGACGTCGATCCAGAAATAGCCGTCTTTGCTCAGCGGCGCTTTGGTCAAAATGTCCTTGCACGAGGCACCCGGCGTGGCCTGTGAACCGACTACGCCCAAGTTGAGCGGGAAAAAGTCTTTGCCATTGCAAATGTACAGCGCTTGGTCGTTGGTGTTGACGTACGCATAGCCCGTTTGCGCGGCGTTGCACACGACCGGGTGCTTTACGGCCAATTGGAAAATCAAGCCACCTTGGGCGACAAACACGCCGTTGCTCACGACTTTTTTGGTCGACAGCGTCAACGTGCTGATCGACCACGCGTTGATCAGGCCGTCGGTCGGCACGTTGTCAAAACTCGAGTCGATGGCCACGATGGTCCACTTGCCAACGGGGTTTTTGCCGCCCCAACTGCCCAGATCGCCGTTGACCGGCTTGGATTTGTCCGGAAAGCTGGTTTTGAGCAGCTTGCCGTCGGCAGAGCCGTTCCACAGCACGTATTCTACGTTCTTCGGGTCAAAAACCGATACTTTTAGCTTAAGCAATGCTGAGTTGCTGATATCCACCGCGATCGTCAGGTTTTCGGCCGTGCCCACGTCCGGCACCAAAATTTGGTCCGACACCCCCAGCGGGTAGAAATCTTTGATCGCCACATTGCCGGCGCCGGCAAAGGTGTCGGAGAACACGTCGCTCAACAAGCCATTGGAAACTACGGATAAACCGTCCGGCGGCAACGGCTGCGCCACGCATTGCAGAGCGCCGTCCTTGTCGATGCCCTGTACGACCAAACCCGAACCGCAGGCTGCGCCGATTTTGGCCATGACCGGCAACGACTCTAAATCGCTGTATTTACCTGTGGTTGCAACGTTTGAGAGGGACGCGCTTTTGGCATATGGCTGCAATTCGACGGTTTTGGCGAACGGCAGCAAGTCGACTGCTTTGGCATACGCTTGCAAATCAGCGGCCTTGGCCAATGGCACCAAATCGGCAGCTTTCGCGTAATCTTTGAGCACGCCTGGATCCAACTGCGCCGCGGTCAAGCAGGCCGAACACGCAAGCGAATTCGCCTGTTGCGCAACTTGGGCGTACAAAACCGAGCGCAAGGCGACCACCGGCAGCGGCGGATCGTTGCCCACTTGGATCGACAGCCACAGATCTTGGCCAACCCCGCCCGGCGCCAACAAACTGGGCGCAATCGGCGCCTTGTAGCCCAAAGCATAGGCAAATCGGCCATTTGTCACGGTCAGGACCACCGGACCTTCACTCCAAACCGCGGGCGCGACCGCCTTGTCGTTGTTGAAGATATTGAAAGTCAGGGCATAATCGCCGTCGGCGATCGGGCCGCCGCCAACCGTCAACAGCGCGCCGTAGACGCTTTGGGTGGTCCAATTGCCCGCCTGCGTCGGTTGGGCAAACAACACGCCCAGCGCCAGCAGAGCCAGCGGCATCGCACGGTAGCTCACTGAAAATAAATGGTTAAGCAACGTTTGCACCGCGGCGATTTTTGGCATGGTGACCTCATTTTGGGGTTTGCCGCAGGCCCACCTGCAACGTTGGGCCCGCGCCCAGAAACATCAACTTGCGCTTTTTGTTGGCGCGGGTCAACAACAATTCCGACCCGAACTCGCGGGTATGGACAGGCCAACGTCAAATCCGCACTTCCACATGGGTCGAAGCGCGCAATTCCTCAATCCATGCCTTATACAAGCGCACAAATTGTTCCTCACTCAGCTTGGCGCGCACATACTGCTCCAGCACGTCCTTGTCTTTGACCGGCGCGCGCCGCCGTTCCAGCAACTTAATGACATGAAAGCCAAAAGGCGTCTGAACCACCGTCGATACTTCGCCGGGCTTGAGCGACCAAAGTTTGGTGGCAAAAGTCTGATCCAAGGTCCAGCGCCGCTGCCAGCCCAAGTCAAACGTATCATCGCCATATTCCTCGGCAATTTCTTGAAAAGTCCGTTTCGCCGCCATCACTTCGTCATACGCTTTCCACGCCTTCTCGCGCTGGGCCGCCACTTGCATCGGCGTGGCATCGGCCTTGATCGTCAACAGGATATGCTGGGCGTGCACTTCTTCTTCATACACCCCGCCGCCGTGTTCCTGCACCAGCACTTTCTTAATTTCATCATCACTCACACGGAGTTTGGAGCCAAGTTTGACCCGCAGCATTTGCATCCGCAACAGTTCATTGCGCACATGGGACCGATAAGCCGCTAGTGAAGAAAAGCCAATTTTCTTCACAGCTTCGGCCAATTCCTCGTCGCTCCAACTGTTGCGTTTTTTCGTCTGAGCGATTTGCGCTTCAACTTCGCGTTCTTCCGAGGTTAGACCAAGGTCTTTGGCCGCCTTTTGAATCAACACATTGTCGATCAAGGTGTTCAGCGTCTGCAAGCGCAGCGCAGCCTCGCCGCGTGGTCGCTCCGCATCGGTTGGCACGGCGGCCTGCGCGGCGGCGGCGCTGCTTTGCGCGCGCGCCAGATCGCTCAACAATACGATCTGGTCGCCGACAAGCGCAGCGACACCTTCGACTTCTTCATAATTTCTAGGCAATTGTGCGCGTCGCGCCGCAGATTTCTCGGCGGCAAGCACGCACGGTGACAGACAGAGCAGCAACGCGATAGCGCTCAAAAGTCTTTGCATGTTACGGTGCAACCTGTTCCAATTGCACGCCTTGTTGACCTTTGCGCGCAGATCCATCGCCCTTGCCCGCGCGATCGACCGCGGGTTGCGGGATCAGGCGCACCGCGTCGTCGTTGACTTCAACTTTGGCCTTGGTGCGCAAATCGGCCAACAGGTTGTCGCGCTGTAAATCGCGCTGGCGTTTGACAATTCTCGCTCGAATCGACTCTTTGACCTCGTCAAAAGTTCGCTCCACCGCTGGGCTTTTGGATGTCAGCATCACCACGTGAAAACCGCGATCAGTTTGCACAACCGCACCTATTTCATACGGATTTCTGGAAAATGCGGCTTCAATGAGCGACATCGGCACCGCGTGCAAATGCTCCAATTCGGCTTCCGTTGCGCCTTGAGGCGGAACTTTCGACAACAACCCAAGTGAGCCGAGCTGCGGCGAGGTCGCCTTGTCCTCGGACAGCCGCACCACGTAATCGTTCCAAAGAGCTACTAATTTCGCGGTATTGCCTTCCGAACCGCTGCGCAATTCTCCTGCGACCTTTTCCGCCTTGGCTTTGTCCGCAAACTGCATATGGCTGACTTCCACCTGCTCCGGCTTGTGATAAAGCCCTGTATTTGCATCATAATATTGCTTGAGCTCCGCATCGCCTATCAATTCAGGCTTGACATTGTCCTTCACGGCTTCAGCCAGATATTTGCGCACCATATATTGCTTTACTTGTTCAACGACTTCCGGATCTTTGTCCAGCCCTTGCCGCCGTCCTTCGGCCACCAGCACCTCAAACTGCACCATCTTGGCCAAGTAATCTTTGCGTTTTTGCACACTTGCGTATTGGCTGCGCACCACTGCCGGCTCTTGCGCCAGTTTTGCTTCCAAATCGCCCAAGGTGATCGCATGATCGCCGATTTTGGCGACCACGACCGCGCGTTGTTCTGGCGTCAGCAGCGATTCCTTGAAGTCGATCGCGACCTTAGGCACTTGCTCGACCTTGGCGGCCAAGGCCGCTTGACTCACGCCTGGGCCGTCCGGATGCGGCCTTTCCGGTTTGCCACAAGCGCAAAATCCGAGGCAAAACACTGAAATAATTGCGAGTTTCATGCTTCCTTGTTTTTTTTAGCCGCGGCACGGCAGTGCGCATTTTGCACAGATGCTGCGAATTCGCAAGGTTAGTTTTGCGCCTCACGCCGCGGCTACCGATAATCTCCAATTAATTCAAAGGCTGCCCAGTAGCCCGGCGCCGCGAAAACGCGTTTGCCGTCTTTTTCGAAACGCAGCACATGCATTTGCGCTTGCCGCAGCGCTTCCAGGGTATCCACGGGTGGATTAGCCTGCAAAAGCCGATAAAATTCCGCCATTAGCTCGCTCGTTGCCGCGTCATCGACCGCCCACAGACTGGCGACCAGCGCCGGTGCGCCGGCCGTCGCAAACGCCGAGGCAATCGAAATCACTTCATCGCCATTGGAATGCCCCGCCTCAATCGCCGTTTCACAGGCCGACAACACCACCAGATCGGTTTTTTCTTCCAAGCCAGAAAATCCGGTAATTTCATCAACTGTCAGCGGCTCTTTGGCCATTTTCAAGTAGCTTGCCAGTGGATCGCGATCCAAAATGCCATGCGTCGCAAAGTGAATGATCCGGTAATGGCTGGCCAATTCAAAGAATTTGCCTTTGGTCGCGGCCTGTTCAAACAGCACGTTGGCCTGCGGAAAAGACGCGCCGCGCACCCGCTCCATCTCCGCGCGCGCGCCCGGCAGCGAGCCGTCGGGATTGGCAAAAGCCAGCAAAGTCCACGGCGCAACCAATTTCTGTCGCCGCAGCATCTTGAAAATCGTCGTCGAGGACAAATAGGCCAAGCGGTATTTCTCAATGGCATAGGTCGGCGGCGCATCCGGCTTGTCCTTGGGCGCGGGCAGCACAAGCGCATGAAAAGGCAGGTAATAAAGCGGTCCGAACGGCACGATCATGGTGGTCTTGGCCTGCGCCAGTTCGGCCGCCACCGGCGCCAGCAGCCAATCGTACAATTTGCGCCCAAGTTCAACGGTTTGTGCGGGTGTCGCCGTGTCGTCGCCGCCAAACGCTTGCGATCCGCGTTTGGTTTTGGCCGCTGCTTTGCCGCGCACGCGATCGCCTTGTTCCAGCGCTTTGCGAAAAGCCACCACGGTAGCCTCAACTTCCTTAGCCGATACGGGGACTTTATAAGCACGCACATTTTGCTTGTCGCGAGAAATGACAAAAGCGTACAGCGCATCTGCGGCAGTGAAATATTCCAACACCATGGCATCTGCGGGCAGGGAATCGCGCAATTCCGCTATAGATTCAGGAGTAATTGCCAGCAAAGCGTACAGCTGTCGGTTGTCGCGTTTTAGCCGCGACAGCAGTTGGCGCAATTCGCCATCGGTGCCAGCCACGCGTTCTGACAGCGCTTTTACCCGTTCACTGCTCTGCTGCTCTTTGGGTTTGGCCAGTTCTTCCGAAAGCGCCTTCTTTGCCGCGGCATTTTGCGCAGCCGTACTCTTCATATCCTCCAAAGTTCCGGCCACTTTGCTGTCTTGCGGCTTGAGGCGCGTCGGATCAAAGATCTTGCGCAAGTTGGCATCGCGCGACATTTCCAGCAATTCCAGCGCCCGCTCGACTTTGCCCAAGCGAATCAGAATATCGATGGCATCGCGAAACATATCGCGGATATCACCCACCGCCAGCTGACCTTGGCGATCTTCTTCTTCGCCACCGCGTGAAACCACTTCCGTGGCCAAAACGGCCGCCCGATCCAAAGCGTTGGCAGCTTCAGCGTCAGCGTGATTGGCTTGCAGCGCCATGCCCAATGTATGCTGCGCTTGCATGATATGCGTAGTTAGATCGCGGCTTTCGGCAATTTGTGAGGCCTCACGCGCCAAGGGCACGGCTTCTGCGGGCTTGCCTTCGCGCACCAGCACGTCCGCCGCCGTGGTCAGCGCAATCGGCAATGAAAACAGTTGCGCGGGCCGCCGCGCCAACGCGACCGCTCGGTCGACGCTTTTGCGCGCAGCGCCCAACTCATTTTGCCGCAAGTGCGCCCGCGTCAATGACAAACATGCATGCAGCTCGCCATTTTCGTCCTCTTGCGATTGGTACAATGTCGCGGCTTGCTGCAACAAGGTCACCGCCGCCTTGGGATCGCGTTCCACATCCAACGCCAAATCACCTGCAAACACACGGGCTTGTGCCCGGACCTGCGTGTCGCCGGAGCGCACGCCGACCGCGTACACGTCGTCAAACCGCGCGTGGGCGGTGGCCGAATTGCCCTGACGCATGGCAACAATCCCCAGCAATAGCAAGGAAAAGCGCTCGTTGTAACTGTCTAGGGCCGCGCGACTTGCCAGCAACAAGCCATCCGCTTCGCGGCGGGCCTCCGGCAAGATACCGGCGTCGTTCAGGTTGTCCGCCAAGGCGCGGGTCACGGCGCGACCAAGCGAGCGATTGCCAAGCAATTCCGCCATTTTTCGCGCTTGGCGCACGTGGCTGATCGCCAGTTTGGTTTTGCCCTCGTTGGACTCTTCAGACACACGTTGCAACAGTGTATTGGTTTGATCCCACAAATCGTCTCGATCCGCCGCGACTTGCGACGCTTCGGCCACCGCACGGCCAAACCCAGCCAGATCGCCAAGCATATACGCATAAGATTGTTGCTGTTTGCGCAACGCGTAAAGCACATCTTCATCGCCATCTGCAACAAGTTGCGCCAGCGGCTCGCGCAAGAGGTCCATCCCCTCTTTGTAACGTCCGAGCGAGGCATGACCGGCTGCGGCTTGGGAAATTGCGCGCCCACCTTCGTGCGGCAGGTGCAAGGCCGCGTAAATGGCGTACGCCTGATTGCCTGCCGCAATCATGCTTGGATAATCAGACCGATTGGACGCATCTGTTGCCGCGGTGGAAATGCCATCGGCCCTGACTCCTCGCCGCGCTTGCGATTCAATTTCAACGGCTTGACTGATATCATTGCCGTAGAGTCCGCCGTCATCGCCAATCACGACCAGCGCTTGTTTGAACTCACCGACCGCGACGCTGGCGCGGGCATAAGCCATGCGCACTTGGAGATCTTGCGGTTGGGCGCGAAATTTCATTTCCATTTCCAACATTTGCAAACGGCGCAGGCGGCTTGGCGTTGTCGGCGCCGCAGCGCGGGCCGCGGTCAGTTTGAGTTGCGTTGGTGTAGCCGTTGAGCCAATGGAGGCAATCGACCACATCGCTTCGCGGTAAAATGGGCTGCTCGTGGGGATTTTCTCCGCCCAATTCATCGCCGCCTGCGCCGCATCGACCCAAACCAACGCGCGCACCAAGCGCAATTGATTGCGCAAAATATCTTTACCCCGAGCAATTTCTGCAGCGGCCTCAAAGCTCACATACGCTGCCGCATGCGCAGCACCCAATTGCGCCTCGTCGGGTTGCAGCACTAGTCCTTCATCAGCCCACTTGACAGCATCGGCATATTCGCCATCAATTAGACAGACTTGTGTCATCATCTGTCTGGCCCAGCCGTAGTTGGGGTCGCGCGCGGCGATTGTGGCCTCGCGGCGTGCAGCGCGCGAATGACCCTGGGCCGAAGCGACCCAAGCGGCGACCAAATGCCCGTAATCACTGGCTGGATCCAGGGTCAACGCTTTGGCAATCAGGGGCTCCGCTGCGTCCGCATCGCCTGCCGCGTAGGTTTGCCACGCCAATTCGCGCAGCACGTCGGCGCGGTCCGGCGCTGCGCGGACGCGTTCCGCGAATAATTCTTGCCCCAGGTCATGGAGTTGCGCGCTGCGGGCGATCGCCGCCAAACGGCCCAGCCGGTCGACGACGCACTTGGGGTCGGCGCTTTCTGCGCAAAGGTGCCGCAGGCGCGCCAAAGCGCCTTTGGCGCTTGTGGCTTTTTGATCGTTGAGAAAATTTTTCGCCGCCTCTTCGGCGGCCTTGAGCTTGCGCAACAACGCCACGCGGTGCTGGCCGTCAATGGCTTGTTTGCTCTGCGCAGGTGTGGTGGCGAAATCGATCGCTTGTTGCCAGCGGTCGCGGGCATCATCAAATTCCTCATCGTCTTCATTGACTTGGGCTAGCGTCAGGTGGGCAGCAAATGCGCTCGGTGTTTTCTCCAATTGCGCCATCGCCTCGACGAACCGCAGCCAATTGGCATACGGCGCATCTCTGCGTTTTTCCAAGATTTTTCGGAATACTTGCCCGCTTTCGGCGAACTTTTTGCGCTTGTGAAAAATAAAGCCGCGATAGGCCGCACAGCGCTCCTCTTGGTAACCGACTTTTTCCAACTTGACGATCTCAGCCAAAGCCAGATCGTAAGCACCATGATCATACAGCGTATTCATCAGCGACATCCGCGTCGCAGTATCGTCGGTGTCGCGCACGAGCTTGGCCTGCCACACGCGCATTTGGTCGAGCTTGCGCAGGGCTTCCTTGTAGTCAGCCGAATTGGGTAGTAATTTTAGAGCATTGCGCCAAGCTTCTTCGGCATCGCCAAATCGCCCGTCGCGCGCCGCTTGTTTGGCTGGTGCTTCAAATTTCGCCGCCAGTGCCGTGATTTTGTTGACAGTCGGCGCCCCGTCGATAAGCCATCCGGCGTATTTCGACAGCAGGGTGAATTTGGGCTCTATGCAAACGATACGCTCGTCAAGGTACGCAATGAAATCTTGGACGTCGTCCGCCTTGGTTGCCGCAATCGCTTCGTCAAATCGCAGCCCTTTGTAGCGACCGAGCGGCAAAGTCTTGACCCCAGCCTTCTCAAGCATGGTCTGCGCCTTCAGGGCGAGTTCTCGTCCTGAAATCAAGGACTTGACCAGCCGATCGACAACGGCATCGCGCTGGCTGGTCGTTGGATTGGCCAGCAATTCTCCAAGCGTTAACAAAGGATTGCCGTTCGTATCGACCATTTCACCGCAGCGCGCAACCACCAGGAACAGCGGTTCTCCCTCCCAAAAAAGCGATACTTGGGTTGTGTATTGAATGAGATCGCCGACAAGTGCGGCTTCAGCCACCGACCGCAGTTCAAGGGTCGCTGAATTTGCTTCTAGTTTTATTACCTTGGCGCGAGCGAGTCGCGTTCCGGAGTCGACCCTGGGTTCGGTCTCGCCGTCGCGTATGCGAAAGGGATGCAGCGTCGGGTCGTCTTGGCCCAAGCGCACCCCATCGGTTGCACCGCGGTTCATGCTCACATGCGTGGCGTCGATGAGCGCTGCAATGCGCGCAAAGATGACGACATCTGCGGTCTTGGCTGGATCGGCGGCAAAAGCAGCGCTGAAAAAAAGCGCGGCGATTGTGGCGAAAACTGCGGTCCATGTCGGAAGTCTTTTGAGCTTTGACAAACTAATTTCTCAGCATCAAGTCTCGCACGCTAAACTGCCGTTAACGCAACCAAAATCCAAAAGACGCCGCGCGCGCTGGGTCGCTTTTGCCGCCAGAGGTCGTGGGCACCCAACCGTCGCCGTACCAGGTCACCATTCCGTTGGAACTAACTGGATCCGAACCACAAACGCCGTAACAGGTGACACTGTTGAAGCCGAGGAACTGCCTCTCGTATTGCGTGCCGCCGGTGTGACCTGAACAGCTCACTTGCGGCCGATTGTCAAAAGTCATCGCGTTAAACTGTGTATTTGCCTTGAGTTCGGTCACGGGTACGGTGACGCAGGCCGTCGAAGAAAGGGGCAGACCAAACGTGTTGTAGCCGCCCGCCTTGGGCCAACGGTAAGCCAATTCATAGGACAGCGCATTGCCGACCACCGGTGCAACGCCGTTATTCGTAACCGTTAGCATGACTTGTGCAGCAGATTGCAGCAAAGTCGTGCCGTCAATGGTCGCCTTGCCCGCGCGCCCCGCCGGATCCCAAACGCCGGCTGCAGCATTTGGCAAGAAATCCACGTCGTTGCCGCCAGCGACCGCACGGTAGGCGTAGTCGATCAGCGTCCAGCCACCGCCATCGGTCGTCATATCGCAATAAACTTGGTTTGTTACGCCATTGACGGTGATTGTGTACATGCCGTCCTTGGTGCCCGGCACTTGCGTCAGGATGTCTTTGCAGGTTTTGCCCGGCTGCGAAGGCGTGCCGTACTGGCCAATCGCGATCGGAAACCAATTGGTTCCATTGCAGATATTGAGTGTCAGTGTCTTGTCACTGACGTAAGCCGCGCCCACCAGCAACGGCGTGCATTTCTTGGGTTCGTCTTTGGACAGCGTGAATTGAAAAAGTTGCGCCGCCGGGTCATAACCAGCTGAACAAACTAGCGATCCGTCCAGAGCGAGGCCGCTGACCACCAGTCCCGAACCGCAGGCCGTGCCGAGTTTGGCCATATTGGGTACCCCTTTGATGTCGGCAAATAGCCCGCTTGTTGCCACGTTGGCCAAACTGGGCGTTCCAATTAAATCCAGATATTTTCCGGTCTTAGCCACATCTGCCAAATTCGGCGTGCCCTTGACGTCGGCGTAGGCGCCACTGGTCGCGACGGCAGCCAGCACGGGCGTATCTTTGACATCCGCGTACTTACCGCTCAGGGCCACCGCCGCAAGGCTGTCCTTTTTTGCAAACGGGGCCAGCACCGCCGCGTCCAGATGCGCCGCCGTGATACAGGCCGAACACTGCACCGCACCAGCGGTTTCTGCGCGCAACGCATACGGAATTTGCGACAGGGGCGAACGCGGCAATTCTTGCTCGCTGCCGATCTGCAGACCGACCCAGAGCGCCGAACCGTCCTTAAATACGCTCATATCCAGCGGTTTGACTGCGCCAATCTCAAGACTGAACCAGCTATTTTGCACTTTGACGCCTGGCGCCACATCGAAATACAGCGCAACCCCGCCGACTTCTGCCGCGTAAAACCGCACCGTGAATCCGTAATCGCCATCTGGTGCCGGTTGGCCGCCTGCAGTGTGCAGCGTGCCTTGCAAGGCGATTTTGTCCGGTGCCGCGGCCAGCGCGGCCGGAGCGAACAAACCCAAAGACACCATCAAGATCGCCGACCGCGCCAAAAGCGTGGTTGTGTTACCGAGAAAGCGCGCCATGATTTCCTCCCTTTTTGCCCCCAAGCAATTGCCACCGCTGCAAGCTTACGCCGCGCCGCTACTTTTGCAACCGCCAACAGCGGTGCACATTGACATTGCGGTAGTCGCGCGGCAGCGTTACTGTGCTGATATCGCGACATTCTTTGACGGCCAGGTCGGCCAAGTTGGGCTCAAAGCGCTGGTGATTGGTGGAAAAATACAACACGCCGTCTGGTCGCAGCAGCCCAAGCGTTTGTTCAATCAAAGCACGGTGATCGCGCTGCACATCCCAATCTTTGCCTTCACCGCTGGAAAACGTCGGAGGGTCCAAAAGAATCAAATCCCACAATTTTTCATTGCGTTGGGCCAAATGCAAATAGTCACGCACGTCATTGCGTTCAAAGCGGTGCTGCGGCCCATCCAGACCGTTGAGCGCCAGATTGTCCTTGGCCCATTGCAGATAAAGCCCTGAACTGTCGATGGTTGTTGTCGATTTTGCCCCGGCCGCGGCGGCATAGACGGTAAATGCCCCAGTATAGGCAAAAAGATTCAAAAAATCGCGATCTTTTGCGTCTTTCCCCAGCATTTGCCGCGTGTCGCGGTGGTCGGCATACAGTCCCGTGTCGATGTAATCCGTGAGGTTGACCCAAAATTTCAGACCGCGTTCGCGCACCATAAGCCGCTGATTTTGCTGGTCCAAACGCCCGTAGCGCTGTCCGCGCTGACCCGTGCGGCGTTGGCGCAGGTGCAGGTTTTCCAGAGGTACGTTGAGCACTTGGGCGATCGCCTTGCCCATGGTCGGCAGCCAATCCGGCATTTCATCGGTCTGCTGGCGCGCGTATTCAGCCACCAGCAAATGCCCGCCATACCAGTCCACAACCGCCCGAATTTCTGGGATATCCCAGTCGTACAGCCGAAATACCTCAATGTCCTGCTGGGCGGCCCATTTTTGTAGGGCCTTGAAATTCTTCGCCACGCGGTTGGCCAGCATTTGCGCTTGGCGGGCGTGGTGGCTGGCCTGCATCATGAAGCCAAAGTTCCGCGCACGTCGCGCGGTTGGATGCCGTCGAGCTTGGCACGCAAATCAAAGTAAATCAGGACCATGGCCAAGATCGGCACCGGCAGCAGCGCAATGCTGATGAGATCGGGCAGCAAACTGCCAAAGAAATGATGCGCCGGCGACACGAAAATGTTGGCAATCAAACGCGCAATGCCGGTGGCCACGTTGAAAACCACCGTCACGACAAGCACTCGGATCCAATCGGCTAAAACCAAGTCGGCACTGCGCTTGAGCGCATCGATACCCGACATGTTTTCCAGCAAAGCCACGGGGATGGCAAAACTGAACAAGAATGCGGCAATGATGCCCGGCAGCACAAACATCAAGGTGCCTACAGCGTAGATGACCGCCGCCATAATCGCTGTGATGCCAACGGGTACCGCGCGTTTGAGCAGGCCCGCCCATGCCAGTTGCCAATTGCCTGGGCCGCCGGTGTTGAGATCGACCACGCACAACGTCACAGCACCCTTGGTGACCGGAACGGCTAGCCCGTGAAACAGGAAGAACGCGAAAAAATTAGCGATTGCGCCAATGAGCACCGCCAGAATACCGGTCACCATCGCGCCACCGGCAACGACGCCGAGTTTAGCGATGGATTCTGCATATTTTTTTTGCGCCTTGGCAATTTTTGCCTGATCGCCGCCAGCAGTCGTCAGCGCTTTTTGTAATTCCTCTTGGTATTCCTTGGCGTCACTTTGTGCGGAATCGGCTGCCCCTTCGACAACTGCGCCCGATACCGATATCGGCATCATCATGACGCCGTAAATCGCCGATTTCACCAGCGCCATGGGCGCCAGCAGAATCGCGCACGTGACCATCAAAACCCGCCAGTGTTGCTTGTACATGTCAATGACACGCTTGACGAATTGTTCCAGATCCGCCGCGGTCATGTTGGCGGCATTGGCCGCCGCACCGGCGCGTGGCCCTGGCGCTTGCGCAGGTTGGGCCGGGGATGCTGTGTTGGGTCCCGACGGCGGCCTCTGCGCGCGCGCCGCAGGCGGCGGCGCCATCGCCGCCCGCGACGGCGGGGGCGGCGGCGGCGGTGGGGGTGGCGGTAGCGCCGCGCCCGGCCAACTCGCTTCCAAGAAATCGACCTGACTTGCGACCAACCACTGGCTGCGATCGCTCAGGTAGATTTGGTCGTCTTTGCTCAATTGCCCTGTAGCGGCAAGGTCTTGTAACTGTTCTTGCGTCTGCGGCAGCGACTGACCGTCGCGGTGAAGAAAATGCTGCATTTCGCCTCCGCGCACCGTTGCGGTGCCCGTCGAGGCTAAGACACTCTGCTGGCCCTGTCTATAGCCGGACAACTGCCTGAATTTGCCTATATTTGTCGTGGCATCGGCTGTAAGGGCCTGTCGAAAAATAACTCATACATTCGGTCGCCGCTGACGGCCGATTTGGGTGTTGTCAATCGGTCAAAGATTCCAATATATTCCCTCATTCCGCCTGCAAATCGGCTCGCCATCGACGCCCTCGGTGTCGATGAGTTATTATTCGACAGCCCCTAACCTTGCACTCGCTGTCCTGTCTTTCATACGCAATTGTAAATATCTCTGCAAACGTTTGTGTCGGCAGCCGCGCGTTGTCTATACTTGCCGAGCTGCGCAAAATGGCGTTGCCTCTCGCGAATCCCGACAACGCCGCCCTGTGGCAGAACCGAAAATCGGAAGTCCTTCATGCCCAAGCTCCTCCATCTCAGCGCGACTTTTGTCCTGACCGCCGCCGCCGCTTGCGGAAGCGCGACAAATGGGGCCGCAACGTCAGAAAATGGTGACACGACAGCGGCCGACAACGGCGCTCAACCCGCCGACACCGCCGACGCTGCTGGCGCTGATCCAGATGGCGTTACAGCCGATAGCGGCAATGCAGGCGATGCAGTTGTCACAGCGGATGCAGTCGCTGGACCCGATATCGACCAAGCCTGCCCGTCAGGCAAGCACTGGATGGGCGGCAATAAGGAATCGCCGATGATGAAACCGGGCCAGCCTTGCGTGTCTTGCCACAAGGAAAATTTCGGACCCGCGTTGGTGTTTGCCGGCACCGTTTATCCCAACGCCAGCGCCGAAAATGATTGCAATGGCACCCCCGCCATCACCGTCGAAATCACGGGCGCAGACGGGACCATCCTCACGCAAACAACAAATGCGGCGGGCAATTTTTTCCTCAAAGGGGCGGCGAGCAAGCTCAAGATGCCCTACACCGCGCGCGTGTTCGATATCGACCACATGCGGCCCATGCTGGGGCCCCAAACCAATGGCGATTGCAACAGTTGCCATACCCAAACGGGTGAAAAAGGCGCGCCGGGTCGGATCATGGCGCCCTGAACCTAATTTAGCGACACCAGCGCGAACCGTAATGGCCGTAAGCCGCGTAATTCACGCCAGGTACGCCGCTAGGCGCATTGCTGCCCGCCCACCACATGTGGCCCTCGATGACGCGTTGGCCGGGCTTGTTGCAGTTGTAGCTGTCACAAAGCGGACCCCAACCGACGTATGCCGTGCCGGTGCCGCCGCAGTAGGTGTGAATGCCAGTGCAAAGCAAGTTGTCGGAAAGATAGGAGTTGTAGCGCTTCCACGGCCCATTGGCGGTGACGGTGATGGGGCCATTGCCGAAGTTGGAAAAGCCCATCTGGTACGTCGCCGTACCGCGCAAGGCCTTGGCGATGTCCAAAACCTGCAAAATGGAAGGGTCAAACCAATCCGTGACCATGTAACCGGCAGCGTTGTTGGCATAGCGGGTGCGCACATAGCCGTCGCCTGCGCGGCAAATCAGGTTGATGTTGGTGGCGTCCAGCCGCGCGGTTTGATTGGGTTTGCCGTCAAATTCAATCAACGACGATGGGCTGCGTTCAACCGGCGACCAATAATCGGCGTCGAGCACGATCGCAGAATTGCCCATTTCAATCAGGGTCCAACCGCCGCTATCGGTCGCCATGTCGCAATACGCTTGGAACGAATCCGCGGTCACGCCGCCATTGGGATCAATCCAGTAGACGCCGCTTTTGGTGGCTGGCTGTTGGGCCAAGATATCTTTGCAGTTTTTGGCGGGCGAATCCTTGTCGAGGCCGGCCAACTTGCAGCCTTGGGCCGTGCAACTTCCGATTTGGCAGTAGGTTCCTTTGCCGGGGCAGGTGGGTTGGCCGCAGCCGTCATTGATCGGTTGTCCGCAAGCGATCGCATTGGCGGGCGAGCAAACTTCTGAGCAGATGAGCAGGCGTTGGTATTTGGTGCCGTCGCAAAAGTGCAGGCGTTTTGAAGTCTTGTCGATCAAAAGGCCGCCAGCATTGCCGGCGTTGCACACGGTGGCTGCGGCATCCAGCGTTTCAAAATGACCGCCCTTGATCAAGGAAGCGCCCAAATTCAAGCCGCCTGCCACGGTCGCGCTCGCTTTGGCGTCAAATGCACCATCGACGGTCAGCGTGCCAGCGATTTCAAGGTCGCTGCTGACGACACCGCCCTTGGCTGAAACAAAAGCATTTTTCACATCGGCAGCGAGCATCGCGTAGGCGACACAACCGCTGCATTGCAATGCAAGTGCCTTATCTGCAAGGGTTGCTGAATTGGCGATGTCCGCTGCGGACGCCAGATCGGCCACAGTGGCTTTGTCAGCCAGCAAAGCTTTGGTCGCTGGGCCGCCTTTTGCGTCGGATCCCGCATAGTTGAAGTTCACTTTGCCCGCGACGATCGCACCATCGGCAATGTCAGCGGTGTCCACGCAACCGGAACAAGCAAGGCCAGCGGCGACTTGGGCAAAAACAGCGTAGGGCGTGGTTCCCAAAACTGCGCGCGGCAATTCGGGATCGGAACCGACCGAAACGCCGAGCCACAGCGGTTTGCCGGTTTGCAACAGCGCATCCGCAATTGGTTTTTGAGCCGTGGCGCCGAGCACGATCGCAAAGGAGCCGCCCTTGACATCGACTTTTTGCAACACGTCGTCCCAAACCGCGTCGACGCCTTCGGCCGTGTCGTAGAGTTTGAGAATGAAAACATAAAGTCCGTCGGCCACGGGGCCGCCTTCTGCGGTGCGCAAAACGCCCTGTGTCGGCAATTTTGCGGCGAAGGCGCTTTGCGGCGCCACCAAGGCGCACAGAGTCAGCGCCCAGAGCGCGATTTTTTGGACGGTACTTGGCGTTTTCATAGCATTTTCTCCACGGTTGCGCCCCGCCACCGTGTGCTGAAGTCTAGCCAGCGCCTGCGGTGCTGTCAATTGCAAATCATTGCAAAAACAGGGCGATCGCAAGAACGGTAACCATCTGACACTTTGAGAGATATTCTCAACTTTATCAGCCGTGGTTACCGCCAACCGGTGATCTGCGGACATTGGGGCGCACGGTTTGGATCACAATCGCTGAATTATTAAAAGTATTTTCTGAAATTCACCCAGGTGGATCACGACCTCGCGACGGTAGGCGAACATCGCCGGGACGCGTGGGACTAAAGTCCCCCGCTACAAATCAAGATGTCCCTGCGGGACAGGCTATGGAAATTATTACAGCTTTCCCCAAATGGCATGGCTTGAACCGCAATACCCAGGTTGGCGGATTCTGAAGATTTTCTGGGCCGCGCTCGCGTCCTGTCGCGGAGGGACATCTCGAACTGTAGCGGTGGACTTCAGTCCAACGCGTTGCCGCGATTGAGGTTTTCTTCGATTATTGCCCGCGGCCTCAGCCTAACGCCCCGTGATCGTTCTTGCGATAGCCCTGTTGGCCCAGCAGCGCCGGCAAAGCCCAGCCTGGCGCGCGATCACGCGGCGGCGTGGCGCACGCACCTGCGCGTACGCGCACAACTGCCCGCAATCGCAAGCGCTTGCCCGCGGCCGCAAGCAAAATCGTCACGCTCATCCGCGTTTGCGCGTCTTGCGCACTGACGCACCCAGCGAAAATGGGGGTGGACGATGGGCATGGGGCGGTCGAAGCGCCTACTTGCCCCCTCGACAAACTGCCGCAATGCCGCGACTTTACCCAGTAACTCCACATGCGATTCCTGCCCCAGGTTTGCGATTGAACGGTGCGTCGGCGACAGTTTTTTCAGTCCGTGGATCAATTCCGCAAACCGCCGAATCAGCACCGGTTTCGCCGTCGGTCCCGGCTTTTTGCCTTTGCGCTTGCTCTCCTTTTGCGCTGCGGCTTTGACCTGGCGTGGAGTCCAGCCGGCTTCCACGGCTTCCAAGGCGAGTGCATCACGTTTTTGCTGATCTTTCAGCGGCGCCAGTGCCACCAAATCCGTCTAGTCCAAATGCACCCGCGTCGTCTCCGGTAGCGCGCGAAACACCACAAAAGCATGGACATTGTTGCGCAAAACCTGCCCCGTCAGGCCCATTTCAGCCAGTTCGTCCTAGTGCGTGCGCAGCAGTTCCTCAAAGGAATTGAGGGTGTTGTGATCTCGACTGGCCAAAGCCGCCGTATCGTTGGCAAAATAGTGCTGCAGCAAGTACTCGCAGGTCTGTTTTTGATTCAGGTCCGCGGCGATTCCATGCAACCGCAAATTTCCGACGGCGCGTGGTGCCTGATGCGGCAGCCACCCGAGCAGCCGTTCATCGGCCGAACGCTGCTGATTTATTTGGCGGAAACGGGTGGTTGGCTGCTCAAACGCGTGGCGGCGATGGAAGCGCCGGATTCAGGAGGCTGGCTGGTGCGTTTGACTTCGCGCAATTCGGCGTACGCGCCGATCGAGTTGGCCGTGGCGGATCCGTCAGACTTGATTATCGCTGGAGAATTGCTGGAAGTAGTCGATGGCGATGCGGCCGGCTGACGGTGTGAAGCCGCAGCATCACACGCCCGTCCCAGCGTACAATTCATCCAGCGCGATTTCAACGCCAAGCGACGGCAATGCAAAGCTTTCGCCGGCTTCAAACGATTCGTACAACCAAAGCCGACCTTCGCCGCGTCGGTACAATTCCACTCGGCGCTGGGTTTGATCCACCAGCATGTACGCCTGTAGCGTGGGCAGCATTTTGTAATAATTAAGCTTTTCTCCACGATCGATCGACTCCGTGCTTTCGGACAGCACCTCAACGACAACGCTTGGATAATTGACGTAATTTTTTGGCGCGTCCGCGCTGTGGTCGCGTTCGTCACACGTGACGACAACATCCGGATAGTAATAGCGATTGGCTGCTGCGATGTGGACCCGCAAGCCGTCCGAGTAGACCGAACACTGCTTGCCGGCCATTTGGCGCATTAGCGCCAAGCGCGTTTGAAATGAAAGCCGATTGTGATCCTTGGTTTCCCCTGCCATCATCCGGACTTGGCCGTCAAGAAACTCGTGCTTGTCGTTGGCGCCGGATTCGCCTGCCAAGTAATCTGCCTCGGAAATACCCAATTGTGGCGCTGTTTGCATCGCTGCCTCCGCCAAGCAACATGCGCGCGCAGGTTGGCAAAGTCAAGCCGGCTTTTGCCAAACGGGGGGCTTGAGATCCAACGGCCTCGGCGTAAAGCGCGGCCAAATACGCCACCGCCGCCCCCAATTGCGCTGGCCGTGACGGCAAAGATTTCGAAAACACTTGCAAAATTCCTGAAGCAACTCCGAACGGCGTACGCCATCGTCGACCGCCACTTTCGCCACCCAAAACCGCCGCCGTCGGCAAAATCCGCAGCCCACCGCGGGCTGCGGGCCTCAATCTGCCGCGGTTGACCGCACGTGCCAAGCACTTTTTTCCTTCTGCTTCATCCAGCCGCGAAATTGCAATTTGCTTATAACTATTTAATTTTATATCATTTCTACCGACCAGCCCCGTGCGCGGCATGATCGCATTTCCGTCCGGCGCCGTGCCGCTGGGAGGTATTCACGAAATTATCAATAAATTCAACGCAATGTGCTAGTATTGCGGCGAACGGGCGTCAGTCCGGCGCAGCCGCAGGTGCGGTCGTCGACGAAGTCGGCGCGGCGTGCTCCTGCTTTCCCGTTGCGCGACCGCGGAGCGGTGCCACTGTAGCCCCTACGGATCGCGTTTGCACATTTTGTTTCGAGTTTGTTTCGAGCGCATGAGTGCAGTTTGGGGGAGCGTTAGGGCTTAAAAGTGCAAAGGATAGTGCAGTCCGGTGCAATTTCGGGCGCCGACTGGAGCACGTTGGGGCGCAACCGCGCATGCCGTCGCGGCGCCAGCGTCGCATTGGCGCGCGTTGGGGCGCGGCCAGACCTGATCCGTTTTGCACCAGAACAACGTGCTTACTCCGCGCGATGTTGTTACGCTCTGCGCCAAGCCCTGAGGACATAAGACACGCCAAAGCGGCGGCAGCGGGGCAAGCACCGCGGCATCCGCATGACGGGCAAGTAGCTCCTGCTCGGCTTTCCGCAAGGGGCGTAAGAACTGCGAAAGCCGTGTGCCTAGAACGTAAGACGCGCAAACACCCTGTGGCCATCGTCTTTCACCCGCGACCTCGTCAAAAGCCGCCGTCATCGGCAAAATCCTGCGCCCACACGGGCAGCAGGGCTCCATGTGCGGCGCTTGGCGTCTGCTGTCAAGCAAAATTTCCCCAACAATGTCACATAAACCCAGAAATTTCATAGATATATTGTGGCCGCGCAGGCGGACATCGGCATTGCGAGTCCGCCAATTTATTGGCTTGGTCCGTTTGGGCGCTGCCCAAACGTGGAGATTTTGCGATCTGTGGCACAAGTTTGGCCGATGCTTTTCAAAACTTGACGAATCTTTAGGCCTCCGCGGCCGCGAGACCGCTCGCCCCCGCAGAACTAAGGCGTAGTAATCACAACCTTACCTTCCGCTTGATTCTGCCCCGCCTGCATCACCGCATTGGCACCTGCTGCATAAGACCCACCGCCGCCGCCAGCCGGATGATTGGACCCAAAACCCGCCATGCCGCCGCTGTGACCGCCGCCGCCGCCTAGCGGGCGAGGATTGAGCTGTCAACCTGCGCGCTTGGCCCAGCAGCGCCGGCAAAGCCCAGCCTGCCGCGCGATCACGCGCCGGTGTGGCGCACGCACCTCCGCGTACGCGCACAACTGCCCGCAATCGCGAGCGCTTGCCCGCGGCCGCAAGCAAAATCGTCGCGCTCTTCCGCGTTTGCGCGTCTACGCACTGACGCACCCATCACGGCGAAAAATTGAGCGTGTATGGCGCTCCGCTCTGCAGCGCATGGGCAAACCAATCCGGCAATGGCTGGACCAGCCACAGTTTGAACGGCCCGCCTGCCGCGTTATTATACGCTGACGTGCAATTGCCAAAGATTTCATAAGGCATTGAAACCATGGTCGGATCGCCATAGGAGCCGTACATCTGGCCCGCAATCTTGTCGAACAGGTAAGGCTCATCGAAATAAACCGGACTCTTGCAAGTATTGTCCGTGTGCAGCGGCCGGTTATCGTAGATTGTCCAGTGCGCATCGAAGTAACTCATGCTTAATTTATTGAAATAACAGGGTTCCATCGTCCCCGTCGCCAACGAAAATTTGGCGTTGTAATAACGCCGCGCCATTGAAGGCCTTCACCAAGATGCAGGTGAACGCGGCCGCGCCCAGACCGCCGCCGGGCCCGCTGTTCCAATCGGGTTCCCACCAAAGGGCAATCGCCTTGCCGCTTTTGTCGACGACGGAAATCGTTGCCAAAGCCGTTGCGTCTTGTGGCAAACCAGCAAAAACATCGCCGGCTGAAGCATCGGATGTGTCCGCTTGACCGGAATCGACGGATACACTCAGACTTGACCCAAAGTCGCACAACTGCCTAATTTAACAATAAAATAGACGGACACCGGTTTAGCAGGCATAATGATGTTTGCGAACAACCGTCTCGCCGGAACACCCGGCGCGACCACCGCCAAACCGGGTGTCCGATGAAAACTGT
>CAMDBH010000041.1 GCA_945889325.1 Klebsiella pneumoniae
AATTTTTCGACACACTGAACCACGCACAACTACGGGAATTCTTGGCCATACGGATGCGCGACGGGGTACTGACTCGCCTCATCGGCAAGTGGCTCAACGCGGGCGTGATGGAGGCTGGCGCGGTGACGCGTACGGAACTCGGCACCCCGCAAGGTGGTGTTATCTCTCCACTTCTTGCGAACATTTACTTGCACTATGTGCTGGATCAATGGTTTGCGCAGGAAGTTCAACCCCGCCTCAAGGGTGCGGCAAAACTGGTGCGCTACGCCGATGATGCAGTCATCGTTTGCAGCTACGCCGAGGACGCCGAACGGCTCATGGCCGTGTTACCCAAGCGTTTCGCGCGCTTCGGGTTAACGCTTCACCCTGACAAAACACGGCTGGTGCGCTTTGAGCGGCCACCGTTGTACCCGGCGAAAACGCGCGACGACAGCGGCGGAACAAAAGGGCCAGAAAGTTTCGATTTTCTTGGCTTCACGTTCTACTGGGGCCGGTCGCGCAAGGGTTTCTGGGTTGTTTGGCGGAAAACCGCCAAAGACCGATTGTCGAGAGCAATCAAGCGCATCGACGACTGGTGCCGAGAGAACCGCCACAAGCAACTTGGCGAGCAGCACAAGACCTTGTGCCAGAAAATCAAAGGGCACTACGGATACTACGGTGTGACCGGCAACATGCGGTCCATGGGAAATTTCGTCCATCAGGTCAAAGGAAAATGGCAGTACTGGCTAGGGCGCAGGTCCGGCCATGCTCGCCAAGACTGGCAGTGGTTTTATGAGCTTCAGAAGCGATTGCCGTTGCCCAACCCGTACATCGCTCACGCGGCGGTGTTCTAACGCGCAGTGAATCCATGCGGCGACGAGCCGGATGCGGGAAATCCGCACGTCCGGATCAGTGGGAACCGCGGGCGGGCAACTGCCCGCGGTGACCCGGCCACGCCTTTTGTTTTTATTCAGAAATTTGGGTGCCCGCGTGCGCTCCTTAACCGCTGCGACCGCTGAAGCGGTCGGGTTCTGACAGTCGCGCGAAGCGGGCGGCGGCGGAGTGCAATATCTGCAATGAAAAGGCGAAGATCTGTGCGCCGCCCGGCTCCCTAACCGCTGCGTTGCCGTGCTTCGCCCGGCAACGGTTTCTGTCGGTCGGCGATCGGCGGCGAGAGGGGATTAGGGCGTATCACCAATGAGAAGGGCGAGGATGATGGGGTAGGTTGGGAGGACCGCTGCGCGGACGGCAGGCGATGATTTTGAAGCACAATCTGTCAATTCGTCCAATTCGGGATCGTCAGGTCTGCTAATCCGAATAACACTTCTGAATCGCTTCTCCAGTCGCCCCGCAGCGGCGCCGCTGGCAACTAAGCATCCGCCGCACGCTGCTTGAAAAAGATTGAAAATCATGTGGTTGATGAAATTCTGCATTTTGGCAGCGATTCTTGATCGCGAACCCCCTCACCGCTATGCGCTATGCGCGCTGCGCTCCGCGTTATCTGATTGTAACAACGCGATAATTTGGTGTCAAGTCCGAATTTCGTGCGACCAGCAGGTTGGTGTCGCGCATCGGATGTAAGGTTAATTTGCATGCCGCAAGGACAAGAAGTGCGATCTCGCATTGCCAAATTCGCTCGGGTGCCGACAATGCACACAGGCCGTTGCCCGATCTCGGGTCGGTCGGAATCTGCGATGCGGTCCGCAGAATTGGAGCAATCTCATGGCACAACGCGGCACGCTGATTTTTGACGGTTGGATCTATTTGGACAACACCGGCCTTAGCGGCAATGCCGTGTGGATTTCACCGCCGGAACTGGATGTGCCGATTGGCAACGCGAAGAACATCGCCTTCACCGCCGAACTCACTGGCGTGGGGCAGGCTTGCTCGTCGGCGACCGGACCCGAATTGGCTGTTTTGGGCGTTCGGCGACGACAGACATCGACGCCGCATTCAACGTGCTCGGCAACGTGACCGACCACATTTTGCGCCAGCGTTACACCGTGGCGAAAGTGTTTGGTGAAAACAATGCTGATTTGGCGAGCAAATAGGGCCGCGGTCTGATGCGCTTTCGCCTGACAAATACCGACGCTGTTTACGCTGCCTACGTGCGGTTGCGCCTTTGGATCGACATCGAATACGCCGATGGTTCGCACGCCACAAAGATTGATTTGCTTTCCGCTGACGCGGTCGCGCCCGACTCCGCCGCGGGCCACCCGCAGCTTTGGGCCGATCTCTGGGTGGTGCTCGATCCGGGCCAAACCTTTGCCATACCCGCGCCCCTGTTCTTACCGATGAACAACAACACGGAGGCCTATTACAGCTTAGAATACGCGGCAATCGGGCCGGGCGCAGGCAAGATTGATTTTCAGCGCTCGGCGATTCCGACCGAAAAAGATAGCGCGTGGCAGATCATGAACAATCCGGCAGTAGCTTTGGCGATGGCGCGCGGGAGCGGCTATATTCACAGGACTTTTGCAGCTGAAGGTGTCGTCGCGGACGAACATCCAGCGCGCGGTTATCAGCGCTTTTTTTTGACAAACACGGCGGGCGCTCCGAATTGGACTTGCCTCCACGTGCGGGTTTGGGCACATTTGAGCGGCGCATAGGCGCCAAAGGCACTGAGCGATGAAGAGATTGATTCCCGGTGAGCGCATTCTTTGGCTAGAAACGCAGATGGCGCTTGACAATGCATCCGGTTTGCAATGCAGCGACTGGTATCCAGAACGCGAGAATTACCTCGATTTCGGCGATTGCAATCAAGTGCGCTTTGACACGCAACTATGGATTTCTGGTCTTGGCGCCGCCTCGGTCGGCATTGTGTGGGAACGGGCGACCCAACTAGAAAATCCCGACCAATTCAAGAAGTTTTTCGACACGCTGGACCACAAACAACTGAGGGAATTTCTGGCCTTACGAATGCGCGACGGGGTACTGACTCGCCTCATCGGCAAGTGGCTCAACGCGGGCGTGATGGAGGCCGGCGCGGTGGCGCTTACGGAACTCGGCACCCCGCAAGGTGGTGGCCCTGCATGGGCGCGGCGCCGCGCGAAAACACGTCTCCACTTCTTGCAAATATTTACTTACACTATGTGCTTGATCAATGGTTTGCGCAGGAAGTTCGACCCCGCCTCAAGGGTGCGGCGAAATTGATGCGCTACGCCGACGGTGCGATCCTTGTCTGCCGCCACGCCGAGGACGCAGAACGGCTCATGGCCGTGTTACCGAAGCATTTTGTGCGCTGCGGGTTAACACTACACCCCGACAAGACACGGCTGGTGCGCTTTGAGCGGCCACCGATGTTCTCGGCGAAAATGCAAAACGGCAACGTCGGAGCAAAGGGGCCGGAAAGTTTCGACTTTCTTGGCTTCACGTTCTACTGGGGCCGCTCGCGCAAGGGTAGCTGGGTCGTCTGGCGGAAAACCGCCTAAGACCGATTGTCCCAAACAATCAAGGGCATCGACGACTGGTGCCGAGAGAACCGCCACAAGTAACTTGGCGAGCGGCACAAGACCCTGTGCCAAAAAATCAAAGGGCACTACGGATACTACGGAGTGACCGGCAACATGCGGTCCATGGGAAATTTCATCCATCAGGTCAAGGGATATGGCAGTACTGGCTACGGTGCAGGTCCGGCCAAGCCAATCGCACTTAGCAATGGTTTTACGGCTTGCAAAAGCGTTTACCTTTGCCAAACCTGTACATTGCCCACAAGCCGGTGTTCTAACGCGCAGCGAATCCATGCGGCGACGAGCCGGATGCGGGAAATCCGCATGTCCGGATCTGTGGGAACCGCGGGCGGGTAACTGCCCGCGGTGACTCGGCCGCCCAGAGTGAGAGTGAATTGACTTGGTTGACCACGGCGAGAAATTGCACTAGAAGTGCCGGTGACGCACGGGCCATTCAGCAACTCCACATGAATGGTCGCAAAACCGCGGCAAGTGCCAACCCTTGGCTGCTCTGCCCTCGTTTGCCGCCCATCACGTGCCATCGTCAGGAGAATTCAATGCAGAAGTTTGTGAAGTTACTTGCCCTTGCGCTGTTCTTGTCGGCGATATTCGCGTTGGGCTGCGGTTCGTCGACCATGGCCAAAGTTCAGGAGCCGGCGATGTGGTCGGTGCCTGAGCACACCAAGATCGCGCTGATCACTGTCGATGTCGGCAAGAAGGTGATGGAGCGGGCACCTTCCGATTACTCGAATATGCGCGGAATTCTAGTGGGATCGCTGACGGCCGCCTTTGGTCCGACGGTTGAAATTGTCGATCGCACGGATTTGGGTTTTAAGCAACTGATTGCGCCAGTTCAGAAGGAAGCGAAAAAGTTGTTGATTTTTACAGAGAATACCGCGCCGACGCTGCCCACCGATCAGGTTTGGGGCGCGGAAGCGCCCAAAGGGCTGCCCAATGGCGTGGTTGAGCCGCTGACGCTCTCGGTCAAAGTGCTGGCGTGGACCCTGAACAACGAGGACATTCCAGATGGCAAAACGACCAAAAGTGTGCCGACCGCCCGCTTGGATCTGGTCTACAGCCTTTGGACCAAAAGCGGTAAAGAAGTTGAGACCATCCGCGTCGTCAACAGCGTCAACACCGAATCGCACGGCGCGAGCACGCGCGATCTGCCCAAGCGCGAATGGCACGCCTCAAGCATTCACAAAGCACAGGACGCATTCATGGGTGATCGCGACAAGGTGTTCAAAGCCGCGTTGTACAACAACTGCGATTGGTACGGCTGTCCGTTCCTTGCGCATACGATTGACTATTCGGCAACGTGGAATTCATCGGATGATAAGTACAAAGCGGCCATCAAGCTGTGCGATGAGGGCAAGTGGGACGAAGCCTTTGCCGCGTGGAAAGCGATGTCCGATGGGGATCCCAAAGATGGCGGTGCGCTGTTCAACATGGGCCAAGTGAAGGTTGTCCAGGGCAAGGAGAGCGAAGCGTCAGAATTGTTCAACAAAGCCTGCGCGATTGACGACAGGATGTTGCACTGCAGTTTTGCCAAGGGTTTGGTTGAGAAGATGGCGGCTCGGCGGAATATTTTGGAATAATACCGCTGGTGGGGTTTTGCCCGGGTCGAGTAGGGGCGGAAGCTTTTGGCCGCCGCCCCTCTCACAGAACCGGACTACTGGACCCCACATCCGGCTCCTCGGGATGCCGCGTCGGGTCATAAACCTTAGTAAGCACCAGCACTTTCGCACCCTGAGTTATTTTGGCTTGGGCCGAACCGATTGCTTCGCGAGTAAGGTCATGGACCTGTCCGGCCAACGCGAAACCAGCGAGACAAGCCTATTTTTCCCAGTGATTGACGCCGTCGGAGCGGTTGAGTTTTGGAAGGGGGTGGATTCGCTTCCGGCGCCCTTCAGGCTGCTCGTCGGCTTTAACTGCAAACTGGGCATCCCCTCGTTGGCGCTCGGCAGTTCCGACGAAGCGTTTTCCTTGATCGCGAATTTCTTAGATGCCAAGTTTGCTACCGTCGGGAAGCTCGATTCCAGCATATTTTCACCACAAACTATTTTCCAGGAGGACAAGCCATTGCTACTGACGCCACCGAGCTCCAAAGGCAGTGCCATTCCGTTGGCGCTTGACTTCAACCATTCGGTTTCTCTTCAGCAAAAGTCGCTAGCGGTTAGCGCCAAAAACGCCGCAACCACGCTTGCCGCCGCGCTCAACGCAATTTCGGTTGAGGACGGACGGCAGCCGACCAGCGCGGAACTTTCCATATCGGCTGAACAAAATATTACTTGGTTCAAACAATGGTCGCTGACGTTGGCCGCGCTCAAGGGGGTCCCGAATGCGCCCTCGGGCGTGGCCGAGGCGGGTTCGCTTATGGGCACAATGGCAAAACAGGCAACACCCGATTTGCCCCTCAGTGTGGTGACGTTGGCCGACGAAATCATGCCGTTTCAAGTAATTAAGAAATATACGGCTTAGGAGCGCCACAGTCTACCAGCCAAACCCGAAGCACCCAGCAGCGTAAAAAATTGCACGGCCCCAATCGTCGCTTTGAGGTTCCCTTTCGGTCAATCCGGTTGCAAGGCGAAAACGCCAGCCCGTAGTCGACCGCCATTCATGCGCCGCTTCGTAGTGCCGGAGTAAGTGCCGGATCTCGACAAAGCGAGGGGCAGCGCACTGGGCCCAGAAACAGCTGTCCGCTTGCTCACGAGAAATCCCGACGCCCAAGCTGAATGCGTGGCTCGTCAACGGCCAACGCGACCTGAATGTGGCCTGTTCATGAAATGCAAAAACAGAGACACCTGCGCTCACGGAAACTCCGGCATATGGACCGATGTCGACATCGACGCCTGCACCGAGCAGGCCGTGTGCCGGAGCGAACTTTGGCGCGCCGTTGCCCAACACCAAGCCGATCCCCGTTTCGATCTCGATCCCGAAATGCCCGAATCCATAATGCGATTGATTATCAACGGCTGTGAGTGTTAGCGGTGACGTCCGCTGACCTGCGGACGAGGTAAACGTGTCTGCGCAAGAGTCGGAACCTGACCCGGTTGGGCAGGCGTCGGCGCAGTGGGGCCAACTTACGCCGCGATTTGACAGTTTCCATTTCTTGCGGACTGAACTGTTCACAGTGACATACGGTGAAATGCACGGGGCTTCGCGACTAACCAACACGTTGTTGGTTATTTCAAACGCAATTTTGCCTGGCCTAGCTTGACCACCGCATTCAATCTCTTTTCTGGACGAACGGGCACTGAACGCTGCATGTTTGGCGGCGTTCAAGTCTGAAGATACTTGCGCATGACAAGCTTTGTGTTGGCGAAATGTAGCGACACAAACATATGAAGTTACACGATTTTCTTCTGGTTCCGTAGCAACCGCCACATCGCTCGCCGAGCTTAAATCTTGCGATAAAATCGCTGCGTCATCGGGAGCATCATGCGGAGCAGCGGAAACACTTGGCAGTGGCGAAACAATCGTAAGAAGCGAGGGCACGAGCGCCGCAAGCACATCTTGCCATCGTCGTCTGTAGACGCGCAAAGCCCACGTTACCATCGTCTTGCACCGCCAACATCGGCAAAATCCAACGCCCACCGCCGACGTCGGACCAATTTGCGTCCGACTGCGGCGGCTGTCAACAACTTTACTCCGCGAATTTTCCCCTTCCACAAAAGCCGCATGCGGCTCTGGAAGACGGTGGGCACGGCGGGCCGCCGCTACCCCAATTTAGGCGTAATCCGCTGACTTAGCACCAAAATCCCTGCCTCCCGTCCGCGCAGCGGTCCTCCCAACTTACCCCATAATCCTCGCCCCTTCCATCGTTGATCCACCCTAACCCCCTCTCGCCGCCGATCGCCGACCGTCAGAAACCGTTGGCGGGCGAAGCACGGCAACGCAGCGGTTAAGGAGCCGCACGCGGGCGTCCCAACTCCATGATTTGAAACAAAAGCGCGCGGGGTGTCGGGGTGGCCGCGCTGGGCCACCCTGACCCGCCGACAGGCGGAAAGCTGTTGTACGCAAAAAGTGCCTTATGACCGCGCGCCGGTAGGCGCAAAAAAAATCCCTCGCAAGTGGAAGCCGCGCCGCTAGGCGCAATCTGCCGGAGGCAAAAGCAATGCGCAGCTAAACCCGCCCGCAGGGCTAATTGCAAGGCAGGAACCGCAAACTGCGTTTGCGGCGGACGGCGGGCACAGAGACCCGCCGCTACACAAACTTGTGAATAATCAGTAATTTGTGCAGCAAAAGCCACCTGCCTGCAAGGCAAGGTGCCCAGCGCAGCGCCGCTATATAGAAACTTGGGGGCGCGCCGCCCCCAAACCCCCGCGGCAGCCCGCATCCGCGGCCTGCATGCAGCCTGCCGCACTGCTGTTTCGTCCATCGAGGGTGCCGACCGCGGCGGCATGCTGCATCTCTAATCAATGGCCTTGAGTTGCGGCGCCACTTTGACCTTAGGCGGTTGCGGATGCGGCTTAGGCCTGACCGGAATCCCAGGCGCTTTGGTGCCCGTCGCCGGCCCATGCGAAACTGGCGTAGGCACAATGGGTTTTGTGGCCGGCGGTTTGGGAGCTTCGTGCTCGACCTCGGCTGGTTTGGCTTCAACCGGTTTGGCCGCCACCGGCTTCGCTTCAACCGGCTTCGCTTCAACTGGCTTGGCAGGCGCAGCGACAGCTTTTTCCGGTGCAGCGACGACTGGTTTCTCCTCGGCCAATTCCGGCGTTTTTTCAATGACTTTTTCGGTTGGCGCAAGTGCCGCAGGGGCCTCATGCCCGACAGGCGCGGCATCGTGTGCGGCGGCGGGTGCCGCAGGTGGCTTATCGCTAGGACGCGTGGCAAACCAAGCAGTTGCAATCAGGGCCGCCGCACCAACAGCCGCACCGCCAATCCAAAGGACGGCCGATTTTTGCGAAACGGTTGCTTTTACAGCCGCTTGTACCGCGGACGGGGGTCTTCCCGGCGCGATTGTATCGCGGGAATCGGCAACAGGTCGCGCAGGCGTGGCCGCGGGGACAGCCGACGCGGCCCGCGCGGGCCCGACGGCCGCGTGTCCGGACGAGGGTGCGCGCGCGGGCCCGACGGCCGCGTGTCCGGACGACGCCGCGCGCGCGGGGGCGACGGCCGCGTGACCGGACGAAGGGGCGCGGGCTGCTGCGATGATCGGCAGCGCCGCGGTGGCTTCGCTGTTCAGCCCTGCCATCACGTCGGAACGATTCAGCGCCACTGTCTCAAGTGCTGAATCATGCAGTGGAATTAGGATCGCCGCTGGCGCCACAACCGCTGCCTCGGCCGCGGCGGGCGCGATCTGTGGCGCGATGCGGACCGCGGGCTTGACGGGGCGTTGCTCCAAAGTTGGCGCGGAAACGGCGCGGGCAAATGTATCGTTGGCCACGGATGCCGGCGGGGCCGCAGGCACGGAAATCCGCACGGACGGCGCGGTTGGGACGTGGGCTTTGTCGATCACCGCGGCGGCAGGCGGCGCGCGCATTGTCGGATCATCGACAAAATTCATAGCCTTGGCCGCGCGGGCTGTCTGCGGCGGTGCGCCGGCAACGGCCGATTCGAGCGCCGCGCGCATGGCGCGCGCGTCGGAATAGCGATCTTGTGGGCGCTTTGCCAAAGCCGTTGTAATCACGTGGACAAAAGCGTCGGACAGCGGCTGCTTGCTCACCGCCCGCGGATCGGGAATCGGCCCCGTGCAGTGCTTGTGCAGCAACGCCAGCATGTTTTCACCGGCTTCATAGGGCGGCTGCCCGGTAACGCAGCAGTACAACATGCAGCCTACGGAATACAGGTCAGCGCGCGCGTCGATGTCGCTGCCTTGCCACTGTTCGGGGCTCATATAAGCCGGTGTGCCCATGATGCGGCCGCTGCTGGTCAACGCCGAGTTGTGCACGCGGGCAATGCCAAAATCCAGCACTTTAACAAGGGTTTCTCCGCCGCCATCGTCGGTCAGAAACACATTGGCCGGTTTCAGATCGCGGTGCACCAGCGATTGGCCATGGGCTTCGGCCAGACTCTTTAGAATCTGCGCCCCATAGTTGGCCGTTTCTGCTTCAGAAATCGCTGTACCTGCGCGCGAGTTGTCGATAATGATGTCTTCAAGCGACTTGCCGTGCAGCAATTCCATGGCCATAAACATGGCGCCGGTATCTGTGCGGCCAAAATCATAAATGCGAATCGTATTGGGGTGTTTAAGCCCAGCCATCACCCGCGCTTCTTGCTCAAAACGCGTGACGAACTCCAAACTCTCGTTGTCCACCATCATCATGAATTTGAGCGCAACCGCTTGACCCGTGGCCGTGTGTTCCGCTGAATAAACGGCACCCATCGCACCCGTGCCGACAAGCCCAGTCACGCGATAACGCCCGGCGACGACCGAGCCGGTGCCTAAACCGCGAAATGATGGGACTTTGCTGTCCATCGACACTCCTGACAAAACCATGCGCAGGCCCAATAGGTTACGCTTGCGACAACGCTGTCGCGGGCCAGAGTCTAACGGATGCGGCGGATGCACGCCACCGCAGCCAAATCGGGTGGAGCCAAAAGACCTTGCAGGCGCCAGCCGAAACGCGGATGATTCGCGGCAACCGCACAAAGGGCCGCACATGTCAGATCAACAAGCAGTTATCGTAAAAGAAATCGGGCACATCGCGCAAATCCAGCTCAACCGGCCGCACAACCGCAACAGCATGACGCCTGAACTGCTGGATGCCTTTGCGGCGGCGGTGGCCCAAGTGCGCGATCTGGCGCAGATTCGCTGCGTGGTGGTGACAGGCAGTGGCGACAATTTTAGCGCAGGTGCGGATTTTCGTTCGCAAATTCAGCGCGATGAACCGGGGCAGTTTCGCACATCGGCCGAACGCAGTTACGCCATGTACACGCCGTTTCTGTCGCTGCTCGATCTGGAAGTGCCCGTGATTGGTGCCTTAAATGGCCATGCCATTGGCGGCGGTTTTGGCTTGGCGCTCGTAACCGACCTGCGCATTGCGTGCGTCACGGCCAAGTACGGCGCGACTTTTGCGCGTTTGGGCCTGCATTCGGGCATGGCGATCAGTTACTTGTTGCCGCGCCTGGTCGGCGTGCAGCGCGCCGCCGAGTTGTTGTTCACCGGTCGGGTGTTTCACGGCGATGAAGGCGAGCGGATGGGCCTGTTTTTGCAGGCATTGCCCAGCGCCGACGTGCTGCCCGCAGCCATGGCGTTGGCCGAACAAATCGCCGCCAATGCGCCGATCGCCGTGCGGCTGATGAAGAAGTCCTTTTATGAAATGCAGGGCTGGGATCCGCGCGCCGCAGCATGGCGTGAAGCATTTGCCCAAGCGACAACCGTGGATACGGCCGATGCCAAGGAAGGAATGGCTGCGTTGTTGGGTAAACGCAGACCGGTGTTTGATGGCAGATAGGCCCAAACGATTGTGAATTGTTGCGAAGCCAACAGCGACCAGCCAAAAAAAGACGCACTTTTGCGTTGCGCAAATGCCGCCGCGTCCTACTGTATCCACGGCGCGAAAGCGGCGGCCCGATGCCGCACGGCCCAAGCGCCTTGTTGACCGCGACGCAAGATTGCGCCGGGTCGGGCGAATATTCGCCAAAACTGTTTTTTCACAGGAGTTATCGTTTATGTTGCACGTTCAATCTCGTTCGATGATCGCCATGTCGCTCGCCGGTTTGGCGCTGGGAAGCGTTGGCTGCGCCAAAGATCCGTCCAAGGATGCGCCGGCTGCCAAGGTGTCTGAACCGTCTGCTGAAGCCGCCAAAGAAGCCCCGAAAGAAGCCGCCAAAGAAGAGCCCAAAGTCGCAGAAGTCGCCAAAGCTGGCGCAGTTGCAGGTGCTCCGGCGGCGGCCGCGCCGACAGCTGCGCCTGCTGCCAACCCGGCGCCGTTTGCCGCGCCGGCCGGAGCGCTGCGGTTGATGGGCACCGTCCATTTCATCGGCAGCAAAGTCACGGGGCGCCACGAGGGCCATTTTAAGGAATTTAGTGGCTATTTCGTGCCCAAAGACGGCAAGGCCGAAGGCGCGGCGCTTGGTTTTGAAGTCAAAACCGCCAGCGTTGAAGAAATCGTCAAAGAGCGCAACGAATGGACGGAAAAGCTGGAGACCCATCTGAAAAGCCCAGATTTCTTTGATGTAGAAAAATTTCCGACTGCGACGTTCGTGTCCTCGGAAATCGCCGCCGGTGGCGACGCGGCCGTCGCAGGCACCACCCACACGATCAAAGGCAAGCTGACCCTGCGCGGCGTGACCAAAGACGTGGCCTTTCCGGTCACCATCGCCCTGACCGGCAAAGACATCAGCGCCAAAGCCGAATTTAGCATCAACCGCAAAGATTTTGGGATCATGTACACGGGCAAGGCCGACGATCTGATCCGCGACGGCGTGGTCTTGGTCATCAATGTCACGGCGACCTTGCCGTAACGTAATAAATTTGTTTGAATCTTGGGCGGGCGCAGCGAACCAAAAGGGTCCGTTGCGCTCGCCGTGTTTTGCAGCCGCCACCGCTGCAAAGAAAAGGACTGAAAATCATGCGATTGCGGGCGACAACTTTCTTTGTGGCGGTCTTGTTCGCTGTGACAGCCATCGGCTGCGGCACAACAGCGGCGCCGCTCGTGGCCGAGGACGCCGCCGAGGACGCCGCCGCGGACGGCCAAAGCGTCGATGTGGCGAGCAGCGATGCAGCGGCGGTCGACGGCGCGGGCGATGTGGCCGTTGCAGCCGACGCTGCGGCCCTGAATTTGCCAACGGGATTTACCGAAGAATGCCAGTACAGCGGCCCGTATGCTGTGGGGCATGTCGATTTTGAGGTGACCGATCCCGCGCGCAAGCGCGCATTGCGCATGACCCTTTGGTATCCAGCCGACCCAAGTGCCAAGGCCGCTGCCGCTACAGGCACGCCGATCGCAGAATTTGAACCGGAGGGTCCGCGCCGCAAAACCATTGCCGATCTCGCGGCCAAGGCGCCCGCCGCGTGCGCGCAGGTTGTGACGCATTCCGCGCGCGACGCGCAGCCGCTTGCTGGTGGACTGTGGCCGTTGGTCGCTTACTCGCATTGCCACAATTGTATGCGTTATTCGGCATTTACGCTGGCGGAGCGTCTGGCCAGCCAAGGTTTTGCCGTCATCGCGCCCGATCACACGGGCAATACGCTGATCGAGGGATTGGCGGGCAAAAGTGCACCGCTCGACGGGGTTTTCTTGGCCACCCGCGCTTTGGACATTCGCTTTGCGCTCGATGTCGCGCTGGATCCCAACCATCCGGCTGTGCCGCAAAATCTGCGCGGGCGGTTTGATCCGAACAAAGTCGCAATGTATGGCCACAGTTTTGGCGGCGTGACCACGGGTAAGGTCTTGCAAGATGACCCGCGGATCAAGGCTGGCTTGGCGATCGCCGTGCCGATGGCCAATCCGCTGTTGCCGGGCGTGGATATGGCCAAGATCGCGCAACCCGTGGCCTTCATTTTGGCCGAAGAGGACAACAGCATCACGGCGGCGGGCAACGCGTTTATCGAACAAAACTATGGCGACGCCAATAACGCCGCATGGCTGTGGCGCGTAGCCGACGCCGGTCACTTTTCTTTTAGTGATATTGCGGGATTGTCATTTTTCAGCCAAGGCTGTGGCAAAGACAAGCGCATGACCGACGATACGCCGTTCACGTATTTGGACAACCACCTGGCGCGCTGCATAGGTGCGCGATATCTTTCTGCATTTATGCGGCTTCACCTGCTGGGCGATGCCACAGCGACGGCGATTCTCAATGCGGCGACGCCCAGCGGTGTGGTGCAGCAACAGCACAAGTAGTAGAGGATGCCGCGGGCTGCTCGGACAACTTTCATTTTATCAAGCGTTTGTAGTCGATCGATGCGGCAGCGCGGCGAGGCATTTTGCCGCAGTTGACTCAAAATCCAAACTGGCGGACGCTCGACCCTGCGGTGGAACGCATATCTGCCGTTGGCCGCTGCGCTTGTCGCCAGCGGTTGCTGATCCAACCGTGGTGAATTGTTCACTTCTGGCTGTAAGGAGCAAGCATGTCGCACGTTGGGATGTTCACGATCGCATCCGCCAGCGTCCTGTTGGTCGCCACGGCGTGCAAAAAAGATCCGCCACCGCTTGCGCCACCGCCCGCCGTGAAGGCCGAGGAAAAGCCTGAAAGCGCAAAAGTCCCTGAAAAAATGGCAGATGACAAGAAGATCGCCGTTGTCGCGCCCGAAGCCGCTTCGCCGACCGCGGCGGCACCTGTGGCAGGCGATGCGGTCGCTGTGTGGAAAGCCGCCATGGAGACGACGCCCAAATGTCCGTTAGATGCGGATAATGTTTCGGCAAAAGATTACTCGCTATGCCTTAAACCGGTGTGGGATGCCCTCAAAAGCATCGACGATCCAGATGGGGCCAATTACGACGAAAAGCAGGCCAAGGCCAAGCCGCTCAAGGCCAAACTGGCCAAAGAACTGGAGTTGATGCTGGGGCATCCCAACAAAACCGTAGTGTTTTACGCGGTGTTTCAAAATCAGACGCGCTTTGAGCCCAGCCCGCGCTTGTTCGCCAAGCTGGAACAACTGATGAACGACGACCACCCGGGGACGGCCGAATGGGCAGCGGTGGCGCGGTTTTGGAAGCGCGACAAAGCGGATGCCGCAACGCTGGAAAAAGCCAAAGCTGTCCTCGCGGCGCACAAGCATGAGCGCGTTCGCCAAGCCGGCTGCCAATACGTCGGCGACGGTGCGTTCAAAGGCGAGCGCGGTCACGTCGACCTGCTTTTGGGCTATGCCAAGAACAAGGAAGAAAACAAGCTAGTTCGCTCCTGCAGCGTCACGCAATTGGGCACGATCGGCGAGGACAAGGACGTCAAGGTGTTGGCGGAATTCCTCAACGATCTCGATACGCAGTATGCCGCGGTCTACGCTTTGAAGCTGGGCATTCGCAGCAAGGCGGCAATGGACAGCTACGTCGATTTTTTTGCCGCCCACGCCAAAAAGCCCGGAACCATTGACTTTGGCGCCTTGATCATCGTGGTGCCCTACGACAATGAGATGGACAAATTCAACAAACCCAAAATGGTCAAAGCGTTGGTGGACTTGGTTGTCAACAAGGAACAGGCGCGGTTTGTCCGCACCCAAGCGGCTGATACCCTTGGAAAATTGAAAGGCAAAGAGGATTTGCAAAAGGCATTGGGCCTGATCAAAGACAGCGGCCCCGATGCCGATTCGGTCAAGAAAGCCATTGAAGACGCGTTGGCCAAAGCGGGCTGAGCGCGTCAGCGGAAAGGAGTACCCATGAATATCGTCGACATGATTATCGATTTTTTTGTGCGCTTGGTGCGCGGCCGCATCGATTCCGTTCAAATTCAAGCCAAATCTAAGATGATGGCGGTTGAAACCAAGGCCAAGCAGCAGGCGTCCAAGCAGTTCAATTCGGCGGTGGATACGGCAGTTGGCAAGGGCAAAGCGGCCAATCAGAGCGCTAAGCCGCCGATTGGCAATCAGAAGTAGGTGGCGGAGATCTTAGACCCTGTGTTTGTGGCGAATTCTCTGGGGCCGCGCCGGACAATCGGCTTGACAGCTGGCGGCCTCGGGCGCATTTTGCCCGCCATTGCCCATGTCGGGCGCGGGTTTTGACCAGCGATGCCCTTGCCCCAAGTCCGCCCCGGTTTGCGTCCGCCGTGGCCGGTCTTTGCGGTGACGGCCCTTGTCGCCTTGCTGCGCGGTCTGCCGTTCTTTGTGCTGACCACCAGCGCGGCGCCTGCCGGGCGTTTTTTTCTACCGATCGGCTACAACGCCATGGATGTATTAGCGTATGTTGCATTCATTCGCCAAGCAGCCACCTCACCTAGCCTGACGCTGCACAATCCGTTCACCACCTTGCCGCACGATGGCCGGCTGATCCTGCTTTTTCATCAGGCGCTGGGCCTGCTGTGTCGACTCACGGGCTTGGACGCGTTCCTGATGCTGGAGCTGTCGCGCATCCCGCTGTTGTTTCTTTTCTTTTGGCTGGTATGGCGCCTGTTAGAGCGCGTACTGACAACCCGCGCGCACCGCCTGTGGGCCCTGTGGCTCATCGCGCTCTCGGGCGGTTGGCACGCGTATGTGCTGCCGTTTCTCGACTCGGGCAGTGCGGTCGCCCAAGTTGCGCGGGACGATTTCTGGGCCGCCAACGGCTGGAGCACTTTTGAGGCGGCGCACAATCCGCTCTGGCTGGCGGGGCTGGTGCTCGTGGTGCCGCTGCTGGGCCATGTGCTGGCGCCTGAGCCGCAGCCCAAATGGCAAACGCATATCGCGTATTGCGTTGGACTTATTGTTCTTTGGTTCGTGCATCCCTACTCTGCGCTGGCGGTGCTGGCGATCGTCGGCGTGCAGCCGTTGCTGCTGGCGGTGTTCGATGCGCCCATGCGGCCCACGCTGCTGCGGACTTGGCCAGCCGCGATTGCGGCGGTGGCTGTGCTGGCGGCCGCATCGGCGTGGCAACTGGCCGATCCGGTCTACCTCGCTTCTTCGGGCGGAGCGCTGGGCATTCGTCTGGTGACGATCTTCTGGTATCCCTTGACTTTTGGCCTGCTGTTCGTCTTTGCCCTGCGCGGCATGCGCGATTTGGTTGTCGCCCGTCACCCGTGGCGGTTCGGTTTGGCGGCTTGGCTGCTTGCTGTGACCTTCCTGCACAGTTCTCCGGTGCTCAACGGCTATCATTTCCTCTACTTCCTTCATCTGCCCCTGTGCATTGTCGCCGCGCCCAGCATCGCCGCGACGTTTGAACGCTGCAGCGCCAGCGCGCGCCCGCTTGCTTGGTCCCTAGCTGCGCTTTTGTTCCTGGCGCCGGTGGCCGTGACCGGACAGGCGGTGTTCGAAGGGCTGCGCGACCACAAAGTGTCGACCGAGACGATGGCGATTCTCACGCGACTGGCCAACGAGCCGCCGGGCAACGTGTTGGCGCCACCGGCGATTGCCCGTTTGGTGCCGGCCTACACGGGCCATCGCGCTGATGCCAGCCATTGGTTTTTGTCGCCTGGCTATGAAAAGCAAGCCACTGAAATTAATGTGTTTTTTAATGCTGCCGAGTTGAATTCGGTGGCGCTCGGCCAGTTGATGACCCGCACCCAAACGCGGATGATTGTGCTGCCCCGTCAGTTGGTGCCGGCTGCGCTTGTGGCCCTCGCACGACAACAACCGCATGAAATAGCATTTGAAACGCAGTCACTTTTGCTGCTACAGCGCCCCTTTGGCCAGTAGGTCGTCACCGATGGGCAAAACAAAATCGAGCCCCAACGGATTGTCGCCCGCCGTCGCCGGTCAAACGCGGCGCTTCCGCGGACCTTGCATTGTAATCGTTGCAGTTTTGGCCTTCGGCGCCTATGCCAATAACCTTGGCAACGGCTTTGCGATGGACGACGGTTACACCATCGTAGGCAATACAGACATCCGCGATTTCAGTAATTTACCCAACGCGATGGCCCGCGCGGTCGGCAGCCAATCCACCAACGCGTATGAACGCAGCATTGGGAGCCAGTTTTGGAGACCCGTGGCCACCCTTAGTTACGCCGTCGACTACCAGTTGTGGGGTTTGAGGCCGCTGGGCTACCACTTGACGAGCAATGCGCTTCACACGTTGGTCTCGGTGCTTTTGCTGCTGCTTTTGCTGCATTGGACCGGTCCATGGCCCGCTCTGCTCGCCGCGGCATGGTACGCGGTGCATCCGGTGCACAGTGAGGCGGTGGATCTCGCGACCTATCGAACAGAACTGCTGGCGACGGCGGCTTGCGTCGCCGCCTTGCTGCTTCACGCGCATCGTCAGCGTAACCCGTGGACAATAACATGGATTTGCGTGCTGTATGCCATCGGCCTTGGCGCCAAGGAAACGGCCGTCACCCTGCCCGCTTGGCTGCTGGCCGCGCAATGGCTGTTGTCGCCGGGGCAAAGACAATCGCAGGCACAAAACTCAACAATGACCGCGAACAATCACATCGATTCCCCTTCGCCTCAAGCCCTTGGGACGCCGCGCGACAGCCCTCGGCCATCCCTCGCGCTCGCGCTGGGTTTGGTCCTCGCCGCGTGGCTTGCCGCCCGCCAGGCGCTCGCGCTGCAGCCCTCGCCGGTGCAATTCTTCGCGGGTCTGAGCCCTTGGCAAGTCGCCTGCAGTGTGCTCAAAATCTATCCGACTTACATACACTTGCTACTGTGGCCGCAGCCGTTGACGCCGTTCTACGACTGGACCGTGTTGCCTCCCGCCGCGTCACTGGCCGATCCGTTGGCCCTTTGGGGACTTGGCTTGCTGGCAGCGACGCTGACGTTGGCTCTGCGGTTTTCCCGCACTAAGCCGTTCATTGCATTGGGTCTTTCTTGGTGGCTGCTTGGCCTGCTGCCGTTTTGCCAAATCATCCGCTTGCCGGTGGGTGCTGCCGAGCGTTTTCTGTATTTCCCCTCGGTCGGTATCGCGCTGTGTCTGGCTGGTATTATTGAACACTTTCAGCTGCATGTCGGCCAAATCCAGCGACGCATTGGGCTGGCTGTGGCCATCGCGCTTTTGGTTGTTCTCACCGGCGTCACCGTGCTGCGCAACCGCGATTGGCACGATGATCTGACGCTGCAGCAAGCGGCGGCGCGCGATTTCCCCCATTCTTTCAATGCGCACCATGTGCTGGGCCAACTGTACCTCAAGGCAGGTCGGCACCTCGAGGCGGAAAGGCAACTGCGCCAGGCGGAGGCGCTGCTGCCCGGCATTGGGCAAAATGGCCTGTGGCTGGCGCGCGCTTTGTTGGGGCAGGGGCAGTTTGAGCAGGCAGAGCTTGTGCTGCGCACGATCGCGGAGGACGAGCCGGATCGTTTGGAATTATTAGATAAAGCTACAAGACGTCGCCGCTGAGTCGGCCAGCAAAGACAAGCGTTTGCCCCCAAAGTGCCCGATCCGAGGCGAACTCGCCGCCTTGCGCTGTTGGGCAAGTCGTATAGACTTCGCCTTCCGGCGCGGCCGGATGGGGCGCAAATGAAGATTCTGGGTATCAATTTCTCCAATGATGCAGCGGCCGCGCTGCTGGTCGATGGGCGCATCGTCGGTGCATTGCAGGAGGAGCGAATTTCGCGCATCAAGCACGATGCGTCGTTTCCTGCCCGTGCGATCCGTTGGTGTCTGCGCGAAGGTGGGCTGACGATGGCCGACATCGATGCCGTCGGCTTTTTTTGGAATCCCGGCGTGCATGCCCAGGCACCGCAAGGTCGGATGGCGGCGACGACGCGCGATCATCTGGAATACTTGTACAATGTTCCGGTTCACCTGCTGCGGCAAATGGATGGGCGGGCGGTGCGGCGCGTCGAACAGGTCCTGCATCTGGATGACGGAAAACGTTTACCAATTCATTACTTGAATCACCACGAATGCCATGCAGCGGCGGCTTTCTACCTGTCGGGTTTTGAGCGCTCAGCCGTGTTGACCGTCGACGGCTACGGCGAACGCACAGCCACCCAAGTCGCGCGAGCCCAACGCGGCGGTGCGCTGGAAATTCTTAAGACGATTGAATTTCCGCATTCCGTCGGATCGTTTTACGCCGCGATGACCCAATACTTGGGCTTTGAGCCCAACGACGGCGAAGGCAAGGTGATGGGCCTGGCCTCCTACGGTGAGCCGAAGTACGCAGATTTGGTGCGAAAACTTTTTTTTCCGACCTCAGACGGCTTTGAACTCGACTTGAGCTATTTCTGTTTCTTCTTGCCGCGGCCGCGACGTTTTACCCAAAAACTCGTGGACTTGCTTGGGCCGCAACGCCAGCCGGACAGTGAAATCACCCAGCATCACATGGACATGGCTGCATCGATGCAACTGGTGACTGAGGAAATCCTTGTCCATCTCGCCAGATTGGCGCGCCAATGGAGTGGTGAAACCAATCTGTGCATGGCAGGGGGCGTGGCGCTCAATTGCGTGGCCAACACGCGAATTCGTCAGGAGGCAGGCTTTGATGGGCACTATTTCATGCCCGCGTCCTCGGATGCTGGAACCAGCTTGGGAGCGGCACTGTACGTCGCGCACCAACTGCTGGGTGAGCCGATTGAGCGCCACCCGCTCATCGATTATTGGGGTCCGCAGTATAGCGCAGAACACATCGAAAGCGTTTTGAAAGTATCGGGTTGCACATACACCCGCCCCGCGGACATTGCCGAAAGTGCGGCAGATCTGCTGGCTCAGTCGAGGATTGTCGGTTGGTTTCAGGGCCGCGAGGAATTTGGCCCGCGCGCCTTGGGCTGTCGCAGCATTCTCGCTGACCCGCGTCCGGCGGAAATGAAGGACATCGTCAACGCAAGAGTAAAGTTTCGCGAATGGTTTCGCCCTTTTGCGCCGGCCGTTCTGGAAGAGCACGTCGCAGATTTCTTTGAGCACGGCGAAGTCGCGCCGTTTATGCTTTTGGTTTATCCCACGCGGCCCGATCAGGTCCACAACCTCGCCGCTGTGACCCATGTGGACGGCGGGGCGCGGGTGCAAACGGTGACGCGCGAGCAAAATGCGCCTTATTACGATGTGATCGCCGCTTTTGGTCGGCGCACGGGCGTGCCGGTGTTGCTCAACACCTCGTTCAACATTCGCGGGGAACCGGTCGTGCATACGCCGCAAGATGCGCTAAAGTGTTTTTTCACCACCGACATGGATGCCTTGGCGCTCGGGCCGTTTCTACTTGAGAAGTCTGGCAAGACTGCCTGACAGGTTCGCTGAAATCATGCGCACAACAGCGCTAATTGGGCCTGTCAAAAACATAACTCTGCGTAAAACTCCTCGGCGCACTTAAAATTGGCAAACCGCGGGCGGTCAAAAAGACCCCACGGATGCAATCCGCAAAAGCCCCCGCGGCACCGCGCACATCGGCATCGGTCACCGTACCCGCCGTGCCAACCGTAAACCGAATCACGACTTTGCCCGAAACCGTCGGATTGTCGCGCAGCGCAGTTTCATAACAACGCTTAACCGCAGCCGATTTGCGAGTTATCACCTTGCCCACTAGGCTGGAAGCATCTTTGCCTTCTGGCCCGTCATCGGGGCCGCCGTCCAAAGGCCCCAGCTTGAAAATCGGTTCAGACCTTTTGGCCACGACCGGCGCGCTAACGGTTTTGTCGCGCACGCCAAAATCGCGGCGGTTGGCCGCGACCACTTCCGGCGAGCTACCGGCACTGCCCGCGGGCAAATCGAGGCGCATTTGTCCCGGCGCCCCCGGTTGCCCGTCGTTTGGCCCGCCGTTAAAGGCTTTTTGTTGCTGCGTCGCCTCGCCGCTTTCATCTGGCGCAAACAAGCGCGCAGCCTGACCGTTGGCACCGACAAACGCCCCGACGACGGATTTGTCCAGCACGGCGCGGCGGTTGTGTTCGGCGTCCAAATTGTCTTGCTTGGCCGCGGTGTTGTGGTTTTCCGCTTCCGTGACCTTCGCCGGCTGTTTGGGTTTGCTCGGTTCGGGCTTGGTCGGTTTTTTTGGTTCAGGTTGCGCGGGCGGTGCGATTGGCCGCACATCCACTTCCTTGGGCGCATCGATTTCCGGTTTCTCTGGCGGCAGTTCGACCATCAGCACTTCGCGGTCGGGCGTTTCCGCCGCTGCTGTGTCCTTGGCAAAACGGCCAATTTTTGACTCGTACAGCAACGCTTGGCCCACCAATGCGGCAACCAACGCGGTCGCACCGAACAAACTGGCATTCCAAACGGCATCGCGCACCAGCCAATCTTGCAACTGGCGCAGCGGTTTGCGCGGCACCGGCGTCGCCACGGTCAACTGCTGGGTCACGATTTGCACCAACACCGTGTAAGCACCCATACGCACACGCGCTCGCTCGTTGAGGTGCATCGCGCAGTGCAGCACGTCGCCTTTGCGCGACGCCCGCCCGCTGAGCACCCGCTGGCCCGGCGTCTGCGTGGCGCTGCCTTGGGCGATCACCGCTTCCAAACCGACCGGCACCAGCAAGGTCGCGCTGCCGTCGCGCGCCAACTTGACGCAAACGGCTGCGCCTTCGTATTCCGGCAACACGATCGAATCGCGGGTGCGCGGGCCGATGCACACTTCAGCCGCGTCGGCAAAGACTTGCTCGCTGATCAGGCGATCGGCGTGCACCAAGCCGACGCGCAACACGGTGCGTTCGCGCGTCACCAGCGGCATGGCCATATCGCGGACAAACTGAAACATCACGGTCAATTCGCCGATTTGCCGACTGCCGCCCGGCACCAGCCTGCCGTCACTTTGCAGCAGCGCTAGGCATTTTTGGCCGCCGATGGTCGTGGTCAGCAGCGCATCGTCGCCTTCGCCGCGCAGTTGCAGTTGGCCTTCGGCCGGAATCACCGCGTGCCAGCCGTTTAGCCAGCGCAGCAAGGCCACGCCCTCGGAGTCGTGCGGCCACGCGCTTTTCGGCACGCGCACCGCACAGTCTCGGCCGACACCGACTTTGATATCGCTGTGTTTTTCAATGCATGTCTCCACAATCAACGCGCCTTTGTGCACCACACCGATGCGGACGAATTGGGGCATGCCGTGCAGATTTTGCGTTTTTGTCGCTGGGTTCATGGTCGCCTCCGCGCGGGTAAAAAGGTTTCGCGCAAGACTCTGACGCCTCGGTTTGGCGGGCGATCTAGCAAAACTATGAAGGAATGTGAGGCAGTGACGCGGCCTACTTTGAACCGTTGGCAGGCGGCAAGTCGCAGCGCGATCGCTGCAAGGTGACGCATTTCTTGCTTTCAGGCTGGGTGTTCAATACGATCCAAGCGTGCGCGCGCGGCAAGCTGCCGTGTGCATGAACGGCGCACAAGAACGCGATTTTGAACAAATTTACTGGTTTGCGCGCTGGGCGCCGTAAAGTTGAGGCTGAGATGCAGTGGACGATCACAGGCAAAGTGCGCCAATTTTTTAGCCTTGGCTTGCTGCTGCTGGCCGCGGTGGGTTGCGGTGCCGTGGTTGGCGCTGGCGCGGGTGATGCTGGATTGTCAGCAGATTCTGCCGGCCTTGAACTCAATTTGACCGAACTCGCGGCGCCCGACGGCACGGTCGCGGTCGATGTCCAGTCCGGCGCAGAAAGCACGTCGCCAAGCGATGCAATCGCCGACGCAGGCGGCCAAGCGTTGGACGGCCAAAGCAAATGCCCCGGCGCACCAGGCTGTACTTGCAAGGAAAATGGCGATTGCGACAATGCCCAATGCATTGAAATCGGCAGTGGTAAAGTGTGCGCCACCCCTTGCGTCGACAAGTGCGATGACGGCTACAAATGCACGTTGATCAATTCCGGCAGCGGCGATTCCGTGACGATTTGCGTGCCCAAATTTATCCATCTGTGCGATCCTTGTGTAAAATCAAAGGATTGTCAAACGTTGGGCAATAGCGATGCGGCTTGTGTCAATGAAGGCGGCCAAGGCAACTTTTGTGGCACAGCTTGCGCCGTCGATGGCGATTGCGCGGCAGGTTATGGTTGTCAAAGCGTTAATTCGATCGAAGGCGCGCCCGTTAAACAATGTGTGAAGACGTCCACGGCGCCGGAATTGAAGTATGGCGACTGCACATGTAGTGAACTGGCCGTGGCGACAAAGGCGCAAACCAACTGTTTTATTGAGCACAAGAACGACAAGGGCGAACTCGTGGGCAAGTGCGCGGGCGTGCGCGCGTGTGGCGCGAGCGGCCTGACGACGTGTGCGGCGCCTGCGCTAGATGTGGAAGTTTGCGACGGCAAAGACAACGACTGCGACGGCTTGACCGATGAAACCACTTGCGATGCCGGTGGCGCGTGCAATGTTGGCACTTGCGACCCGCAAACCGGCTGCCAGTACAACAAGTTGAACAACGTGCCTTGCGACGCCGATAAGAACGCGTGCACGGAAAATGACCAATGCAAACAGGGCGCTTGTGTGCCGGGACCGGGCAAGATCTGCGACGACGGCAATCCCTGCACCAGCGATAGCTGCGATCCCGCCAGCGGTTGCACCAAAACGGCCGATGACGGCAAATTGTGCGACGCCGACGGCGATGGCTGCACGGCGAGCGACGTGTGCGTCGGTGCCACTTGCACAGCGGGCAAGGTCGTGGTGTGCGACAACACAAACCCTTGCAGCAAAGCCAGTTGCAACAGCGGCAGCGGCAAGTGCGTCGGCAAAGCGGCGCAGGACGGCGTGCCTTGCGACGACGGCACCGCCTGTACGCAGAGCGATGTGTGCAAAACTGGAGAATGTTTAGGCAAAGTTGTAAGCTGTGACGACAACAATCCGTGCACCGGCAACAGTTGCGATCCGGTCACCGGCTGCAGCACCACCAACTTGGACGGCATCGCGTGCGACGACGACAATCCCTGCACGGTCGGCGACGTGTGCAAAGTCGGCGCGTGCATCAAGGGCGCCGCAAAAAGCTGTGACTCGGGCGCCGCTTGCGTGATCGGCGCTTGCAGTTTGGTCACGGGCAAATGCAGTTACGACAACAAGGTCGACGGCGCACCGTGCAACGACGGCGATGCCTGCACCCAGAACGACGGCTGCACCGGCGCCAATTGCCAAGGCAAAGCGCTCAATTGCGACGACGGCAACCCGTGCACCAATGACAGTTGCGATGGCAAGGTCGGTTGCGCGCATGTCGCCAATGCATCGCCGTGCAGCGATGGCGATGCGTGCACCCAAAGCGACGGTTGCGCCAACAGTTTATGCGTGCCGGGCGCGCTAAAAGTCTGTGAAGACAATATATTGTGCACCGCCGACAGTTGCAACAAGCAAAGCGGGGCTTGCATTTTTGACGCGATCGCGATGAACGGCACCCCTTGCGACGACGGCAATGGCTGCACGTTGGCCGATGCGTGCAAAGGCGGTTTTTGCGCCGTCGGTATCCCCAAAGATTGCAACGACAACAACGCCTGCACCGACGACTTGTGCGACAAGGTCAAGGGCTGCAACCCATCGTTCAACAGCAAAAGCTGTGATGACAGCAACGCTTGCACCAGCAGCGACATCTGCAAATTCGGCGATTGTGAAGGCATTGCGGTCAAATGCGACGACAGCAATTTGTGCACCAACGATTCATGCGACCCAAAGAAAGGCTGTGTTTATACGGCCAATTCTGTCGGCTGCGACGATGGCAGTGCTTGTACGGAAAAAGATGTTTGCAAGAATTCGGTCTGTGGCGGTGCACTGGTCAATTGCGACGACAACAACGTCTGCAGCGACGATAGCTGTGATAAATCAGTAGGCTGTGTCTACGCGGCCAACATTGCCGCGTGTCCAGATGCCGACGCCTGCACGACGGCGGAAGTGTGCAAGGCCATGAAATGCACCAAACAAGCGGTGGTTTGTAACGATGGCAACGCCTGCACCACCGACAGTTGCGATGCGGTCAAAGGCTGCCAAGTCGCCAATGTCGCGGATAAAACCGATTGCGGTGGCGTTAACTGGTGCATCGGCGGCAAGTGCACGCCCAAGGCCTACTGCGGCGACGGCGTGGTCAATCAGGCCACGGAAGAATGCGACGATGGCAACCTAAACGATGCCGATGCTTGTTCCAACGCTTGTAAAAATACGTTCTGCTTGGGTGATTGGTTGGTCGGTACGCCGTGCAACGGCGTCAACTATGGCAACGGCTGCGTTCCCGGCGATACGGGCTATCATTACAAAGGTTTATTTAGCAACAACAACGTCCAATACGCGTGCTGGTGGCACCAGAAGAATCAGGCTTGGAACACGTCACCGGCCAGCAATTTCTACAGTTTGGCCAAACATTTTACGGAGACGCCGGGCCAAGGCGGGGCAACTTGGTGTTCGCATTTCTCCGTCGATCCATGCAGTACGGGCGCTTGCGTTACGCAGCAGGGCGGCTATTTCGACATCAACCAAGTCGGTGCTTGGGGCTGGTGCGCGGAAGGCGACCCGCTCAACGGCGGTTGGGTGTGCATGCCCAACACGGCGAAATTAAGCTCCTGTAAATAATTAGGATTCTGGCGGTCTCGCAGCTCTTCTGCGGCAAAAGGATTTATGACTCGATCGACGCAATTTGGGCTCTATATGTTTGCGGTCCTTGCGTTTGTTGCGTGCGGCGCCACGGTGCCCAGCAACGGCGCAGGCACGGGCGGCGACGACACAGCAACTGACGCACAACTAGCTGATTTGCAAGAACAAGATTTGCCGGTTGTCGCAGATGCGGCTGTCGATGTGCTGGCAGACACCGCTGCGCCTGTCGATGCCGCGGCGGATTTGGTCAAAGCAGAAGACGCCGCTCCTGATGTCGCGGCGGTCGAGGTGCAAGCCGACGTTGCACCCGACATTTTTGATGCAGGTCCGCAATATTCTCTAGCCTTATGCCAACCTTGCAATGCCGATGCCGAATGTGCGCTGGTTGAAAAAGGTTCCCTTTGCATCGATTACGGCGCCGAAGTCGGGCGATTTTGCGGCAGCAATTGCAGCGACGACAGCGCATGTCCCAAAGATTACGCGTGCAAGCAAAGCGTGGGCAGCAAAGGCAACGCCTTGCAGTGCCGGCGCACTGACGGTCTTTGTAGTTGCAGTTCAGATGCAATCAAGCTCGGCGCCAGCACAAATTGCGTCAGCAGCAACGCGAATGGCAGTTGCGCGGGCACGCGCACGTGTATGCCCGCGGGCCTGAGCGCTTGCGATGCGCCCGCGGCCACGACCGAAGTGTGCGACGGCAAGGACAACAACTGCGACCAGAAGATCGATGAAAATTTTGGTGATTTGGGCGTGGCGTGCAAAGTCGGCATCGGGCCGTGCGCCAGCAGCGGCCAGAAAATTTGCGCCAAAGATGGCTCGGCGACTGTTTGTTCGGCAATTGCTGGCATCGGCAGTGCGGAGGTGTGCGACGGGTTGGACAACGACTGCAACGGCAAAACTGATGAAATTTTTGTCGATTTGACCGGTGACTGCACGATTGGCGTGGGCGAATGTTTGACCAAGGGCAAGACCCTTTGCAGCAAAGACGGCACTGGCACGGCTTGTTCGGCAGTGGTTGTTAAGGGAGCGGCGGAACTTTGCGACGGCAAAGACAATGATTGCAATGGCAAAACCGATGACGGCTTTGTCGGTTTGACCGAAGCCTGTGCGGTTGGCGTAGGCGCTTGCGTGGCTAAAGCCAAAAATGTTTGCAGTGCCGATGGCTTGGCGGTGGTTTGCAGCGCAGTGCCGGCCAAGGCTGGGGTCGAAACGTGCGACGGCATCGACAACAACTGCGATGGCAAGACCGATGAAAATTTTAGCAATTTGAGCGAACCTTGCGTCACCGGCGTCGGCAATTGCCAAAACGCAGGCGTCAAGGTTTGTGCCGTCGACGGCAAATCGACCGTTTGTGACGCGGTTGCCGGCAAAGCGACGCCTGAGACCTGCGACGGTTTGGACAACGACTGCAACGGCAAGACCGATGAAACATATAGCACTTTGGGCAAGGGTTGCGTGCTCAATGTCGGTGGCTGTTCGGCTCAAGGGGCGTACATTTGCGCCAAGGACGGCAAGGCCACGGAATGCGGCCCGATTGTTGGCGGCAACAGCGCGGAAATCTGCGACGGCAAGGACAACAACTGCGATGGCAACGTCGATGAAGGCTGCGACGACGATCAGGACGGCTATTGCGACATGAAAGTGCAATGGGTGGGCGCACCCAAAATATGCCCCAAAGGCGGCGGCGATTGCGACGACACCGATGGATCGATTCACCCCGGTGCAGCAGAACCGTGTGACAATGTAGATGAAAACTGCGACGGCAAAGTCGACGACGGTTGCGATAAAGATGGCGATGGCTATTGCGATGCCAAAATTTTCACCATTGGCAAACCGGCGGCTTGTCCAAAAGGGTCGGGCGATTGCAACGATTTGGACAAGACGGTCAACCCGAGCGCGGTGGAAATCTGCGATGACTTGGACCAAAACTGCAATGGTGTCGCTGATGATGGCTGCGACGACGACAAGGATGGGTATTGCGAAGACGAATGGGTCCTCATCGGCTCGCCCAAGGTTTGTCCCAAAGGCGGCAAGGACTGCAACGACAACAGCGCGACAAGCTATCCTGGGGCCAAGGAAATTTGCGACGATGTCGACAACAACTGCGATTACAAAGTCGACGAGGGTTGCAACAAGGACGGCGATTTCTTCTGCGATGCCAGCATTGCGACTGTGGGCAAGCCCAAAATTTGCATCAGCGGCGGCGGGGACTGCAATGATTTGGACAAAGCCATCAATCCCGGGGTGATCGATATCTGCGATGACATCGACAACGACTGCAATGGCGGCATTGACACGGGTTGCAACGCGGACGGCGACGCTTATTGCACGATCGGCGTGGCCACGGTTGGTTTGCCCAAAGTCTGTCCGGGCGGTGGCGGCGATTGCAATGACGGCAACAAGAACGTCAACCCCGGTGCCATCGACGTGTGCAACGGCGTGGACGACAATTGCGATGGCAAAATGGACAACTTGGTCGTGCCGTGCGACGACGGCAATCCCTGCACCACGGACAGTTGCACGGGCGCGGCGGGCTGCAAAAGCGTGATTTTGGCTGACAAAACTGCGTGCGGCGACAAGATGTGGTGCTTGGTCGGCAAATGCATCGCCAAGATCTACTGCGGTGACGGCATCAAGAACCAGCCCGATGAACAGTGCGATGACGGCAATTTGAAGGATGACGACGCTTGCAGCAACACCTGCAAATTTGGCAAATGTTTGGGCGACTGGCTGGTTGGCAGCAAGTGCAACGGTGAAGATTTCGGCAATGGCTGCGATCCCAAGGAAACCGGCTACCATTTCAAAGGCCTGTTCAACCCTGACGGCGATGAGTACGCCTGCTGGTGGCACACAAAAAACCAAGCGTGGAACACCACCAAGGAATCCAATTTCTGGCATTTGGCGGATCATTTCAAGGAATCGCCGGGCGATGGCGGCTCGACTTGGTGCAGCACTTTTGACGACGATCCGTGCGACCAAGGCACTTGTTCGACGGGCGGTTCGTATTTTGAAGAGGACAACGAAGGCGCTTGGGGCTGGTGCGCAGAAAACGACAACTCGATGGGCGGTTGGGTCTGCATCCTCAACGACGCCAATTTGACGGCGTGTCAATGACGAGAAACGCGCCAAATCTATTGCAATGCTGTAATATGCCCGCCTCCACGCGCCAGCCAACTCAGCGCGAGTGGATGAAGGACTTTGAAAACGCCATGATACGCTCGCGCTTGAATCTGGTGGTGACTTTTGCGAGCGCGCTTTGCGCGTGCGGCAGCATTGTCAACGCGCCGACACCCGCGGCGACAGATGACACAGTTGGCGCCGAAGTTGGCGTTTTGGATAGTACCAAAACGGCGACCGATGTCGGTGCGGACACGGGCAGCGGCGAAACCGCGGTCACGGTCGACGCGGTGAGCGATGTGGCGGTTGCCGACATCGCGGCCAACTGCCCCGGCGGACAAGGCTGTACTTGCAAGGAAAATGGCGATTGCAACAACGCGCAGTGCATCGACATCAGCAGCGGCAAAGTCTGCGCCACCAAATGCGTCGACAAGTGCGATGACGGCTACAAGTGCGCGCTGATCAACGGCAATGGCGGAGATTCCTTGACCATTTGCGTGCCGAAATTTCTGCATTTGTGCGATCCGTGCGTGAAGTCCAAAGATTGCCAAAGTTTGGGCTTGAGCGACGCGGCCTGTGTCGCCGAAGGTGGCCAAGGCAATTTTTGCGGCACGGCGTGCGCTGTCGACGGCGATTGCGCCGCAGGTTACGGTTGTCAAAGTGTAAATTCCGTTGAAGGTGCGAAGGTTTTGCAATGCGTCAAGACTTCAACGGCTCCGGAATTGAAATACGGCGAATGCACCTGCAGTGAAATCGCGGTGGCGCAAAAGGCTCAAACTAGCTGTTTTGTCGAGCATAAAAACGACAAGGGCGAACTCACGGGCAAGTGCGCGGGCGTGCGCGCGTGCGGCGGCAGCGGGCTGACGACTTGCGCCGCGCCGGCGCTCGACGTGGAAGTGTGCGACGGCAAAGACAACGATTGCGATGGCTTGACCGATGAAGCGACTTGCGATGCCGGTGGGGCCTGCAACGTCGGCAGCTGCGATCCGCTAACGGGCTGTCAGTACAACAAGTTGAACAATGTGCCCTGCGATGCCGACAAGAACGCCTGTACCGATAATGACCAATGCAAACAGGGGCTTTGCGTACCGGGTCCGGGCAAAATCTGCGACGACGGCAATCCGTGCACCACTGACAGTTGCGATCCGTCCAGCGGCTGCACAAAAACTGTAGACGATGGAAAGGGTTGCGATGCCGACGGCAACGCGTGCACGGCTGCGGACCACTGCGAGGGCGCGGTGTGCACGGCGGGCAAGCCGGTCGTTTGCGACAACACAAACGTTTGCAGCAAAGCCAGTTGCGACACCGCAACCGGCAAGTGCGTGGGCAAAGCCGTGCAAGAAGGCGCGCCGTGCGACGACGGCACCATCTGCACCCAAACGGATGCGTGCAAGGCCGGAGAATGCGTGGGTAAAA